>CANBUA010000341.1 GCA_947372535.1 Burkholderiales bacterium
GTCGAGCGCCTGGTGCTGGTGGATGCCGGCGGCTACCCCTTCGAGCCCGCAGGCATGCCCATCGGCTTCAAGCTGGCGCGCATCCCCGCTTTGCAGCCGCTGACCACGCGATTGCTGCCGCGCAAGACCATCGAGGACAGCGTCAAGAGCGTCTACGGCCACCCCGAGCGCGTGACGAACGAGCTGATCGACCGCTACTACGAGCTGACGCTGCGTGAGGGCAACCGCGCCTCGCTGATCCAGCGCTTCGTGCAGTCGCCCATCGGCCACTTTGCCGACCAGGTCAGCAAGGTCACGCAGCCCACCCTGGTGCTGTGGGGCGGGCAGGACCACCTGATCCCGCCCGCCAACGCGCAGCGCTTTGCGCAGGACATCGCCGGGTCGCAGGTGGTGATGTTCGATGACCTGGGCCATGTGCCGCAAGAAGAAGACCCGGCCCGCACGCTGGCGGCGGCGCGCGAGTTCATGTCGCCCTGATTCACCCTGAATGCCGTTCACCATGCCGATTCGACAACACATCCTCATCACCGGTGCCAGCTCTGGCCTGGGCGAAGGCATGGCCCGCGAGTTCGCGGCCATGGGCCGTGACCTGGCCTTGTGCGCACGCCGCACCGACCGACTGATGGCACTCAAGCAGGAGCTGCTGGCCAAGCACCCCGCATTGCGTATCTCGGTGCGGGCGCTGGACGTGAACGACCACGCCCAGGTCTTCGAGGTGTTCAAGGCTTTCAAGCAGGAGCTGGGCAGCATCGACCGCGTCATCGTCAACGCGGGCCTGGGCAAGGGCCAGCCCATCGGCAAAGGCCGCTTCGACGCCAACCTGCAAACGGCTCAGACCAACTTCGTCGCGGCGTTGGCGCAGTGCGAAGCGGCCGTCGAGATCTTCCGTGCGCAGAACAGCGGGCACCTGGTGAGCATCGCGTCCATGAGCGCCATGCGCGGGCTGCCGCGCAACCTCACGACCTATGCCGCGACCAAGGCCGGGCTGGCGCACCTGACCGAAGGCATCCGCTGCGAACTGCTGCGCACGCCCATCAAGGTGACCACGATTTTCCCGGGCTACATCGAGACCGAGTTGAGCAGCAAGGCCCAGAAAACGCCTTTGATGGTGGACACGGCCTCGGGTTGCCTGGCCCTGGTGGCGGCCATCGAGCGTGAGCCGGCCAAAGCCAGCGTGCCGGCCTGGCCCTGGGTGCTGGTGGGCTGGTTCATGCGCCACGCGCCCTTGGCCTGGGTGGCCAAGGTGTCCTGAGCGTCTCTGGTCAGGCCGCTGGGGCCCGGCGCTTGTGGCTTTGGCGAGTCACGCCCCAGGCCACGAGGCCCAGACCCAAGCCCATCAGCGGCAGGGTGGCGGGCTCAGGCACCGCCGCCGTGAGCGACGTCAGATTCACATCAACGTAGCCGCAGGTGGTTTGAATTTGAAAATTGGAATGGCAGCTTGGGTCGGCCATGTAGATCCGTGTGCTGCTGCCGAGCAGATCTGAAAACGCAAACTGCTGCAGGATCTGGTGCAGATTGGTTTCGTTGGCGGGTGTCATGGACGCGGCCACGTATTGCCCGTTCAGCATGTACTGAGGCCCTGTCAGTGGCGTGGGTTGCCGCGAGCCACTCTGTGGGTTGGCATAGAACTGAAAGTCCAGCAGGGTTGTGGCGCCTCTCGGGTACACCCTGATGAAACCATCATTGGGCAGTGAGTCGTAGGTGTAGTCCAGCCCCGTGCCAGGCACGGCAACCTTGAGGGTGTAGCTGAGGTCTTCATACTGGTTCACGTTGTCCCAGGTCAATGGCTGCGCCGCTTCATCTGATGTCACCCACAGCGAGATGTTCACGGCTTGGCCCACGGCCAGCGGGCTCAGCAGGCCGTGGACACGGTCACGCTCGGCATCGGTGACGTCCGGGAACATGGCGGGATCCCAGTTGTCGAAATAGGCCTGGGTGGTGGCGATCTCGCCATGAAACTCCACGAGCGTGGTCGCTGCTTGCACCGCCTGGCTCATGGACAGGACCGCCAAGGCGGACAAAACATATGATTTCATGCGTGAATCCCTTGTGAATAAGTTTGAATTTACAAGGGGAGTATCTACCCAGCATCGGCGCCAACCCTTGTGGTGGGCACACCCAAATGGGGGTGTGGCAGGGCGTCAGAGCCGTGCTGCCAAGCGCGCTGCCTGATCGATCGCCCGTTTGGCGTCCAGCTCGCCCGCCTCATGCGCGCCGCCGATCACATGCACCTTGCGGCCCAGCGCCTCCAACTCATCGGCCAAGGTGCGCAGCGGCACCTGCCCGGCGCACAGGATGATGTGGTCGCAGGCGATCCAGGTGGGGCGCTGCCGCTTGGGCCCGTAGGAGACCAGCAGGCCTTCGCTGCCGATGCGCTCATAGTTCACGCCCCCCAGCATGGTCACGTTCTTCATTTTCAGTGCCGCACGGTGGATCCAGCCCGTGGTCTTGCCCAGCCCCATGCCGAGCTTGCCGCCTTTGCGTTGCAGCAGCGTGACCTGTCGGGCTGGTGGCTCGGCTTGCATGCCTTGCGGGGCCAGGCCGCCACGGGCCAGCGCCGGGTCGGTCACGCCCCACTCGCGCTGCCAGAGGGGCAAGTCCAGCGTGGGGCTGTGGCCCTGGTGGACGAGGTACTCAGCCACATCGAAACCGATGCCGCCAGCGCCAATGATGGCCACACGCTGCCCGACCGGGTGGTTGCCCCGCAGCACGTCGATGTAGCTGAGCACCTTGGGGTGCGCCTGCCCGAGGATGCCTGGGTCGCGTGGATGCACACCGGTGGCCACGATGACCTCGTCGAATGCTTGGAGCCGCGCCACATCGGCGGGCGTGTTCAGGTGCAGCGTCACGCCGGTGCTGACCAGCCGGTGCTGGAAGTAGCGCAGCATCTCCTTGAACTCTTCCTTGCCCGGGATGCGGCATGCCATGGTCAATTGCCCGCCGACATGGCCGGTGGCTTCAAAGAGGTGAACGTCGAACCCGCGCTCGCTCAAGGTCGTGGCCGCGGTCAAGCCCGCCGGCCCTGCGCCCACGACGGCCACTTTCTTGCGCGTGGTCGTCGGTGTGAACACCAGCTCGGTCTCATGGCAGGCGCGCGGGTTGACCAGGCAGCTGGTCAGGCGGTTCTTGAAGATGTGGTCCAGGCAGGCCTGGTTGCAGGCAATGCAGGTGTTGATCTCTTGCGCGCGGCCTTGCGAGGCCTTGAGCACGAACTGCGGATCGGCCAGCAGCGGTCGTGCCATGGAGACCATGTCGGCGCAGCCATCGGCCAGCACCTGCTCGGCCACCTCGGGTGTGTTGATGCGGTTGGAGGTCACCAGGGGGATGTCGATGCCGCTGGCCAGCAGCTCGGCCTTCATCTTGCGGGTGACCCAAGCGAACGCCGCGCGAGGCACGCTGGTGGCGATGGTGGGCACCCGTGACTCATGCCAGCCGATGCCGGTGTTGATGATGCTGGCGCCCGCTTGCGCCATGGCCTTGCCCAGCATCACCACCTCGTCCCAGGTGCTGCCGCCCGGCACCAGGTCGATCATGGAGAGGCGGTAGATGACAATGAAGTCTTGACCGACAGCCTCGCGCGTGCGTGCCATGATCTCGATGGGCAGCCGCATGCGTTGGCTGTAGTCGCCGCCCCATTGGTCGGTCCGCTGGTTGGTGTGGCTGGCCAGGAACTGGTTGATGAAGTAGCCTTCCGAGCCCATGATCTCGATGCCGTCGTAGCCTGCTTCACGCGCCTTCTGCGCACAGTTCACGAAGGCGCGGATCTGCCGCTCGACGCCCGCGCTGGACAAGGCCCAGGGCGTGAAAGGTGCAATGGGCGCCTTCAGCCTTGAAGGCGCCACCGCGAAGGGGTGATAGGCGTAGCGCCCCGTGTGCAAGATCTGCAGGGCGATCTTGCCGCCGGCATCGTGCACGGAGCGGGTCACCACCTGATGTCGCTGCGCCGCGCCCGAGGTGGCCAAAGTGCCTGCAAAAGGCTTGGTCCAGCCGGCCACATTGGGTGCAAAGCCGCCAGTGACGATCAGGCCGACACCGCCTTGCGCACGCTCTGCGAAATAGCGCGCCAGGCGGCTGAGGTCACGCGAGTCTTCCAGGCCGGTGTGCATGGAGCCCATCAGCACGCGGTTGCGGAGCTGGGTGTGACCCAGGTCCAGTGGCGCGAGCAGGTG
>CANBUA010000342.1 GCA_947372535.1 Burkholderiales bacterium
TCCCATGTGTTTGTGGGCCTGGCCTTTGACGGCACCAACACCGCTCGCACCTACGGCTACTATGACTACCCGGACTTCTTCGTCGAGAAGAGCGCAGAGTCCTGGGTGAACCCCATGGCGCTGTTCCAGGACAACGCCTGCACGCAGCAAATGGTCACGGATTCCCTGGGCCTGGCGCCTGGCAGCCAACTCAAGTTGCTGGGCAAGGACTTCGCCATCGTGGCCGGCAATCTGGACGCGACCATCAATGCGGCCCTGGACATCATCTTCCAGCATCCCAACCTGGCGCCCTTCATCGCCAAGCAGATGATCCAGCGCCTGGTGAGCAGCAACCCCACGGCTGGCCAGGTCTATCGCGCCGCCCAGGCCTTCCGCAACAGCAACTACGACCTGAAGACGCTGGTGCGCACCATCCTGCTGGACAAGGACGCCCGCACCGCGCCCACCAGCACTGACTACGGAAAGATCCGTGAGCCCATCCTGCGCGTGACCCACCTGCTGCGGGCCTTCAATGCCAAGACCGACAGCGGCCAGCCCTCGACCTTCGTGGCCGACACCTCGCTGCCTTACTTGCCCTATCGCTCGGCCTACGCGCTGGGACAGGCCCCGCTGACGGCCGTGAACGTGTTCAACTTCTTCAGCCCCAACTACCAGGCCAACAACAGCGAGACCAGCAAGAACAAGAAGGTCGCGCCGGAGTTGCAGATCACCACGGAGACCACGGTCGCCAGCTACATCAACGCCGTCCAGGACATCCTGGAGAACGGCATGTTCGACAGCATCCCCCTGGTGCCGGATGTGAGCCTGGAGGCCACCCTGGCGGGCACGGGCGCCACCGCCACGGCTGCGGCCTCGGCTGCGCTCGTGTCGCAGATCAAGACCAAGCTCATGGGCGACACGATGTCCGATGCGCTCCAGAACCACATCATCTCGGTGCTCAGCGGCGCCACGTCCTTGACGGGCACCCAACGGGCACGCCTGGCCATCATGATGGCCATGGTCTCGCCTGAATACATCGTCCAGAAATAAGCACAAGTCAGAACGAGGATCATCATGTCTACCCAATTGTCTCGTCGTCGATTCCTGCAGACCGCCGGGGCCTTGTCGGCCTCCGGTCTCGCAAGCTCCACCCTGTTTGGCCACATGTCGGCCATGGCCGCCACCACGGGCGCCAGCGCCACGGATTACAAGGCCCTGGTCTGCATCTTCCTGTATGGCGGCAACGACGCCTTCAACACCGTGCTGCCCCGCGACACCGTGTCCTGGGCCCAATACCAGACGCGCCGTGCACCCCCGCCCAACAGCACGACTTCGCTGATCCTGGCACTGGACCAGCAACGCACCATCTCGTCCATGGTCAATGGTGTCAAGACCGATTTCGGTCTGCACCCGGTCCTGAGCGATGTCGCCAACCTCTACACCGGTGGCCAGCTGGCCATCCTGGCCAACGTGGGGCCGGTCAAAGAGGGCACCAACAAGACGACCTACAACAGCGGCGATCCGCAATACCGTCCGCCCGGCCTGTATTCGCACAATGACCAGCAAAGCCTGTGGCAATCGGGCCGGGGCAACACGGACTCGGGGGGTTGGGGCGGCCGTTTCCTGGAGGCTCTCCAGATCCCCACCAACGGCAAGGCCACGGCCAGCCCTTACG
This sequence comes from Burkholderiales bacterium, assembly GCA_947372535.1. The sequence continues at coordinate 1,655 of CANBUA010000342.1, forward strand.
CGTCGATCAACACGATGCTTCAGAACACCAACTTCGGTTATGGCGATGTTCTGAGCCCCTACGCCTTGACGACGTCTGACACCGGTGCCGTGCAAATGGGCCTGAAGGACTACAACTTCGCCGTCTACGCCCCCTTCAACGCCAACCTCATCGCCCTGGCCTCCGGCACGGCCGGCCCCACCCCGACCAACCTGCTGGAAATCGACTTCGCCAACGTGGTCAAGAAGTCCTACACGGCTCAGCAGGATCTGGCCAGCGCCATGCCCCAATACCCATCGCTGCTGGCCGCGCCAACGGCCCCGAACGGCGACCGGCTGCCGATGATGGAGGAGCTGCAAGTGATCGCCCGCATGATCGCGCGCAACAAGGCCAACAACATTGCAGGCCGCCAGGTCTTCTTCGTGCGCCACGATGGCTACGACACGCACGGCACTCAGTTGACGTCGCAAGCCACGCTGCTGACCCAGCTCAACGATGCGATCAAGTACTTCCATGACGTGCTGACCGCGAACACCCTGATGGACAGCGTGACCACCTTCACCGCGTCGGACTTCGGCCGCCAGCTGTCGAACAACGGTGACGGCACCGACCACGGTTGGGGCAGCCACCACTTCATCATGGGCGGCGCCGTGAAGGGCGGCCAGATCTACGGCCGCATCCCCAGTTACGCCAACGACGGCTCGAGCTTCACCGACCCCAACATGGTGGAACCCTCCGGCGTCATGATGCCCGAGGTGTCGGTCGACCAGTACGCCGCCACCCTGGGCACCTGGATGGGCCTGGGGGCCACCGAAATCAAGTCGGTGCTGCCCAACCACTTCGGCAGCACCGATCTGGGCTTCATGAAGGCGGCCTGATCCACAAGGGGCCGCACCCTGCGGCGCCCTCAAACTGAAAGCCGCCCCTCGGGGCGGTTTTTTTTGGCCCGTGTCGCGGCTTGCCCGGTCGCCTTCCCGGCATCGCCACCACATCAGGCGTCAATTGGCCGCCAATCGTTGGCATTTTCACCGCCTGGGCACACGTCGACAGCCGCTAAGCTGGGTCGACATGCACGCCCATGCCCTCCCTCCCCGCCAGCCGGGCCAGCGACCTCTGGCCAACGCCAGCAACGCCATCCAGGCCTTGCTGCGCGTGGGTGCGTACCTGGGCATCCTCACCCACATCGCGTTCATCACGCTGTTCTGGCTGACCGATGTGACGCCCATGGCGCAGGCCAATGTGGCCAGCATCCTGACCTACCTGCTCGCCCTGCGCCTGATCCACAGCGACCGCTACGTGACCGCGCTCAACCTGATGGCCGTGGAGATCTGCGCTCATGCCGTGGCCGGGGTCATCGTGGTGGGCTGGGACAGCGGCTTCCATTTCTACCTGTTGATGACCATCCCCGTGGTGCTGGCCAATCCCCGCAGCCGCTGGGCCTGGAAGATCGCCACCGCCGTGCTGATCAGCGCGGTGTACCTGGGCCTGGGCTGGGCATCCAGACACGCCAGCCCCATGTCCCCCATGGACGCCACCACCCTGCTGCAGTTGCACGAGTTCAACCTGCTCGGCACGATCTTCGTGTTGAGCGCCCTGACGGTGGTCTATGTGCGCCTGATCGATTCGGCCGAAGCCCGGCTGCATGAACTGGCCACCACCGACGCCCTGACCGGGCTGATGAACCGCCGCAGCATCCTCGAAGCCATCGCCCGCGAACAGGCGCTGCGCCAGCGCAAGCCCCATGACCTGAGTCTGATCCTGGTCGACATCGATCACTTCAAGAAGATCAACGACACCCACGGCCACGCCACCGGCGACACGGCGCTCAAAGCCGTGGCCGGCATCTTGCGCAAGTGCACGCGTGACATGGACTATGTGGCCCGCTGGGGTGGCGAGGAGTTCCTGGTGGTGCAGCCCCATGCCAGCCGCGAGCAGTCTAGAGAGGCCGCCGAGCGGCTGCGGGCGGCCGTCGAGGCCGAGTCCCTGCCCGCCGATGGCCAGCAGGCCATCCGCCTGACCATCACGCTCGGCCTGACCGAGCTGGGCACCGAAGAGCAGATGGACCAGGGCCTGCAGCGCGCCGATGCCGCCTTGTACGAAGGCAAGCACCAGGGCCGCAACCGGGTGGTGCCGGCCTGACGCCAGCCCGCTGCCAGCCCCGTGTGGGGCCGGCAAGCTGGTGGATCACTCCACCGCCTTGACCATGTCCTCAACCACCTTCTTGGCGTCGCCGAACACCATCATGGTCTTGTCCATGTAGAACAGCTCGTTGTCCAGACCGGCATAACCGCTGGCCATGGAGCGCTTGTTCACGATCACGGTCTTGGCCTTGTAGGCTTCCAGGATGGGCATGCCGTAGATCGGGCTGCCCTTCACATGGGCCGCGGGGTTCACCACGTCGTTGGCGCCCAGGATGATGGCCACGTCGGCCTGGCCGAACTCGCCGTTGATGTCTTCCATCTCGTGCACCTGGTCGTAGGGCACTTCGGCTTCGGCCAGCAGCACGTTCATGTGGCC
>CANBUA010000343.1 GCA_947372535.1 Burkholderiales bacterium
GACCACCGCCATGAGGCTGAGCAGCGAGGTCAGGATCAGGCGGGGGCGCAGGCCGTCGCGCAGGCCGAGGAGGAGGGCACGAAGGGCAAAGAGCATGACTGCTGTCAGGGCAAAGGGCGGGATGGGACTGACAGTTTGCCTGGTGACGCCGTCGACTGGGCCGTCCAGCTCCTTTCCTGGCCCCAACTTGGCGGCGCGACTGGCGGGCTTCCAACAATCGTTTGCCTCGGCATTGGCAGGTCATCGCATCACTCCCAGCGCGCCTCATGCGCCGTTGCGCAACTCCAAGCCCAGGCACCAGAAGCTGCCCCGCAGGTGACCTGTGCTCAGCCAGGTCAGCGCCCGCGTGTGTGCAGGTCGGCCCTACCGTTCAACTTTGTCCTCAACGACTGACCGCCGTCCTGTGGCCGGATCGAGCCCTTTCGCCTTGGCCATTTCAGAGATGCGCGCCTCTGTCGGAAGCGCCGGCGGCACGTTGGCCTTGTGCGCTTCAAGCCACTTCAACTTACCGCCCCATGGCTGCAGCTTGGCGGGGGGCAGCGGTACGATTTCATCGATCTCTGGAACGGTGGGGTTCAGGTAGGAGTAGTCGGACAGGAAATTCGAAATGATCTTGTAGCGGCGGACACGTTCGTCGTCTTTTGTTTGACCGAGATAGACGGCGGCCGCTTCTGGCGTTACGCCACTAAATGCCTTCTCCAGGCCAAATGCTGATGTACCGTCGCCTGCTTTCACTGCCGCCTGAAATGCGACCAAAGCCTCCTTGAATTTTCCCTCTGTAGCGAAATGGTCTCCGAGGTCGGACGCGGCTTTCGCATGCCCTTGTTGCGCGGCACATTCGTACATTTGCAAACCTATCTCAGCCACGGCTCGTCCGTTCTTAACCGCATCGGTAAGTTTGTCGCCAACCAGATATTGCCCATCCGGACTGCCCATGTCCGCCGACTTGCGGTAGTACTTCAACGCCAGTTCTGGGTCTTGTTTAAAGCCCAGCGCACCTGACTCAATGTAGTGCCCCATGTCGTAATAGCCCCCAGGAATGCCGCGTTCAATCAGTTCGTTGACCAAATCTCGCATTTCTTTCACTGGATCATCACTCGCTGCTTTTTGTGCCGCGATCATGTCACGCAACTCCAGATTGGCCTTATCGTGACCATACGCTGTAGCAATGCGGATCAAGCGCTCAATCTTGGGATACTGAACAGGGTCTTCCTTGAGGCGGTTGTTCTTGTGCAACCACCGGGCGTACTTGTAGAGCTGATCCGCCTCTGGGTCGCGGGCGGGAATTGAATCCGACTCTTTCGCGCAGGAAAAGGCAATATTGGCCTTTACTTTAGACCAGTTCTCATCCATTCCAAATTCCTTTTTTGCGTTGCAGGCGTTCAAACAGATCAGCAGACTGACGAGCACGCAGCGAATGGCAATCTTCATTGGTGTTCAATCTTTGTTGGATCGCTTGGGGCTCATCCGCGAAAATGCAGCAAGTGGTGCAACGGGCGAGACGCCAGATTTTTTACGATTGGCATTCTTTTTGAGAATCCTGTCCCACGCAAAGTAGGCCGCACTTAACGGCATATCTGCAACCCTCTCGCCCAATGCATTCCTCGTATGCAAATCCCATAGCTCCTGCCGCGCCGGTTGGCTGATCTCCGGGCGATGGTGAGCAATGTTCAACTCACTGTCTGACTCCATGCTGCGGGTGTTGATGTTGGCGCTGCCCAGGGTCATGAAGGTATCGTCAATGATCATCAGCTTGGCATGCACATAGGTTTCAACCCACGACTGACCTGCTGGGGTGTCGGGTGCAACGATGGTGCAGACATGCACCTTTAAGCCTGGCCGGTCTTCTGGCTTGACGATTTCTTGCGGCTTGCCTTCCACAAGCTGGCTTTTCTCCTGCAGCAGTTGCTTACGCTCTGCTCTGAGCTTGTCATATTCCTGCTGATGCTTGCCCAGGCCATTCGGCCCGCCTTCGCGACTCACTTGGTACAGCTGTGTCGCATTTGCTCGCAGCTTTTTGTCCAGCGCGTCTGCCCGCTCATTTTGGGCGACAGCTGGAATCGCATCAGCACGTCCCAAGCTGTCCAACATGCGGTAAGTATTGATCGTGCCCACGCCCATGCCGTCGTCACTGCTGTTGGTGATGGCGAACAGGTATAGAGCCCCATGCTCTTCAGGCTTGCGCCCCCAAGCCGTTTGCTTGGCCGCAGCCTCTTTGATCTTCTCAGCCAATGGCGGCCAGCGGAAGTATTGGTTCTCGATGTAGATGCACTGGGTCGCGTTGCCGATCGCCTGCAGGTAAGCATCACGGATGTCAAACCTGCCGTGCTGAGGCTGGGTGCGCAAAATCTGGGCTTGCACCGGGTGGTCATCGCCCATTGGCGTCAGGGGATAGTTGGTGAAGTTGGGCACAGGCAAAACTTCTCCGGTTTCCCTCTTCCAAGCCTGCGCGAAATTGAGAAAGACATCGCCAATGATGGGACCAGTGACCCGAGAGGAAAAATCTTCTCTGGGCGCAATGCCGTTTGGCCCAACGTCTGGCTTATGCGGCCGACCCTTCATGCTGTGAGTATTGGTGTCCCAATAAGCATCCAGCATGTTGTGCCCCATGACGAAGCCCACTGCCAGCTTGGGATTTTCGTGGTCTACCAAGACCATCTTCTGGTGGTGACTGGGATAGCCGCTCAAAGTGGACTTGGTTTCTTGAGCCAAACCCTTGTCTTGGTATTGGTGGCTGGCCACCAGCTTCTTGTCATCACCGTTGTAGGAGCGACTGGTGAAGGTCAGCATGTCCATGGGAAATTCATCGCCGATCTTGCGAAGCACCGCGCGATTGAACTCCCCTGCATACGACTGTTTCATGTCATATATGCGGTACCAACGCTCGTCGAACGCCTGCTGCTTGTCTGTGCTGGTATCGGGCTTGTCGCTGATGGCAATGTTCCAACGACCGGGAGTGTTGGATTCACCCAGACCAGCCTTGATGCCAGTCACGTTCACCAGGCCGCTGTCGCCCAACTGAAACGCCCATGACAGCACTCGCACTCTCACGCCTTTGCGGGCCTTGCGTTCCAGCAAGTCTCCGATCATCAAGCTCTTGCCATCCCGGACGAAGTACATCGACGGCTGAAAGCCCCAGCAAATGATGCAGACGGACTTCTCTGCCTTTTCAATGGCCTCGTAAACAGCTTTGAATGCTGCTTCACCATTGATCAGCAGCTTGAACGTGCCCTCGTGAGGTTGGTATTCAGAGCAAGCCACAAACCACGGTGGTGTTGCGGTGCAACTCATTTGTGACCGCAACACCGGTACTTTGATCGCCTGACTCATCCTTATGCTCCCCCTTGGCCATTGAGACTGCGGACATACCGCTCTCTGGCGGTCAAAGATGCACGGGTCGCACCCGTGTCTGCGGCGGGGCTGCCTGCTGTGTGATTCATGAACCCCTGCGCAGCCAATTTGCCTTGCGTTGGGTTGGTGTAATCGTCTACGACGGGCAGCTCATACCGCGTGCCGTTTGCCATCTCCACGACGTAGCGTCGGGTCACGGGCGAGTGCTTGACCAGCAGCCCACCACTTTCATCAAGGACGCCCGCATCGACTTGCGCACCGTCAGCGAAGATCTTGTAAGGCATCCCCGCCCAAGAGCTTTGTACGCCCTGAGGTGCATGGTCAAAGTTGACGCGCAAGGGCGTAAAGAATTCGCTCTTGGGAAATGCGGGATGGTCGGGGTTCATGCGAGATGGACCATCCATCTTCTTCTGGCCGGCCTTGACGGTGATCTTGCCTGGGCATTGCACAGTGAAGCTGCAGCCATCCATGGTAATGCTGGCGCCACCACTGACCGCCAAAGTGATCTTCTTCGCAGCCACAATGTTGACCACGCCACTGGCTGTCTTCAACTCCAGCGTCTGCTTGGCCGCCACCTGCGCGGCCCCGGCCTGCGCCTGCATGTCGATGGCACCTTGCGCGGCGATCACCGTCAGGCCCTTGCCTGCGGCCTCACCACCCGGCTGGATGGCGCCGGCCAGCACGCCGATGGCCTGCCCTGTGTGGATGCGGGCCGCGCCGCCCACCGCCCAGTGGCTGTCTTGCCCCGCCGCCAGCGTGGCGGTGTCTTGCGCACTGATGTGCAGGTCTTGCCCGGC
>CANBUA010000344.1 GCA_947372535.1 Burkholderiales bacterium
CCGACCTGGGCCTCGACGACGGTCAAATGCATGGCGCGCAGCATGTCGGCCAGCACGTGATCGGGTTCGATCTTGAGGTGATCGGGCTGCAACTCGATCTGCACGTGGCGGTTGCCCAGGTGGTAGGCAGCTCGAACCAGGTCGAAGGCGCTGCCGTGATCGGCACAAGGCGTGATCACCAGCACGGGTTGCGGGGCTGCCAGTACGCGGACCATGGAGCCGTCTTCGGCCACGAGCACGTCGCCGCCACGAACGACCGTGCCGCGCGGCAGGAACACGCCCAGCGAGCGGCCGGCGCTGTCGGTGGCATCGAAGCGGCTTTTCTGGCGCACGTCCCAGTCCAGCTCGACGGTGGTGGCGCGCTTGAGCAGCACGGGAGCCAGGCTTTGGCCTTGGGGGAGGAGTTTGTTGACGGTCAGCATGGGCCTGATGGTAAGCAATAAATGGGCGCGGTGGCTGGCCAAGGCTTTGCCTTGGTCAACGCCCTGGCTCTTCGTGGCCGACTTGAACGCCGGCAGACCTGGGTTCATGGTGCGCCAGGCCATGTCAGCGAAAACAAGCGGGGATTGGCCGTGTTCATGAAGTCATAGGAGGGGGGCGGGTGCATGCACCATCACCTTCCGCGATCGAATCTACTGCGTGCCAGGGCACCGGTGGTTGCAGATGGCAGTGAGTGGTGGCGGCAAACAAGGTTGTTCGGACGACGCCACGTGAATGCAAATGCATGGGTGAATGCCTGTGCGAGGCCCGCCGTTTGCGTCATGCAAGCCCGGTTGGCCAAATCGATTGGATTGGCCAGGCGATGACGAAAAAAATTGCTCCTTTGACCCTTTGCTTGTGCGCGGGGGGTGTGCTCATGTCGAGCCACGCGCCCTTGTACGCCCAGGCGGCACCCGATGCAGGCAGCCTGCTGCGCGATAACCAGAAAAACCTGCCCACGCAGGCACCGCCGCGCACGACGCCGGCCATCGTGGCGCCGCAAGAGGCCGCCCCGTCTGCCAATGGTGCTCAGGTGCAAGTGCAGGTTCGCGAGTTCGCGGTCAAGGGCGCGACGTCCGTGCCCAAGCCCGCGATCGACGAGGCCTTGTTGCCGTGGGTTGGCAAAACGCTCAGTTTTGCCGAGCTGCGCCGTGCGGCCGATGCGGTGTCATCGGTTTACCGCGCCAAAGGCTTCCTGGTTCGCACCTACCTGCCCGATCAAGACCTGACCGACGGCGTGGTGACCATCGTGGTGGTTGAAGGCCGGCTGGCCGGGGTGCGCATCGAGAAGGTCGGCGATGCCCGTCACCTGGACGAGGCCCTGGCGCGGCGCTACATGCTGGCGCGCCAACGGGAAGGCCAGGCCGTGCGGACCGAAGACCTGGAGCGCGCGATCGGCCTGCTCAATGAGTTGCCCGGCGTATCGGCCAGTTCGGTGCTGGAGCCTGGCGCGAAGGAGGGCGAATCGGTGGTGGCCGTGGCTTTGCGTGATTCCCCTTTCGTGACGGGCTTGGCCCAAGTGGACAATACGGGCGCCCGAAGCACCGGCGAGGTCCGGGCCACGGCGGGCCTGAGCCTGAACAGTCCGTTCAAGATTGGTGATCAGGCCCAGTTCCTGGTCAACCGCAGCGAAGGCTCGTGGTTCGCCAGGGCTGCCTACAGCCTGCCTGTGGGCGTCGATGGCTGGCGCGTGGGCGCCAATGTGTCCTGGCTGGACTACGACTACAAGCTCTCGACGGTCAACTACACGGGCCGCGCCGGCGATGTCGGCTTGAGCGCCAGTTATGCCTTGCGGCGCACGGCGACCTCCAACATCAATCTGGCCGCCACCTGGGACCGCAAGGATTTCCGCAACCAGGTGCAAGGCGTGGTCTTGAGCGACAAGACAGTGTCCGTGGCCAACCTGAGCTTGTCGGGCGATGCGTCCGATGTCTGGCTGGGCGGCGGCATCACGCAGTACGCCGTGGCCTTCAGCCGTGGGCGCCTGGATCTGGCGGGCGATGCCGGCGACTTGCAGGCCGACCAGGCAGTGCAGGGCCCTGATCGTCAGGGTGGCTTCGGCAAGGTGACCTGGTTCCTCAGTCGGGTGCAGCGCCTGGGCGAGTGGGACAACCTGAGCGTGAGCTTCTCCGGACAGGCCGCCAGCGGGAACCTGGACTCGTCGGAAAAATTCCTGGCCACCGGCCTCAACGGCGTGCGGGCCTATTCCACCTCCGAGCCCAGCGGCGACGATGCCGTGCTGCTGAACCTGGAGTGGCGTCATCAGTTCAGCGAGATGCTGGGCACCAGCGTGTTCTACGACACGGCCCACATTCGGCGCGATCACCGCCTCAATGTGAGCAGCCTGGCGCCCAACGCCTTTGACTTGTCAGGCGCGGGCTTTGGCATCAATTACGGGAAGGCCAGCGGCGTGAACGTGCGCCTGACGGTGGCTTGGCGCGTGGGGCAGAACCCGGCGCGCGACCCAGGCACCGGTCTGGACGCTGATGGCACGAAACGCGTGCCGCGAGCGCAACTGGTGGTGCTCAAGACATTCTGAGGGCTTCGCTTTTTCTCAAGCGAGCCCGTCTCTGCACATCGATCGCCCTGCCGATGGCGATGAACCAATCGGCATCTTTTTCTCTTTATTTGAGCGAGATGACGCCATGAACAAAGGCCCTGGATCCATGAACCGTATGTACCGCCTGGTTTGGCGCGAGTCCATCGGCGGCTACGTCGCGGTGTCGGAAAACGCCAAGGGGCGTGGCAAGCGCACATCGGGTGTCGTGGGTGCGGTGGTGGCCGCTGGGCTACTGATGGCGGGTGAGGCGGCCATGGCCGGACCGCCAGGGGCGCAGGAGCTGCCCAAGGGCGGCGTGGTGGCGGCCGGGCAGGCCCAGATCGGGCAAAGCGGCAGCCGCATGGATGTCACGCAGGGCACCTCCCGCGCGATCATCAACTGGCAGACCTTCAACATCGGCGCGCAGGCGCAAGTCAATTTCAAGCAGCCCGATGCCTCGTCGGTGATGCTCAACCGCGTGCAGTCGGCCGACCCGTCGTCTATCTTCGGCAAGCTGACGGCCAATGGGCAGGTGATGCTGGTCAATCCCAGTGGCATCGTCTTTGGCGTCGGCTCGCGGGTGGACGTGGGCGGGCTGGCGGCCACCACCATGAACATCGCCGATGGCGACTTCATGGCCGGACGCTTGAACTTCACCCGGGGTGATGCGCTGGGCAGCGTGGTCAATCAGGGCACGCTGACGGCCGCTGAGCAAGGCTACATCGCCCTGCTGGCGCCGGAAGTGCGCAACGAGGGCATCATCAGTGCCCGGCTGGGCACGGTGGCGCTGGCCGCCGGCGACGCGGTGACGCTGGACATCTCGGGCCGCGGCATGTTGAGCGTCAAGGTTGATCCGGCCAGTGTGAACGCGCTGGTGGAGAACCGCGCGCTGGCGCAGATCGATGGCGGCACGGTGATCATGTCCGCCGGGGCGGCCAATCGCCTGCTGGAGCAAGCGGTGGCTGGCAGCAGTGGCGCCAGCCAGATGGTGTCGGAGAACGGGCGCACGCGCCTGGTCTCAGTCGGTGGTCAGGTGCATGCCAATGGTGGCGCGATCAAGCTTGAAGGCACCACGGTGGATGTCGCCGGCGTGGTCGATGCCGGCGGTGCCAAGGCGGGCCGCATTGACGTGAACGCTGATTTCCTGAGCCAATCGGGCAGCTTGCGCGCCGATGCCTCGCAAGGGCGGGGCGGGCAGGTCCAGGTCGATGCCGGGACGGTGATCCAGACGGCTTCGGCCTTGGTCAGTGCCAATGGTTCGCAAGGCGGTGGCACGGTGCGGCTGGACGGGCATGAGCGCGTCTATTCATCGGCGACTGTGCAGGCCAAGGGCACGTCCGGGCTGGCGCAAGGTGGCGACATCACCTTGGCGGGCCAGAGCGTGCAATTGCGCGCGGCCGCGATCGATGCCAGCGGCAGTGGTGCAGGTGGACGGGTGCGCGTGGGTGGCGGCTTTCATGGACTGGACACGGACCTTGTGAACGCGACCGAGGTCGGCATCAATGGCACCTCGGTGCTGCGGGCCGATGCGGGCACGCGTGGCGATGGTGGCAGCGTGGCCGTGTGGTCCGATGGCTCGACCACGTTTGGTGGGCGCATCTCGGCCAAGGGCGGC
>CANBUA010000345.1 GCA_947372535.1 Burkholderiales bacterium
CCCATGGCCTCGGTGTTCCACTCCGCGCCTTCGCGGTCGTCCACGGACACGAAGGTGGGCTCGCCGCCCATCGTCAGGCGCACGTCCGACTCGTTCAGCACGGCATCGACGTCATGGCCCAGGGCGTCGATGGCCTGCCACTGCTCGGGCGTATACGGCTTGGTGACGCGCGGGCTTTCGTAGATGCGGCTGACGCCCATGTGGTGCGAGAAGGTCACCTCGCATTTGTCGGAGGCGCCGGTCACGGGCGCGGCGCCGGAGGGCTCTGGCGTGCAGGCCACAGGGATGTGGCCTTCGCCAGCCATCAGGCCGGAGGTGGGGTCCAGGCCGATCCAGCCGGCGCCGGGCAGGAAGACCTCGCACCAGGCGTGCAGGTCGGTGAAATCGACTTCAGTGCCCGAAGGGCCGTCCAGGGCGGCCACGTCGGCCTTGAGCTGGATCAAATAGCCGGAGACAAAGCGCGCGGCCAGGCCCATGTGCCGCAGCGCCTGCACCAGCAGCCAGCCCGTGTCACGGCAGGAGCCGGATTTGAGCGTCAGCGTCTGCTCGGGCGTCTGCACGCCGGGCTCCATGCGGATGGTGTAGCTGATGTCGCTTTGCAGCCGCTGGTTCAGGCCCACGAGGAAGTCGATGGTGCGAACCTCGGTGCGGTCGATGCTGTCGACGAAGGCCTTGAACTTCGGGGTCAACTCGCCCAGGACCAGGTAGGGCGCCAGGTCACGCTTGGTGAGCTCGTCGTAGGTGAAGGGGTAGGTCTCTGCCTCAGGCTCCAGGAAGAAGTCGAAGGGGTTGTAGACGGCCATCTCGGCCACCAGATCGACCGTGATCTTGAATTCCTGCGTTTTCTCGGGGAAGACCAGGCGGGCCAGGTGGTTGGAAAACGGATCTTGCTGCCAGTTGACGAAGTGGGCAGCAGGCTCGATCTTGAGCGAGTACGAGAGGATGCGTGTACGGCAATGAGGCGCGGGGCGCAGGCGCACGACCTGGGGTGAGAGGTTCACCAGGCGGTCGTAGGTGTAGTGAGTGACGTGATTTAGCGCAACGTGGATGGACACACGGAACTCCGGTTCTGAGCAAATGGGCGAGAGAGTCGCAGCAAGTTATGGGCCAAGATGGTGCGGTGCATCAATTCTCAGCCTGACACGCGAGTGTGACGCTTTGTCCGGGCACAGCGCACAATGCGGGCCATGAAAACACCCCAAAGACTGCAATCGCTGATCGAAGAAGGCCTGATCGACACGGTCGTGCGACAGCTGATGAGCGGCAAAGAGGCCATGGTCTACGTGGTGCGCAGCGGCGAGGTCACGCTGTGTGCCAAGGTCTACAAGGAAGCGACGCACCGGAGCTTCCGCCAGGCGGTTGACTACACCGAGAACCGCAAGGTCAAGAACACCCGCCAGGCGCGCGCCATGGCCAAGGGCACCAAGTTCGGCCGTGAGGCGCAGGAAGCGGCTTGGCAGAGCGCCGAGGTCGACGCGCTTTACCGCTTGGCCGCCGCTGGCGTGACGGTGCCGCAGCCGCACAATTTTTGCGATGGCGTCTTGCTGATGGACTTGGTGACGGATGAGAACGGCGATGCCGCACCGCGTTTGAACGACGTGGCCTTCACGCCTGAGGACGCCTTGAAGTACCACGCCAGCCTGATCACCGAGGTCGTGCGCATGCTGTGCGCTGGCGTCGTGCACGGCGATTTGTCGGAGTTCAACATCCTGCTGAGCGAGCATGGGCCGGTGATCATCGACCTGCCCCAGGCAGTGGACGCGGCGGGCAACAACCACGCGCAACGCATGCTGCTGCGGGATGTGGACAACCTCAAGAACTTCTTCGGGCAGTTCGCGCCCGGCTTGCTGGCCACGCGGTATGGCGAGGAGATCTGGGATTTATACGTCGGCGCGCTGTTGACGCCGGAGACGGTGCTCACGGGCCGTTTCGAGCGCAAGCAAGGCGCGGTGGACATGGACGCGGTCATGCGCGAGATCGACGATGCGCGGGACGAGGAAGCGGCGCGGCGTTTGCGGATGCAGATGCCGGCCGGCTGATTCGTCTTAAAAACAGGCTCAGTGCAAGGAGCCTGGCCGGCCCTTGGCAGGCGTCTTCACACCTGGCTTGGCAGCCGTCGGCGTGTTGGCGGCTGTTTTCGCGGCAGGCTTGGCAGCCGCCTCACCGGCCGTTTTCTTGGCCGCGGGCTTGGGCGCCTGGCCCATCAAACCGGCTTCGGCCAGCATGTCGGGGCCTGACAGGCCGCCAAACAGCTTGGCCGCGCGCAACTTGATCTCCAGCAACTCGTTGGCGCTGACGGAGTATTTGCCGGAGAACAAATCCACCTCGACACGGAACTCGACGTCCTTGCCGTTGTTGGACAGCATGCCGCAGGTGAACTCGTACTCGTCGTTCTCCATGGGCAGGCCCTGGATTTTGATATCGTAGTTTTCGTAACGCAACTGGTGGATCTCGCCACTGGACAGGTCCAGCAGTCCCTTGGACTTGATCACTTCGTCCGACAGTTCGTCAAACACTTCGATGGGGACTTTCAGATCCATCAGATGGCCTCAATGCAATGGTTGTCACGCCCGGGGGCGCATCCGGCTTGGTGCCGGGAATCGCGCATTTTCGCATGGGATGGACGCTCATGCACCCAGAGGCTCCTCTGTGGCGCCTCAGTCATGGCGCCAGTAGTGCCGAGCCTGATCCCGCCAGCAGTAGCCTTGCGCGCCCCGCTCGTCCGATTGCCAGAGCCAGGCGCCGCAATCGGGTGACGCCTTGAAGGGGATGCCCAAGGCTTGGTAGCGCGCCAGCACCTTGGGCGCCGGGTGGCCGTAGCGGTTGCGCGCACCGGCCTGGATCACGACGAGTTTGGGCCGCACCTGGGCCAGGAACACCTCGGTCGATGAGGTATTGCTGCCGTGGTGCGGGGCCAGGAGGATGTCGCTCTTGAGCCGGGCACCGGCGCGCTCGGCCAGGGCGGCTTCTTGCGCTTTTTCGATGTCGCCTGTGAGCAGGACCACCTTGCCTGCGGCTTCGATGCGCAGCACGCAGGACAGCGCGTTGTCGCCCAGGGCCTCGCGCCGGGTCAAATCGTCGGCCGTAGGGTGCAGCACCTCGAAGGCCACGCCGTCCCATTGCCATTGCTGGCCGGCCACGCAGGTCCGGTGCGTGGGCACCGTTTCTCGCCGGTCCGGCGTGCTCAGCAACTCATGCCCATCGGCCAGCGAACTGAGCACCTGATCGACGTTCACGGCCTTGAGCACCGAAGCGGCACCACCGATGTGGTCGCTGTCGCCATGGCTGAGCATGAGCAGGTCCAGACGGTCGATGCCCATGGTGCGGAACAGCCCCACCAGCACGCGCCGGCCGGCATCCATCTCGGGCGAGGTGCGCGGCCCGGTGTCGAACAGCAGTTGATGACGCGCCGTTCGCACCACGATGGCAGATCCCTGACCAATGTCGGTTGCCATCACGGCTACTTGGCCGGGCAAAGGCGGCAGCCAGTTCTGGCTCAAGGGACTGGGCCACAGCAGCGGCAGCATGGCCGGCACGGCGAGCAGCCGCCAACGCCAGGGCAAGGGCGCCAGCACGCACGCCCCCGCCAGCAGCCCCAGGCTTGACGCCCAGAAGGCCACGCCCGCGCTCTGCCACATGGCCCAGTCATGTGCGCCCAGCCAGGCCAGCGCGGCCATGGTGTGGTGAACCACCGGCAAAAGCGGCTGCCAAAAGACCGACCAGAACAGACCCAACATGGCCAAAGGCGTGATGATCACCGTGAACAGCGGGATGCAGATGAGGTTGGCCAATAAGCCGACGATGCTGAAGGCCTGGAAGAACACCACCGACAAGGGCGCCAGCCCGATGGACGCCACGGATTGGGTTTTCAACAGCGACAGGCCAGATTGCTTCAGGCTTTGCAGCCAGGCGCGTTTCTGGCCGTTGTCCTGCCCACCCTCATCGCCCCCGGAAATCATCAACAAGCCCACTGCAGCAAAGGACAGCCAGAACCCCGCTTGCAGCAGTGCCCAGGGGTCCAACACCGTCACCACGACCGCCGCGATGAGCAGGCTCAAAGGCCAGGGCCAGCGTTGACCGCCACTGCGCAACAGCGTGACCACCGCCAGCATCAG
>CANBUA010000346.1 GCA_947372535.1 Burkholderiales bacterium
GCCAACCTGTCCGATTCGATCGCCATGTTCGAAGCCACCCACGGCACGGCGCCCAAGTATGCCGGCAAGGATTACGTGAACCCCGGTTCCGAGATCCTGTCAGCCGAGATGATGCTGCGCCACATGGGCTGGTTCGAAGCCGCAGACCTCATCATCAGCTCGATGAACAAGTCAATCCAGAGCAAGAAGGTCACGTATGACTTTGCGCGGCTGATGGAAGGTGCGACGCAGGTGTCGTGCTCCGGGTTTGGTCAGGTGATGATCGACCACATGTGATCTAGCTCCACCGCGTCTCATGACGCCCCGTAAGCCCTTGATTTTCCTAGTAAAAGTCAGGGGCTTTTTGTTTCAGCTCGTCTCACGGCAGACCACGAAATCCCACCAATTCGGAGGGAGTTCTGGAGCGTACGATTACCTCAGGGATCGCTACCAAGGCATCCATCCTGACGCAGCCGCGCGCCTCAAGATGACTTGGCTGAATGCTTGTCGCGGGAATCTTGCGTATACGACTTCGTCAAAGTGCTTGCTCTCTCAAAATGCCTTCACCTCACGCTTTCAGTCCAACTCGAAAGATGGCCGATCAAAATTCGCCTCAACGGTATCGAACTGCGACGGGGGACGTCCTGTCCAGCGTTTGAATGCTCTCGTAAAGGCACGCGGGTCAGAAAAGCCCGTCGCTGCGGCAATCTCGGCAAATCGCGGATTCTCAGACGCCATCAAATCGAAGGTCTTCGCTTTTCGACTCTCGTCTAGCAACTGCCGGAAGTTCAAGCCTGTCTGCGCTAACTTGCGGCGAAGCGTCCGCTCGCTCAGGTTAAGGGACGAGGCCACCTGCGCAAGATCGGGTACCTTGGGAAGGCTTCTGCCGATGGCACGCGCTACGCTAACGCCCAATTCAGGCATCAAGTCGAAGCGCTCGGCTTCTTTCGCCAGCAGCGTTTCTGCCAAGCGGAAGGCATTGCGGTTGGCCAACGGCAACCGAAAATCTTGCCAAGCTGCAAGGGTGCTTAGCGTGTTTCTTTGGCAACCGAATTGGACGGGGCAACCGAAGAAGGCCTCATAGGCTTGCGCGTGACGAGGCGGCTTTCGCACGAATTCCACCTTGGCGGGCGTGTACCTGGCAGAAGTGATCTGCCTGCGCAATTGGACCTTGGCCGAGAAGGTCAGATCGACCAGAAAGTGCTGCAGGTCCAGATCACCTTCGAATGACGCGGCAATCAGGTCGTGCCCACCGGCCCTTTTTTCCTCGTGGAGATTCAGCAGGTAGCCCGCACTGCGAGGAAACCGGACCGCGAGGCTGATCGCCTCGCCCAAGGTGTCTGCGGCCAACATCCCTAGTGCCAGGGCGCCACGCTCAGTGACCACGGAGCGTTTACCCAGTTCAAGTCCGTGATCGGAAGCGGGCATCAGTTGCAGTGCCCGACGTATCACCGCAACGGCGGTTCCGCGCGAAATTGCCATGCCGGGCAACTCAAAGTCAGTCGGGTCTAGTTCAAGCCCTCGAAACAGGCTGGAGAAGTGGACATTGTTGTTCTTCGCCTCTGACAGCAAGGACCTGAGAAAAACAGGAGCCACCAGGGCATGAAAAGTTGAGACGTTGGCGGTGTTCACAAACTTGCTTTTCTTAAATGAAGCGGATTTGATGGAATTCCAAGAAATTTGTTCATTTCTGCAGCGAAGCTTGCCGCACCAAATTTACCACCTGACTCGACTGACGCTCCATCAGACCGGTTCGGCCAATCTATCCCTAAAGAGCATCTGATAGCGCTCTTCTCTCTTCTTTGCTGACGTTGGCTGTCGATATCTTATGCATTCATGAGGTGATCGTAAATGCTATCGATTGCATGACTGCGAAGAATTTATTTCCAATTCCCTTTGGCAGTCGTGGAGGTCATCTTGGTGATGGGGTAATCGAATTTTCAGACCTCTTTCGCGGGGTATTAAATGTGGGGGTTTAAAGTGCCGACGTTTGATTTAAAAATTCATCAGTCAACATACATCTTTGGACTCGTGCCCAAAGACAAATGGCCGGGCCATGCTTGTGAAACACCAGCCGCATCTGATGGTTTGGTAGGGGGTGAGCAATGAGTACTGCCGGTTTGTTATTGAAAGGCAAACGGGAGTTGACCGAACGCATGCCTTGGGTGTTGCTGGCCAGTTTGTTTTGCGTTGCGGTGTCGGCCTGTTTACCCATCGCAGCCTTGCCGTGTGCCCTGTTTCTGATCGGCGTTCATGCCGCCTCAGACAAACGCAGACAGAACGCTCCCCCAACAGCACCCTATTCGTTGTCCCACGAATTTGGTCGAGATGTCTCGAACCTGTGCGGTGACGTCTTGCCGGTTTGGGGGGGGCAGGTGCATGCGGCACGGCACTACATGGACCAGGCCATGTCGGCCCTCATGCTGCAGTTTGGCGGCATGTCGCAACGCCTGAACGCCACCATGGCCCAGGCATCAGAAAAAAGTGGCGGGAGTTTGATGGCCACGCTGTCAGAGTCGCAGCAGCGGCTGACGGAGGTTTTGGGCGAGTTGCAGTCTGCCTTGAGGGCCAAGGACGAACTGCACCAGCAGATCGAGTCCATTACCACGCACGTCGGCAACCTCAACCAAATGGCGAACGATGTGGGGTTGATCGCACGCCAGACCAATCTCCTGTCGCTGAATGCAGCCATTGAGGCAGCGCGAGCAGGTGAGAGTGGGCGCGGCTTTTCAGTGGTGGCCAAAGAGGTCAGGCACCTGTCGCAGGAGTCAGCACGCACGGCAGAGCGGATCTCCGTTGTGATCGAACAGGTTGCGCAGGCCATGGGGCAGGCCAACGAGGTTCATCAAACGGCTACTGCCAAAAACGATCTGATCGTCAATCGAGCGGGGGAAACCATCACCAATGTCGTGGAGCGGATTGAAGCCTTGGCGCAGGCTTCCATGCAGGCTTCCGAATCGATGTTGGCCGAAGGTGCCGCCATCCGCGCAGAGATCGATGACGTACTCGTGTCCGTGCAGTCTCAGGACCGCATCAGCCAGATCCTTGAGCACGCCGAGCTGGACATTCGCCGCATGCGCGACCAACTGCAACGTGTCGAGTCTAGCGCCGACTTGAATGTGGCGCATTGGCTGGCGGGCCTGAGGGCCGCCTACACAACGCCGGAAGAGATCGCCGTGCACGAAGGGCGCCCGCTACCGGAGGTCGCCGCCCATGCATCAGCCCAATCGAACGTATCTAACACGACTTTCTTTTAATTAGGAGTGATCAGCCATGGCCAAGACCATTCTGGTGGTGGACGACTCTTCGTCGCTGCGCACCGCCGTACGCATCGCGCTGACCAGCGCGGGTTACGAGGTCGTTGAAGCAGACGACGGACAAACAGCGCTGACCAAGCTTGATGGCCGCAAGTACCACTTGGTGGTCAGTGACGTGAACATGCCCAGGCTGGACGGCTTTGGTTTCGTCACCGCGATGAAGCAGATCGCCGCCTACAAGTACACCCCTGTGGTCATGCTAACCACCGAAGCGGGGTCCGAAAAGATGGCCAAAGGCAAGGCGGCGGGTGCCAAGGCCTGGATCGTCAAGCCCTTCTTGCCCCCTCAACTGCTGGACGTCGTGTCCAAACTGGTGCTGCCATGACCACATCCATTGCCATTGATGGGGAATTGACCGTGTTTACCGCGCACGAGATCAAAACGCGTTTGCTGGAGGCCATGGCGTCGAAATCGACGCTGCGAGTCGACCTCGGCGAGGTGACGGAGTTCGACGGCGCAGGTTTGCAATTGTTGCTGGCAGCCAGACATGAGGCGGCACAACGTGAAAGCCAACTGGTATTGATCTCGCCGCCCGCGCAGATCAAAGCCGTGCTGCAACTCACCGGCTTGATTGATCACTTTGAAACATCTGAACCTGACACCCAGGAGGTCACCCCATGAGCATGGACGAAGCCCTGACGGCTTTCTATACAGAAAGCCGCGAACTGCTCGAACAGATGGAAGCGGCCTTGCTGCAGCTGGAAAAAAATCCGCAGGATGATGAAATCATCAATGCCATCTTCCGCGCCGCGCACACCATCAAAGGCTCCGCTGGCATTTTTGGCCTTGACCACATCGTCAGCTT
>CANBUA010000347.1 GCA_947372535.1 Burkholderiales bacterium
CCTTGGGATGCCAAGGGCTTCCGCATCCCCGGTGGCGACAGCAAGAGCCCGGGCGTGGTGCAGGTGCTGGCCATCTCGCCGTCGATCGCCAACGCCAAGGCGCATGGCAACTACCCGGCCATCACGCACATCATGTCCTGCCTGTTCGAAGGCTGCCTGCTGGACATCGACGCGGGCTTGCAAGTGGAGTCACGTTACTTCGCTGCCTGCGTGGTCTCGCCAGCCTCCAGGAACATGATCGGCACGCTGTGGCACCAGCTCAATTCGATCAAAAAAGGCCAGTCGCGGCCCAAGGACCAGCCTGCCTCCAAGGTCAAGAAGGTGGGCGTGCTGGGCGCCGGCATGATGGGCGCGGGCATCGCCTATGTGTCGGCCAAGGCTGGCATCGAGGTCGTGCTGCTGGACACAACAATGGAGAATGCCGAGCGGGGCAAGGCCTACTCGCAAGGCATCCTGGACAAGGCCGTGGCGCGTGGCCGCAGCACCCTGGACAAGCGCGACCAGTTGCTGGCCCGCATCCAGACCACCACCCGCTACGATGACTTGCGCGGCTGCGACCTGGTGATCGAGGCCGTGTTCGAGGACCGTGAGATCAAGGCCGTCTGCACCCAGAAGTCGGAAGCCGTGATGCCCTTCGATGCGGTCTACGCCTCGAACACCTCGACGCTGCCCATCACCGGCCTGGCCAAGGCCAGCCAACGGCCCGAGAGCTTCATCGGCCTGCATTTCTTCTCGCCCGTGGACAAGATGCCGCTGGTCGAGATCATCGTCGGCGAGCAGACCTCGGACGCGACCCTGGCCCGTGGTTTCGACTACGTGCAGCAGATCGGCAAGACGCCCATCGTGGTCAACGACAGCCGGGGTTTTTACACCTCGCGCGTGTTCGGCACCTATGTGATGGAAGGCCTGGCCCTGCTGGGCGAAGGCGCCCACCCGCGTGCCATCGAGATGGCAGGCCTCAAGGCCGGCATGCCCATGCCCCCCTTGGCTTTGCAGGATGAGGTTTCCCTGAGCCTCGGCATCCACATCAGCGACCAGACCCGCAAGGACCTGGAAGCCGAGGGCAAGACCTTGCCCGTGCACCCTGGCGAGCCCGTGCTGCGCAAGGTGGGCAAGGAACTGGGCCGCATCGGCAAAAAATCCGGCCAGGGCTTTTATGACTACAGCGGCAAGGACAAGACGCTCTGGCCCGAGCTGACCAAGGTTTTCCCGCTGGCCGAGCAACAGCCCACGCAGCAGGAGATGATCGACCGCATGATGTTCGCGCAGGCCAATGAGGCCGCGCGCTGCTTCCAGGAGGGCGTGGTGCGCTCGGTGGCCGACACCAACATCGGCTCGATTTTCGGCTGGGGCTTTGCGCCCTTCCATGGCGGGGCCTTGCAGTTCATCAACGCGATGGGTGCGCAGCGCTTCGTGGTCCGCTCGCGTGAGCTGGCCGAGCTGTATGGCGAGCGATTCGAGCCGGCGACTGTCGTGGTCGAGCAAGCCGCCTCGGGTGGCCGTTTCGAGGACGCCGTGTGAACCCATTCGGTCAAGACGCCGGGATCGATCCGGGCCTGGCTGGCCTGCTGACCGGCTTGCGCGTGATCGACCTCACGCGCAACCTGCCAGGCCCTTATGCCACGCGCATGCTGGCCGACCTGGGTGCCGAGGTCATCAAAGTCGAGCCGCCCGAGGGCGATCCGGCCCGCTCGCTGCCGCCCTTGTTCGAGGTGCTCAACCAAGGCAAGCCAAGCCGCCGCATCGACTTCAAACAGGCCGGAGGGTTGGCCGAGTTGCGCGGCTGGCTTGAAGAGGCCGACGTGATGCTCGACAGTTTTCGTCCTGGCGTGCTCGATGGCCTGGGCTTGGGCTTCGGAACCTTGCATGAGATCAACCCGAAGCTCGTGATGGTCTCCATCACTGGCTACGGCCAGCACGGTCCTTGGGCCAAGCGCGCCGGGCATGACCTCAACTTCATGGCCATGTCCGGCGTGCTGGACCAGATGCGCGCCACCACGGGCGAGCTGGCCATGCCCAATGTGCAATGGGGCGACTTGGCCGCGGGCAGCGCCATGGCCTGCATCGCCGTGCTGTCGGCAGCCTGGTCGGCGCGGCAGAGCGGGCAGGGCCGGCACATCGACGTCAGCATGACGCATGGCCTGCACGCCCACCTGGTGATGCCCAAGGCCACGGGCGCCATGCTCGGGCCCATGCTGGGCCACGCGCCGGGCGCTGGCCAGGACATGCTCAATGGCGCCTTGCCTTGCTACAACCTCTACGCCACGCGCGATGGCCGCCACTTGGCCGTGGGCGCGCTGGAGCACAAGTTCTGGAAGGCCGCGTGTGAGGTGTTCGAGCGGCCGCGCTGGGTGGATCAGCATTGGCAGCGGGGGCAGTGGCCCAACACGCCACCCTCATTGGCCTTGCGCGGAGAGGTGGCTCAACTGGTGGCCACCCAGACCATGGCCTGGTGGGCCGAGCGTTTTGAGGCGGCCGATGCCTGTGTGACCCCGGTGCTGACCTTGGCCGAGGCCCAGCAGCATGCCCTGTTTGCAGGCCAAGCAGCGGTACAGCCCTGGCAACAGACGGCACCGTAGGCTCCTGCTGACACGCCGAAATCCCTTTAGCCGATGGACTTGCCCAATCTGGGCCAGCACACTCTCCTCCATCTGAGTCATAGAAAGATGGACCCGATGTGGATGCCCTGGTTGAAGTTGACTGCCCTGCTGGGCATCCTCGCGGCCATCACCGGTTGCTCCGCGCTGAAGACGGTGGATGCGCTGGTCCCCAAGGACACCTACCGTCTCACGGCGGACGTGGCCTATGGACAGCTTGAGCGTCAGAAGCTCGATGTGTATCAACCCAAAGGGCAAGCCCCGGCCGGTGGCTTCCCGGTGGTCGTGTTCTTCTACGGTGGCACCTGGCACACCGGTGAGCGCGCTCAGTATCGCTTCGTCGGTGAGGCCTTGGCTTCCCACGGCATGGTTGCCATGGTGGCCGACTATCGTCTCTATCCGGAAGTGAGCTACCCCGATTTTCTGCCCGACGGCGCCAAGGCGGTGGCCTATGCGCTGACCCATGCTGCCCGGTATGAGGGCAATCCGCGCCGTGTGGTCGTGATGGGTCACAGCGCGGGCGCGTACAACGCCGCGATGATTGCCCTGGACGCGCGTTGGCTCCAGCAGCAAGGGCATCAGTTGTCGGAACTGGCCGGCTGGGTCGGCCTGGCGGGCCCCTACGATTTCATACCCATCCAGGATCCGCAGACACGCGAGACCTTCCATCACCCCAACGTGCCGAAGGACTCTCAGCCCATCAACCACGTCAAATCGGGCGCGCCACGCACCTTTCTGGCAGTGGCCAAGAAGGATGAGACAGTCAACCCCGAGCGCAACAGCGCCAATCTGGCAGAGCGCCTGAAGGCAGTGGGTGTGCCGGTGGTGTTCAAGCGGTATGACCACGTTGGTCATGTGTCCTTGGTGGGCTCTTTGGCGCAGCCTTTGCGCTGGTTGTCGCCGGCGCTCAATGACGTGACGGCTTTTGTCCAGGCGCTTCCGCCCGCGCCTGCCCGCTGAGTGGTCTGACACAACCCCCTGTTCCGGTGCTCCCAGTTCTGCTTCAAACCTAGGGATACCTTGGTCGCGGCTGCACGACTACTCTCGCCGTAGTTTGAGAAATTGCGCACGTCTCAGACCGGGCTACAGGACATTTCGCGGGTATTTCCTGATTGATCACTGGTTTTCTGGTCAATATAGGAGCGATCTTCCTTGTTCGGTTATTGACACGTGCCGTGCCAGCCTTCAAGGAATTCGTCATGAGCAGCCGCGGAAAACCAGGTCGTAAAAACAACGCTAACAAAACGGGGACGTCCCCTTTGTCGCGTCAGGAACGTCTGATCGCCTGGGGCAAATCCTCCGCTGGCGGGTTGCTCAACAAACTGCGCCCTGACGGGGCCGAGGCCCCGGCGCCGCGCAAGCGCCCGGTGGTGGAAAGCCTGGAGCCGCGCCTGCTGCTGTCGACCTCACCCTTGCCGCAGCCGGTGTTCAACACCACGCTCAGCTATGACGCGACCATCGATTCGGCACTCTCGCTCAGCGGCATCAGCGCGGTGCTGGA
>CANBUA010000348.1 GCA_947372535.1 Burkholderiales bacterium
CATTGCTGTGTCCTTGAGGGTGTCGAGGGGGTTGGCTACCTGCGCCTGGTTTCAGGGCGCCTGAGGCTTGCTGCTGGGCCTCGCTCTGGGGCCTGCCCGGGGAGGGGGGGTTAAGAATCCCCCATGGGGCAAGAACTTGGGCGCAGGGCGTGTGGCACGGCGGCGGGTCGAGGCGGCCCGTGACGAACCCGAATCGCGGCGAAGCGATGTGGCCGCTAGGCCGAAGGCCAGGATCAAATGGCGCCATCCCATGGCTTGGGTCCTCTGATGCGTTGAATGACGGCAGGCCTTGGGCCTTGAGCGGAAGCCATGTCGATGACGCCTGTGCTGTTTGGGTCAAACGGGCCATAGACCCCGGTGGCGAAGCCGTGGGCCAGGCTGTTGAGCTCGGCTTGAGTGGGGGGCCTGGTAGGCATGGGAATGGCGCCGGTCATGTAGCCGGCGACAAGCGCGTCGGATCCCCGTTGGGTTGGGGCCCATTGCCCTCCCTGCGCCAATGCAGCCTGCTCTTTCGCGGCGTAGCGCTTAAAGCTCTGGATGAAGGCGTGTTCCCATTCGGCTTGGCTTCGAGCCTTGTCGGGTCGCGTGAGCCAGAACGAGACGAACTCCCCCAATGCCTCGCCCATCAGCCTCTGGTCTTGGATGGGCGCGCCTGCGGCCTTGGCCTTCGCATCAAACTCCGATGAGGGGCGCCATTCCAAATTCATAGGAAAGGAAAGAGACCTGGAGCTGGTGCCGGGCTGGGCCTTGCACCGGCTCCTTACTGGTTCAATACTGGTTCCTACTGGTTTGTGTCCCGCTTTTGGTACTGGTTCGTGGGAAAACTGGTACTGGTTCGTGGGAAAAACGGGATCGGTTCCCGGGAAATTTGGTACTGGTTCAGATGAGGAACCGGACCCAGATTCGGTACTGCTTGAGTCGATGCGATGAGCATCCATGGCCAGTCGGTAGACAGGTGCGCCACCACGGCCAGCCTTCTCGTCCAGGCGCTCGATCAAGCGCGCAGCCTGGAGGCGCTCAAGGTTGGCCAGGACCGTCTTTCGATCCAACTGAGAACGCTCGCTGAGCGTGGCCGCAGACGCGTAGGCCTTGAATTCGGGAGTCCGGGCAAAGTCGGCCATGACGAGCAGCAGCAACTTGGCTGTGCTCGATGGCGCGTGAGTGCTCATGGCCCACCGGATCGCGTCGAAGCTCATGCAGCGGGACCGCCAGCCATGCGCTTGAGCACACGCTCAACGTCCGCGAGATCGTCGAAAGACTTGGTCAGGGACCAGCGCGTGAGCACAAACAGCGGGCGGCCATCGTCGCCTTCAATTTCGATCAGCGTTGCGCCAATCAGGGCGGCGCGGGCCTTGGACGTGGCCAGGCGTTTGGCCTCTTCGTCGATGCGGGCGGCGCTCATGCGGCCTCCTGGGCATCATTGGCGGGCATGCCGACGGCCATGACGACCTCGATGGGCCAGGCCGTCACTTGGGGGCCAAGCTTGCGGCCGGCCGGCACGCGGCCATCCTTGACCCAGCGCCACCACGTCGCAGCTGAGACTGGGATCAGGCCCTGAAGGCCTTTCTTGGGATTGCCGACAATCTGCTCAACGCGCAAGAGCGCGCCAGGAGGAAAGGGCAAGGGCGGCGGGGCTTTCTGTTGCGTCTCCATCAGAGGCACCTAGTCGTGTTGAGGTGCGCTGATGGTGTCGGGGCGGGCTTATCGCCGCCATTTAATGTCCCCGCTTTGGCCGGTTTTCGCTCTATTGAGGCCCGTCGCGGCCAGTGGCCCAGCCCCGCCCAGCCGGCGCAATGTTCAGCGTCGGCGACGTGTCTTCTTCCGCCCAGCCTTCACTGGTCAGATCAGGAATCGTTGCGGGTGGGCGCGAAGCGATCCATGCTGACGCAGAAATTTGTGCGGCCAGGCCGGCGTGACCTGAGATGGTCACCGCCTCACGAGGCCACACGCCTCCATTGCGCAGCAAGCGCTCGGCCAATTGCTCCAGGGACGCTTTGGGAAGCGGTCGCCACCGCCTGCGCCAGGCCACTGGGTAGTGGGCCGAGCTGTGGGCCCAGCGAGCAATTGGATCCCCAAGCCAGCCCTCGTAGATTCTCTTGATCTGCCTCTCGCAGAGTGGGCCGCCTTGCGATGACGCCCTTTTCAAGATCCTGAAGGCAAGTACCCCAACAACCTCGGCGACCCCGGGGGAGGCTACCGTCCGAACACTGAAGCCCCAGTTCGCCAAGGTGTGCACAGTCTGGGCGATGACCAGATTGGCAGATGCATCACGCCTGCCCAGCGGCGGTCGGCCGGGCTTGCGTCGTTCCATTGCTCGGTCTTCCACGCTCCACCTCAGTCCGGGTCAGTGGAGGACCACTTGCTCGTCATCGACCGGCTCTCCCGCTTTGTCGACCGTTGCGGGCGCAGCATCTGCCTTGAGCAGCCCACGGGCCGCCCCGAGCAGCATGCCCCGCGCGTCGTCCGAAAGCCGGCGCAGGATCATGACCATCTCGACCTCCTGCAGGTCTTGTTCATCATTGCCCATAGACCCCCCTACGCTCTGCGACAAACTCCAGGGCGGTTCTGTCGCTCTTGGCCAGGTTGCACGGCTCACACGCAGCTACCAGGTTCAGCAGGTCATCACCACCGCCCAGCGCTCGAGGTTGCTGGTGCTCCACCTGGAAGGCTTCGATGGTCACCTCCCCACCGCAGTAGAAGCACCGGCCGCCACTGCGCTCGAACACCTCCCGGCGTCTGCGCGGAATAGCCCTGGGCCTAGCCCCTGGCATCGGCAGCGGGAGGTCTTCCTCCAGCCACAGCGAGGCCTGCTGAATCTGTGGCTCGTTGCTGGCCTCCGAGCGCTGGAGCAGCGCTGCGGCCTTGAGTAGTCGGCGAGCAGCAGACAGCGCGGCAGCCTTGTCGGTGTCCATGGCCAGTACAGCGCCCGTGCGGGGCTGCACCACCAGGTGGCGCACGGCGTGGAGGCCGCGCTCGACACACGCCATGGTGGCCATGACGAACTCGCCGGAACGGCCGAAGGGGCCGCCAAAGATAGGTCGGTAGCGTATTGCTGGAGCGCCCCCTCCCTTGGGTGTGCTCATTTCATTGCCCCCGGCCTTGAAGGGCAGCTTGCACACCACTGTCCAACATCCAACCTTCAGGCGATCCAACAATCGGAACCTGATCACCGGCGATCAGTGAAGCCTTTTCGGCCATCCAGCCAAGCTGCCCAAGCATGGCAGCCACGACAGAGTTGAGATCCTCGTTGCAGTCATTGCCCAGAAGTTCCTTGGCGGAATGGAGCTTCATCGCGATGCCTTGGCAGAGCTCGCCTACGGCGTGCAAGCGAGCTTCAGCGTTGACAGCATGTACAGTTTCGGTAGCCATGGTGCACGGTCCTTTCAGGTGTGTGCGTTGTGGTCAGACCCGTCGCAGAACTCTCACCTGCTGCTTCGGGTCGCTTTGCCTCAGGGCCGCTGAGGCGCCGGGGGATTCCCGTCAGCTGTGCAACGTCTGATTGCGACAAGCATCGTGCAGTCGGCGGGTGCGCTGTCGATCAGCCTCATCAGCAAAATTTGCGCCCCATTCCTCTGCAAGGCTGTTCACCCGGTCCATCGAGTTCGTGGCCTGATCTTCAATGAGGGTGCACAGGCGATACACCTGCTCACGCACGATGCCTGAGTCCGGCGACGTCAAGAGTGCCTTGATTCCTGCCGCCATCGCGCAGATACCTTGCTCCGCCTCCTGAACGTGGCAGTCCATTTCGGTCATCGCGTTTCGCAGCTTTTGCAAGTTTTCTGGGGTTGGTTCGATAAACTTCGAAGTAGCCATCTCTGCACCTCCTATGTGCGACTTGGTTAGGGCCTGCTTGGTGCTCGAACACTTTGCGGGCCCGCTATTGCCTGAGACCGTCAGGCGGCGGTTTGCTTGAGCGGAATGACCTCCGCGCCCTTCTTCAAACTGTCCAGGTAGTCGGCCCAGGCGCCCATCATCTGGCGGCGCTGCGTCATGAACTCTGCCCGGTCGTAGGCCATGCCCAGCGGGCCAGACTTGCCGTGCGCCAGCTGAGCCTCGATCACATCTGGCGACACGCCAGGCAGGCGCTCAGCGATCAG
>CANBUA010000349.1 GCA_947372535.1 Burkholderiales bacterium
TCCTTCACCGGCTCGACAGAAGTGGGCCGCATCCTCATGAAGCAATGCGCGCCCACCGTGAAGAAGCTGGCGCTGGAGCTGGGTGGCAACGCGCCCTTCATCGTGTTCGACGATGCCGATGTCGATGCTGCCGTGGAAGGCGCGCTGATCAGCAAGTACCGCAATGCCGGCCAGACCTGCGTGTGCGCCAACCGCCTGTATGCCCAGGCCGGCATCTACGACAGTTTCGTGGCCAAGCTGGCCGAGCGCGTGGTGCAGATGAAGGTGGGCAATGGCTTTGAAGCCGGTGTGATGCAAGGCCCACTGATCGACGGCCAGGCCCTGGCCAAGGTGGAAGAGCTGATGGCCGACGCCGTGAGCAAGGGCGCCAAGGTGGTGACCGGCGGCCGGCGCGCGGCTCAGGCCACGGGCGCCTTCTATGAGCCCACGGTGTTGTCCAACGTGTCTGCCGACATGCGCATGGCCCGCGAAGAGATCTTCGGGCCGGTGGCGCCGGTGTTCAAGTTCGACACCGAGGCCGAGGCCATTGCGGCCGCCAACGCCACCGAGTTCGGCCTGGCGAGCTACTTCTACAGCCGCGATGTGGGCCGCATCTTCCGCGTGGCCGAAGGCCTGGAATACGGCATGGTGGGCATCAACACCGGGCTGATCTCCACCTGCGAGGTGCCATTTGGCGGCGTCAAGCAATCGGGCCTGGGCCGCGAAGGCGCCCGCCAGGGCATGGACGACTACCTGGAGACCAAGTACCTGTGCCTGGCCGGGCTGGACCGTTGAAAGGCTGCGCCATGAGATCCCCTTTGCTGCTTGGCCTCCTGGGGCTCACCTTGTCGGGCGCGGCCCAGGCCGACGACGGCGACAACAAAGCGCCCTTCAAACTCACTGCCGGCCACTACCAGTACCGGGATGATGCCGGCAGCGACCTGAACCTGCGGTGGCAACATGGCGACACCCACGCCTGGGTGGGTCACTATCAGGATGGCCACTTCGGCAAGCAGGATCGCATCGGGGTGGACACCAGCGTCGACCTGAGCGACATGGTCTCTGTGCAACCCTCCGTGCAGGCGGCAACGGGCAACTACATCGGGGCCAGCATCAACGCCCAGGTGGGGCACGACTGGTACGGCCTATTGGGATGGGGACGGACGAACCTGAAGCCCTACTTCAACCTCAACTTCGACCCCAACGACGCCATCACCCTGGGGGGCGGGCACCAGTTCGACAATGGCCAGAACTGGTCCTTGTTCGTCATCCGTGACGATCGCCTGCACACCGGGCAAACGGATTGGCACCTGACGGCCAGGATCCCGGTGGCCGCCGACCGGCTTTCGCTGGACCTGATGCACAAGGCAGGGCAAAGCGATCTGGGTTACATCCGGGCGTGGTCGCTGAGCGTGGCCTGGGACTTCCCGACCTGGTTCCTGCGCGTGGCCCGAGACCCGAAGCAAAACTTCTCGGGTGACGATGCCTGGCGATTGTCGGGCGGGATGCGCTTCTGAACCCCGGGCGGGCCTCGGCTTTTGCTTGGGCTCAGGACAGCAACTTGATCAGGGCATCGGGATGGATGGGCAAACCGCCCAGGCCGGCCACACCCATCAGCACGCCAGCAACCGTGGGCAGCAAGGAAGCCCAATACAAGGCCCAGAGCCCCGTCAGCGCCGTGACGGCCAGCATCGCAATGGCAATGGCCAGCAAGGCGTCTGACAGGTCGAACTGGTCGTCGCGGTAGTTGGCGGCGTCGTAATGGGCCTGATCCTGCTCGGCCGCAGCCTTCATCTCTTCCTTCTTGCCCGCCTGCTCTTTCGACAAAGCCTTGTAGGAGGCGATGGCCGCGTCGTAAGCACCTTGAGCGGACGACGCCGCCCCCAACCTGGCCAGCGTCAACTGCACCGTCGTGGCCTCGGCCACCTCCTGGCGGAGGTTGCGCGCCTGGTAGTAGGCCCAGTGGTCCAGCTTGTCGGCCTGCGCCTGCTGCATGGTCTGAACGATGTTGTCGTCCTTGACCTTGCAGATGCCCATGAAGGTGGCGAGCACGGCCACCGTGATGGCCACCGCGGCATTCAACCGTGCGGCACGTGCAGACTTGGCGGTCTCGATGATGTCCTGGGGGTCGATGTCCATGTGGCGGTGTGCAGGTCGGTTGTGCGCGATCTTAGCCCTGCATCGTCCGCCGGACCACCCAGGTGGTCAGAGGCGGGCACCCGGAACGCGGCATGCGCGCCGTGAAGGCTACGCGGGTATTGACCGCCAGCTTGTTGAGCAGGTTCTCATCGTGTCTGCGGGGTCGCGGGCTGCATAAACAGGCATCATTTATGCGTATTCATATCTTCACTTTAGACATGAAAGTGCATGCCGCCAGTGGTGTGCCAGGCCGCTCCTTCATCCCTCCTCGAGGTGTCGCCCGGATCCGGCTTGTCAACACCGCCATCCCCACACACCCTGAACCAATTGACGGCCCGCACCCTCGCACCTTAAACTGCTTGTTGCTGTACTCACTTCAATGCACAACGCCCACCTGTGGAGGCCTGTTGATGCCCGTTTGCCATGCCCAAGTTCCTCAAATTGACCTTCGCCCTCGCCTGCATTGCCATGGTGACCTGGGCGGCGATCACCTATCCCGCGGCCGGCCAACTGACCTATGAGTTCGTCTCCGGCACCGAGGCCCGTTTGTATGGCCTGCACAAGAAACACATCCCGGTCGACGGCGTTCCCTTTGTCATCTACGAATCCGAGGGCCAAGGCGAGCCCATCCTGATGCTGCATGGCTTCACTGCGGACAAGGAGGTCTGGGCACGGTTTGCGCGCCACTTTGCCCATGACCATCGGGTCATCATCCCGGATCTGCCTGGCCACGGGGAAACAGGCTACCAGCCCCAGTGGGACTACGGCATGCCGGCCCAGGTGGAGCGACTCGTGGCCCTGCTTGACGCCTTGAAGGCGGGCAAGGTTCACGTGATCGGCAATTCCATGGGGGGCAACATGGCGGCCCAGTTCGCCATGAACCACCCAGAGCGCACCTTGTCCATGGCGCTGATCGACCCCGCCGGCCTGCCCCAACCCCAGCCCAGCGCGATGCGCCGGATGCTGATGGAGGGACGAAATCCCTTCATCGTCCAGTCGCGATCAGATTTCTACGCCCTGTACCCCATGACCATGACCGATCCGCCTTTCATGCCAGGCTTCGTGCTGGACGCCATCGCCGACCGCTACATCGCCAACCGAGGCGCGTTCACCCGCATCTTTGCCGACATCGAACGCCCCAGCCGCCTGCAAACGAACGCGGGCGACATCCAAGCCCCAGGGCTGCTCCTGTGGGGCCAGCAGGATCAGTTGATTGATGTCAGCGCGGTGCAGTCCTGGAAGCAGGCCCTCCCTTCCCTGCGCGTGGACGTATGGCATGGCGTTGGCCACATGCCCATGGTGGAGCGCCCCAGTGAAACCGCCGCGCTGTACCAGGCCTTTCTCGACACCCTGAATCACTGATGGCCCCAGCCCGTGGGCTGCCCGCCATCCACCTCATCCCGCCGAACATGAACCCGACACCAATGCACCCCCCCATCGAGGGCCAGACCGTGCTGGTCACCGGTGGCGCCGGCTTTCTGGGTCGACACCTGGTGGCCTTGTTGCTGGCCCGGCACGATGTGGCCGTACGCGTGCTGGCGCTCCCCTCAGAAAAAACGCCGGACACCTGGGGCGCGCGCGTGACCGTGATGCGCGGCGACATCACCCATGCAGACGACGTGGCACAGGCCATGGCCGGCTGCACCACGGTCTTTCACCTGGCTGCGCTGGTGGGCGATGGCGCAAGCTACGCCGATCACGAAAGGGTGACCGCTGGTGGGACGCGCAAGGTGCTGGATGCGGCGGCACGAGCAGATGTGCTCGTGGTTCTGACCACCAGCATCTGCGCCTATGGCCAGGCCATACAGACGGAGACCTGCGCCGAAGACATCCCAAAGGGCCGCTTCGAGGGGCCTTACAGCCGCGCCAAGCAGCTGCAAGAAGACGCGGCCTGGCAGTTCTCAGCCGGGAGGGGGCGCGTCGTCATCGTGCGGCCGGCCAACATCATCGGCCCTGGATGCGG
>CANBUA010000350.1 GCA_947372535.1 Burkholderiales bacterium
GGGCAAGGCCGCGTTCTTCGCGCCGGAGATCGTCACTTCGCCTTGCAGGCGGCGACCACCACGGATCAGGAGTTTGTCCATGAAACACCAAGGGCGCGATGCCTCCGCTGAAGCGGCGGTCGCGCCTGAAAATAAGGGGATTGATTGAAACGAGACAAGGCGCAGCGAATCAGGCCTGAGCCTGAGCGGCCCATTCGGCCGGCGTCAGCGTCTTCATCGACAGCGCGTGGATCTCAGCACGCATTCTATCGCCCAGGGCCTGGTAGACACGCTGATGGCGCCCGACCCGGTTTTTGCCGTCGAACTCAGCCGATACGATGGTGGCGAAGAAATGCTGGCCGTCACCCTCGACACTCAGGTGTTCGCAGGGCAGGCCGGCGGCGATGTATTGCTGGACTTCTTCAGGCGTGGGGTTGGCCATGACAGGGTTCTCGTCTCGGATCGTGAAAATGCTTGCGCAGGGCATGCGTGAAAATTGGGCGCTTGGGCTGCCAAGTCAATGCCGGATCTTGTACCCGATCTTGAGCAGGTGCAAGGCCAAGGCGGAGACCACCAAAGTGGCCGTCAGAACCACTCCCAGGCTCACCCATGGATTGACATCGCTCACGCCGAAAAAGCCCCGGCGGAAGCCATCGATCATGTAGAAAAACGGGTTGAGGTGGGAGACGGCCAGCCAGAATGGCGGCAACGACTTGACCGAGTAGAACACGCCCGACAAAAATGTCATGGGCATGATGATGAAGTTCTGGAAAGCCGCCATCTGGTCGAACTTCTCGGCCCACAAGCCGGCGATCAGGCCCATGGCGCCTAGCAACAGCCCGCCCAGCACGCCGAAGGTCAGCGCCCACCAGGGCTCGACCAAACTGGGTGGCGCGAACCACACGGTGACCGCGAACACGCCAGAGGCCACCACCAGCCCACGCACCAGCGAGGCGCCGGCATAGGCCAGGAACCAGGCACGATGCGAGAGCGGCGTCAAGAGCACGAAGACCAGGTTGCCCGTGATCTTGCTCTGGATCAGAGAGGACGAGCTGTTGGCGAACGCGTTCTGCAACAGGCTCATCATCACCAGGCCGGGGATCAGGAAGCTGGTGTAACCCACGCCCTTGAACACCTCGACATGGTCTTGCAGCACATGGCCGAAGATCAGCAGGTAGAGCACAGCCGTGAGCACGGGCGCGCCCACGGTCTGGGTTGCCACCTTCCAGAAACGAAGCACTTCTTTGCGGAACAAGGGGGCGGCGCCCACGACACTTTGAGACCAGTTCATCGGGCTTGTCCTTGCATGATGCTCAAGAAAACATCTTCCAGGTCGGCACGGCCGATCTCCAGGTCTTCGATGTGACAGCCGGCCTGCCTCAAGGCGGCCAGGATCTGCTCAACCTCGGTGGCATCGTGCGCGGCCAGTTGCACCACGCGGCCGGTGACGCGGGCTTGCGGCAGCAGCGATTCAGGCAGCGCATGGTCTGTCTTGAAACGCAGCATGGTGCTGGCCGTGCCCGCCAGCAGTGCCGAGGTGCTGTCCAGTGCCACCAGTTGACCTTGCTTGAGCATGCCGATCCGGTGGCACAGGGCCTCGGCCTCTTCAAGGTAGTGGGTGGTCAGCAGCACCGTGTGGCCTTCCTTGTTCAGACGCGCCACGAAATGCCACAGCGTCTGGCGCAGCTCTACATCCACGCCCGCGGTGGGCTCGTCCAGCACGATCACCGGTGGCTTGTGGACCAAGGCTTGCGCCACCAGCACACGCCGCTTCATGCCGCCCGAAAGCTGGCGCATGTTGGCATCGGCCTTGTCGCTCAGGCCCAGGTTGGCCAGCAGCTCATCGATCCAGGCATCGTTTTGGCGGATGCCAAAGTAGCCACTCTGGTTGCGCAAGGTCTCGCGCACCGAGAAAAACGGATCGAAAACCAGTTCCTGCGGGACCACCCCGAGCGCGCGCCGGGCAGCCTGGTAGTCCTTGATCACATCGTGGCCGTGCACGCGCACTTCGCCGCCGGTCGCCCGGGCCAACCCGGCCAGGATGCTGATCAAGGTGGTCTTGCCCGCCCCGTTGGGGCCCAGCAAGCCGAAAAATTCGCCCTGGGCGATGTCAAAACTAACGCCTTTGAGTGCCTGCAATGTGCGGCCGCCCGAGTCGTAGGTTTTGGTGATGTTCTTGAAGGTGATGGCACTCATGGAGGCGACAATTGTAGGAAGTCACTGACAAACCCGCTCATGTCCGCCAAAAAGCCCCGCCGAACCTCCGACCGCATCCTGGAAGTGACGCTGGCCATGTTCAACCGCTTTGGTGAGCCCAATGTCTCGACCAGCCAGTTGTGCGGCGAGCTGGGCATCAGCCCGGGCAACCTGTTTTATCACCACCCCACGCGCGATGTCCTGGTGATGGGGTTGTTCGCGCAATACCAGGTGGCCTTGCAGATGACGCTGACGGCGCATGGCCCCGCTGCGGCGTCAGTGAGCGAGGCCACACCCGAGCCCTGGCTGCCCGGCGGCAGCGATGCCTTGAACCGCTTGGCCTGGTTGTGCCACGACTTGGCGCTGGCGGCCTGGACCTACCGCTTCTTGTTCCGCGACCTCAACGACCTGGTCTCGCGCCACCGTGTGCTGGAAGAAAGCCTGCCACAGCTGCTGCGTCAGCAGTCCGCGGCCCTGCTCGCCTTGCTCTCTCAACAAGCCTGGCTACCGCAACGCGCGCCCGATGACGTCAGCTTGCGGTTGTGGGTCGGCCCGATGCTGGCAACCTTGAACGGCTGCATGGGGCTGGACGGCGTCATGGACCCCCGCGAGCGGCTGCGCGACAAGGCCCACAAAGTCATCCGGCGCAATGTGGGCCTGGCGCTGGCGATGATCCGCCCGGTGCTGGCTGAGCCGGACCAGACGCTGCTGGCCTTTCACCTGGGCCAGAGCGATCTGATCGGGCAGGACCCCTGGTGGCTGACGCCTGTCGACGGTTAAGATCTGCATTTCCCGACCAACACTTGATGACCGTAGGAGACCCGACATGTCCGACCTGAAAGCGCGCTTCGACCAAGCCCTTGCCGATTCCAAACTCCTGCCCGCCAAGCCTGACAACAACACCCTGTTGCAGCTCTACTCGCTGTTCAAGCAAGGCAGCGTCGGTGATGTCCAGGGCGAGCGCCCCGGCATGATGGATTTCGTGGCCCGCGCCAAGTACGACGCCTGGGCCGGCCTCAAGGGCAAGTCCACGGAAGTTGCTCAACAAGCCTACATCGACCTGATCGAATCCTTGAAGATCTCGCTCAAGGCTTGAGCGGACTTCAGGCCCGGGCAGCAGCCTGAGTCAGGCGTGCTTGCCCGAGGCCTTCTCGATGAGGCGGCCCAGGCTCTTGGAAACCTCGGCCTCCACGATAGGTCGAAAGGCCGCCATCATCATGCCCAGCTTGACCGTGAGGTCGAAGTTGGTGCCCGAGACCAACATGATGCCGTTGATGCCCATGCGCTCGAAGGTGATGGTGTCCTGCTCCGTGCCCTTCTCGTGGGTGCAATTCAAGCCCAACTTCTTGGCGGCATCGTTGAGCCATTCGTCGGCCAACTCGCGAGCCCGGTCGATGCCCAAGGTGTGGGCCTGCTGAAATTTGATGTCGCTCATGCGCGCACTATAAATAGCTTCGCACCGTGCTCACCACCGGGTCCTGGCTATTTTCAAAATCTCGCACGATGTGGGTGAAACAAGCATCCGCACGCACCGGCCCCAGGTACTCAGTCAGGGTCACATAAGCCACATTGATCAAGCGCGTGCCTGCGCCACGGGCCGGCCAGTCGCCCATCAGGCTTGCCGTTCGGCCCCACAGCCAGTCAGCCACATGCGGTGACAAGGCCTTGGGCAAAGACTGACCATGGCGCAACAAGCGCTGGCGCCATAACTGCGGCGTGTACAACGCCGGACACTCACGCGCCACCGCCTGCTCGATGGCCTCCAAAAAGCGCTGCACCACCATGCCCGGCATGCCAGGCGGCACGGAATCATTGGCGCTGTGGTTGACGACGTGGCTCAAGGACGGCTCTGCCTTGCCTGGCG
>CANBUA010000351.1 GCA_947372535.1 Burkholderiales bacterium
CGGCAGCCGATTCCAAGGCGCCGGATGCCACCCAGCCCTGATCTGGGCATGATGGCTACAATCGCCGCCAACCACGGCAACTTCGAGGAAGGCTTGTACCCATGCGCGCACTGAACTGGCTATGGCGGGGCTTCCTCTTTTTCGTGCTGTTCGCCTTTGCGCTCAACAACCAACAACTGGTCGAGATCCACTGGTTCTTCGGCTACGCGTGGCAGGCGCCCATGGTGTTCGTGGTCCTGGGTGTCTTCGCCCTGGGTTGCGTGGCCGGCGTGATGGCCATGGTACCCAGTTGGTGGAAACATCGGCGCGATGCCCGCAAGCGCATGCTGCTGATTGGCGAACAGGCCACACCCGTCAAGGTCGACAAGCCGATCAACCCGACCGACAACCCCACGACCTTGCCCGCCCCCATGCCCTTCCCGCCCGACATGGTCGCGCCCCGCAAAAGTGGCAAGTGATGTGGCCAGTGACCTCGATCCTCTGATCCATGGACTTTGATCTGCAATGGCTGCTGCTGGCCCTGCCCGGCGCTTTCCTACTGGGCTGGCTGGCCTCTCGATTTGACTTGCGCCAGTGGCGCAAGGAAGACGCCCGCTCGCCACAGGCCTACTTCAAAGGGCTGAATTTGCTGCTCAACGAACAGCAGGACAAAGCCATCGACGCCTTCATCGAAGCAGTCCAGCAAGACCCTGATACCTCTGACCTGCACTTCGCCTTGGGCAACCTGTTCAGGCGCCGTGGCGAGTACGAGCGCGCCATCCGCATCCACCAACACCTGCTGGCGCGTGGCGACCTCAAGCGCGAGGAGCGCGAACGCGCGCAACACGCTTTGGCACAGGACTTCCTCAACGCCGGCCTGTTTGACCGTGCCGAAGAAGCCTTCAAGGCCTTGGAGGGCTCGGCCTTCACCACCGATGCGCGCCTGGCTTTGCTGACGCTGCATGAGCGTTCACGCAACTGGCACCCCGCCATTGAAGTGGCCCGCCAGCTCGAATCGGCCGGCGCCGGCTCCTTCGCCTTGCGCATGGCCCACCACTGGTGTGAGATCGCCGAAGAAGCCGATGCACGCGGCCATGTGGATGAGGCCGACCAGGCCTTGCGGCGCGCCAGTGAGGCCAGCCCCCAGGCGGCCAGGCCCATGGTGCTGCGCGGGCAGCGCCTACTCAAGCAAGGCCAATTTGAGGCGGCCTTGCTCGCCTGGGACGAGCTGATGGCCTCGCAGCGGTCGGCCTTCGCCCTCGTGGCGGGCGACTACGCCAAAGCCGCCATCGCTTGCGGCCATGCAGACGCGGCCCGCGCCAAGCTGGAAGCGCTCTACGCGCAAGCGCCTTCGGTCGATGCGCTCGAAGCCCTCAACAAGCTGCCAGCCAGCCCGGCAGAGCGGCGCCACCGCTGGCTCACGCATTTGCAGAATCAAACGGCCCTGTCAGCCGTGACAGGCCTGGTGCAGGAGCGCTTCACGGATGGCGAGCCCCTGAGCCAGGATGAGCTCAACGCCATCGCCCAGACGACCAAGACCGCCGCCAAGCCCTTGCAGCGCTACCGCTGCGCGGCCTGTGGCTTCGAGAGCCAGCACTACTTCTGGCAATGTCCGGGCTGCCAGGGCTGGGACACCTACCCGCCCCGACGCCTGCAGGATCAATGATCGCTGTGATCGTGATGGTGCTCATGGTCGTGCCCGCCTGATTCAGCACCAGGTGCTTTTTCCGGCGATAGCACGGGCACCTTGATCGATTGGGTGAAGAATTTTCCCTGGGCGTTCTTGAATTTGAGCACCAGGGGCACCTGATCCCCCACTTTCAACGGCTTTTTCAAGCCCATCAGCATGAGGTGACTGCCACCTGGCTCAAGCGCCACCGCTTGACCCGCAGGCAAGTCCAGGGATGGCAGGGGACGCATGCGCATCACGTCGCCTTCCATGCTCATCTGATGCAATTCGGCTGTGGCGGCAATCGACGTTGAAAACCCCACCAGGCTCACAGGCTGCGCACTGCGCAGGCTCATGAAGCCGCCCGTGCCACTTTGCGCTTTCACGGCCGTGCGAATCCAGGCATCGCTCACCTGGACCAGGGCCCGAGGTGCCGACTGGGCCTGCCAAGCCAGGCTGGCCAGAACCAGACCCAGCGTCAGTCGAGTCAAACGGCGTGCAGGTGAAGCATGAGATGGGCGCATCGTGGGTCTTTCTTTCGTGAAAAGGCGGTAGGCCGCAGTGTAGCGACGCCGCGATGCCTCATACCATCTGCTGTTGATCGCGTGCCAACGAGACGGCTGTGTCGTCACCAGATACTCGGCTTGTCACTATGATGACGCACCACCACCCAAGGATCCGTCCATGACATCTTTCGCCATTCTTCTTTCCCAACAAGCAGAAATGCAAGCCAAGGCCCGTGAACTCGACAAACTCATCGAGGAAGCCAAACGCGGAGAGAAGAAAAACGTGATCGGCCAGATCAAAACCCTCATGGCCGAGCATGGACTCACGTCGGAAGACCTGAGCGGCTCGCCCACGGTGGGCGCTGGCGGCAAACAGCGCAAGACCTCGGCAGCGGCCGGCCGCAAAGTGGCCCCGAAATACCGGAACCCACAGACCGGCGACACCTGGACCGGTCGCGGCATCACACCGAAGTGGCTGAAGGCCGAGCTGGACGCCGGCAAGCAGCTCGATGGCTTCCTGATCCCTGCTTGATCCAGCAGCCGCTTATTGACCTTCCCGCGGCGGCCGCCCCAGCTTGAGCGGTACGAGGGCGCCGAGGGCGGTTTTCAGCTTGGCATCGCTCAAGCTGGCCAGGACGTGAAGGCCTGCACGCAGTAACTCGCTTTTCTTGGTAGGCCGCTTGAAGCCCAGGGCTTTTTCCTTGAGCTGATCGATCAACGCAAAGTCACTGCGCGGCATGGTGAAGCTGTCGCGCACCAGCTTGTCTTTGATCGGCTTGGCGGCCGTGACCACTGTCGCCGGTGGGGCGGTAACAGCTTTCTTGGCCGTCACCGTGGTGTTGGCTTTCGCCTTCTTGGCCACCACGGTTTTGGGCGCGTCCACGGACGCAGGTTTTTTCTTGGTCACTGGGACTGGGACTGGGGATGGCGCTGCCGATGCAGGCTTGGCATCGGCAGCCTGCTTGATCTTAGAACTTGATTTGGCTGTCGCCATGGTGAACCTCACGATAATGATATAAACGATTTATACCATTATTTTCACCATCAATCCAAACAAGACCACATCGGGCTCACTGGCCCGACAACAGCCTGCGGTATTGAATGGCCTCAGCCACATGGACCTGGCCGATGGTGTCCACCTCCGCCAGGTCGGCGATGGTCCGCGCTAGTCGCAACACCCGGTGAAACGCCCTGCCTGACCAACCCAGCTTGGCAGTGGCCATTTTCAGCATGCTCATGGCTGCCGCATCGGGCTGTGCATGGGCATCGAGCCTGGCGCCATCCAGCATGGCGTTGAGCACGCCCTGGCGCTGAATCTGGCGCGCACGGCCACGCGCGACTCGTTCTGCGACCACGGCACTGGGCTCACCGTCGGGCGCTTTGGCCAGCAAATCCGGACTCACTGCCGGCACCTCGACCTGCACATCGATGCGGTCCAGCAAGGGGCCGCTGAGCTTGCCTTGGTACCGCGCCACCTGATCGGGCGTGCAGCGGCAGGACTTGAGCCCCGGACCCACGCTGCCTAAATGGCCGCATGCACATGGTTGCGTTGCTCTTTTGCCATTCACTAAATTGGTGCGAAAACGCCCGATTCGCAAGGTGCCAGAGACGATTGGGGAACACATCAAGGAAGTCCGCCTGAGGAAGCGGCTCTTTCAGAAGGACATTGCCCCACTTCTGGGTGTGACCATGGCGACCGTCATCAACTGGGAGGGTGGCAAGACTGAGCCCCTCATTACGGAGATGGGGGCGGTGCTTGCGTTCTTGGGTTACGACCCGCTCTCGCCGAAGACAACAACCTTGTCTGAAAGGATGCTGGCCTATCGCCGCGCTCAAGG
>CANBUA010000352.1 GCA_947372535.1 Burkholderiales bacterium
GGCTTGTACGCCGGGGTGAACGCTGCCTTGCAGGCGCAGGGGCGTGAGCCCTTCACCTTGGGGCGCGACCAGGCGTACTTGGGCGTGTTGGTGGACGACCTGATCACCAAGGGCGTGTCCGAGCC
This sequence comes from Burkholderiales bacterium, assembly GCA_947372535.1. The sequence continues at coordinate 126 of CANBUA010000352.1, forward strand.
GTACCGCATGTTCACCAGCCGCGCAGAGTTCCGCCTGCAGCTGCGCGAGGACAACGCCGACATGCGGCTTACTGAACTGGGCCGGGCCATTGGGCTGGTGGATGACATCCGTTGGGACACGTTCAACCGCAAGCGCGATGCTGTTTCACGTGAAACAGAGCGCTTGCGCACCACCTGGATTCGGCCCGCCACCCTGCCGGCGACAGAGGCTGAGCATTGGTTGGGCAAGGCCTTGGAGCATGAATACAGTTTGACGGATCTGCTGCGCCGTCCGGGTGTTGGGTTTGACACGGTGGCGAGCATCGACATGATCGCTCAACAACATCAGCGTGATTTGAGGGGAAAGGCGGTGTCTTCAGCCGATGAAGACGTTCCACGTGAAACACCCGTAACCTCGCGCGCCACCTTGCATGCGGAGTTTGGTGCCACATTGGCTGATGCGGTGATTGAGCAGCTGGAGATCAGCATCAAGTACGCCGGCTACATCGAGAAGCAGAACGAGGAAGTGCAACGCTCCGCGGCTTACGAACACCTGACCTTGCCTGATGAGTTGGACTACGCCAAGGTGTCCGCGCTCAGCCATGAAGTCCGACAAAAGCTGACACGGCATCGCCCGGAGACACTGGGGCAGGCTTCACGTATTTCAGGCGTCACCCCGGCAGCCATCTCCTTGCTGCTGATTCACCTCAAGAAGGGACGCTTCAAGGGGTTCATCGACGCGCCGCGTGCGGTCAATGATGACGCGGCGGTGGTGGGTCCGGCGGGGCAGGGGGCTGCTGCATGAGGCCTGACGTTTCACGTGAAACCAAGAAGCCAACAGCGCCTGTGGTCTGGGATGTTTCGACTTGGGCTCAACGCATTCCTGCTGTGGTGGCGGCTGTCGGGCTGCAAGCCACCCCCAAGCAAGGCCAGCAGCTGGCTGCCTACATGGCCTTGCTCCAGCAGTGGAACGGCATCTACAACCTGACGGCGCTGCGGGCACCAGACGACATGCTGACCCATCACTTGGCGGACTGTCTGGTGGTGGTGCAACCCATGTTGGCCCATCTGGGGCTGGATGTCTCACTGGCGCAGCAGGCGACATCTCAGCCCATCAAGGTGCTGGACGTCGGGAGCGGTGGCGGCTTGCCGGGTGTCGTGCTGGCCATTTTGTGCCCCGCCGTGGCCGTGACCTGTGTGGACACGGTGGGCAAGAAGGCGGCGTTCATCCGCCAAGTAGCGGCTGAGCTGGGCCTGGGTAACCTCAAGGCCGAGCACGCCCGGGTGGAGCAACTCAAGGGCCAGTACCGATTGATCACCTCCCGAGCTTTCGCCTCCCTGGTCGATTTCACGGACTGGACCGCGCACCTCTTGGCAGAAGGCGCGAGCTGGATGGCCATGAAGGGCAAGGCGCCGGATGAGGAGATGGCCGCCTTGCAGGCCCGTGTCCAGGTGGATGCCGTGGCGCCTTTGGCCGTGCCCGGTCTGGAGGCTGAGCGCTGCCTGGTGTGGATGCGGGCCAAGACCAGGGGGTGAACACCTGGCCTCGCCATGAGCCGTGATGGATGTCACGGCGTAGGGGTAAAGCCGAGTGCTGTATTGTTTGATCAATCCCAAACTTTCCATGGAGATCGACATGATCAGAACCCCCTTGTTCAATCGCTGGCCACGATCGAGACAGCACATTCAGACACTGGCTCTGGCCAGCGCCTTCGCCGCCCTCAGCACCCAGGCGCCCATGGCGACCGCCCAAGCCGCACCGCTACCCGCACTGGTGTCCGTGCCCTCGGTGGACCTGAACCGCTACCAAGGCCATTGGTACCAGATCGCGCTGTACCCCAACAGCTTCCAGCGCCAATGCGTCAGCAACACCACCGCCGACTACACCGTGCTGGCCGATGGCTCCGTGGAGGTGCTCAATCAGTGCAAGAAAGCCGATGGCAGCTTCAGCAAGGCCGTGGGCGCTGCCCGGGTGAAACAGTCCAAGGTGACCCTGCTCAACCCCAAACCACTGCCCGCCAGCACCTCACGGCTGGAGGTGCGTTTCGCGCCCAAATGGCTGGAATGGGTGTCGGCCGTCTGGGCGCCGTATTGGGTGATCCAATTGGCCGATGACTACCGCTATGCGGTGGTAGGCGACCCCAGTCGCAAGTACCTGTGGATCCTCTCGCGCACGCCGACCCTGAATCCGCAAGACGACGCCATCATCCGTGGCTTGCTCCAGCAGCAAGGCTATGACCCGACCAAATTGCGGCTGGAGCCTCAGCCGCAGTGAATCGGATGGGTGAGGGGTGAACAGCGCGACACACACGCGGACACATGGTGAAGTTGTGTTGTCGCGGTCAACGAATCAGGGTCGGGGAGGGTTGAAGATGTACATCAACCCACGGACTCTGCCATGACCACCTTTCACACACTGCACCGCATCGGCCTGGCCGCTGCCGCCTTGATCCTGTCTTCTGCCGCGATGGCGCAAGGCGCTGCCGCCGTCTCGCGTGACGTCAACCAGGAGCAACGCATCGAGCAAGGCCTCAAGAGCGGCCAGTTGAGCACGGGCGAGGCGGCCCGCCTCCAAAAGGAGGAGGCCCAGGTCAACCATCAACAGGCCCATGCGCTGAAGGACGGCAAGGTCACCGCCGATGAGCAACGGGCCCTCACCGCCAAGCAGAACCAGGTCAGCCAGGACATCCACGCGGCCAAGACCAACGGCATCAAGGGCGATCCATCCTCCGCGTCTTCGCAACGCATGCAGGCCGCAGTTCAGCGGGATGTGAACCAGCAAGCCCGCATCGAGCAGGGCCTCAAGAGCGGCCAGTTGACCAAGCCCGAAGCGGCCCGCCTTGAGCGCGGCCAAAGCAGGCTGGATCGGCGCGAGGCCCGGGCAGGCCGGGATGGCCACGTCACGGCGCGCGAGAGCGCCCGCATCGCCAAGGCGGAGAATCATCAGAGCCGCCGCATCTTTCATCGCAAGCACGATGCCCGTCACCAGCCTGTGGCTGGTTGATGGCGTGAATGCATGATTGATTGACTGACTGTGTGATGAATAAAGGGCGGCGCCGGTCAACCGGATGCCGCCCTCAGGGGTTTAACAAGACGTCAGACCACCACCGTGGTCTCTTCGCGCTTGTTGGAGCTTCGATGTTGCCCATGAAATCTTCCCTGGCGGTGCTTGGCGCTGCCTTCAGCCTGCTGCTCAGTGCCCAGGTGGCCGTGGCGGCCAGCACGGGCACGTCACATCGGGCGCCTGCCCATCATGGCAGCACGGCGGCCAGCGCCGTGCCACATCGTCCTGCCCATGCGGTGGCGCACCCCAAAAAGAAGAAGCACCGCGTCAAGAAGACGGCGCATCAGCAGCGCGCGCCGGGCCATGGGCAGGCAGGCAAGAAGGCGTCATCGCTGGGTTCGTCAAAACAGCATGTGGCCCGCCATGCCAAGACCAAAGGGGTCGCCAAGTCGAGCAAAGCCAAGACGGCACACGCCGGCCACGGACAGCATCACGCGGCCGTCACCCCCGCCGTCCATGCCAAGAAGATGCTCGGCGCATCGCGGCCGCGCAAAGCCGCGTCAACCGTCGCGCACGCTCATGCCAAACGGGGTGCCGTCGCTCACCCCCGTCCTCACGCCTGATCGACGCGATGCCAAGCGGGGCCGCGCCCTGGTGGGCAAGCCCGCCGAGCGATCAAGGCTCGATGCGAGGCTGGTCGTTGAGCCCGTGGCGCAGGGTCGAGATCTCCAGGTAGACCGCCTTGCGCACACGTGAAATGCCGCCCAGCGGCCGGTGCTCTGGCAACGAATGCCACGGCGTGTAGGAGCGGATTTCGCAAGCCTCGCCTTGTTCGGGCTGCTGTACCGGGATTTGGATGCGGGCCACGGGCACGAAGGG
>CANBUA010000353.1 GCA_947372535.1 Burkholderiales bacterium
AGGTGGTATGCCGATTGCAGACAGGGCTGTCGTCACACGTGGATGCAAAGGGCCCCCTTGCCTTTGTCAACATCCCGCCACTCAGCCTGCGCAGCCCATGACACGGTGCGCTACATCGAAGGACACGTTCATGACCGCGACCGCCGCAACCTCCCCCATCGACAAGACCGTGCTTGGTCCGCTCGATCAGAAGCGCCACTTGCAGAACCCTGTTTTCAAGGGCGCCACCCACAAGCCTGGTCGCGTGGGCTTCCGTGGTGAACTGGCTCTGCGCTTCTCCACCCAGATGGCCGACGAAGCCCGTCCGCCCGAGCTGACCTGTGACCAGGTGCTGACCGTGGCCGTGGAAGGCGACAAGACCCTGCCCTTCTTTGCGGGTTACCTGCTGTCCTTTGAATACCTCAAGGACGTGGCCGAAGTGCTGGGCGATGCCCTGAGCGCTGGCGGCAAGTACTTCCTGTTCTGCAACAACATCGACCTGAGCAAGAAGTACCAGGTGCCTTACAAGGGTGCGATGTTCTATGTGCTGCCCATCGAAGAAGCCACGGTCTACAACGAACTGCTGGAACTGCTGTACATCGAGCGCAATGACCTGAAGAAGCTGGACACTGGCGCCAAGCTGGATGCCATCTTCGACGTCGCGACCAAGTACGACATCACCTACGACACCATCACCTACGCAGAAGGCCTGGAGCTGATGGGCCCGGTGCGCAACCCGAACGAAAACCGTCCGGTCTGATCGACCCGGGGCACAGCGTGTACCACCGCTCGCTCTACGACATCGTGATGGACTGCGGCAAGCAGGTGGGCGAGCTCACCCGCGAGATGGAGAGCGAGGCGGAGTTGTTCGCCAGCGCAGCCACCTTGCGGGCCATCGAGGCCCAGTTGCTGATCATGGCCCACACGCTGGGCAACTTCACGCCGGCCCTGCATCAGCGCCTGGTGCAGGTGGACTGGCTGGGGTGGGCGGCCCTGCACGACAAGCTGCGCAAGGGCATCCAGCCCCGCCGTGAAGAGACCTGGTACGCGGTGCAAGGGCTGGTCCCTCAAACCATGGGCCTGCTCAAGCATTTGCGCCAGCAACATCCCGATTGGTTCGGGATCGGTTATTGAGTCCGGCCTGCGGCCCGCAGCGAGACCCCAAAAGGAAAAGCCCCGATGCTTGCGCATCGGGGCTTATCTGTTTTGGCGGAGTGGACGGGACTCGAACCCGCGACCCCCGGCGTGACAGGCCGGTATTCTAACCAACTGAACTACCACTCCACGTGGTCGACGACTTTGGCGGCTTGCGCTGCCCAAGTGCCATCACAACTTGGCGTCCCCTAGGGGATTCGAACCCCTGTAGCCACCGTGAAAGGGTGGTGTCCTAGGCCTCTAGACGAAGGGGACAAATTGTCATTGACGCAAACCGTCTCGCTGCCTTTCGGTCATGCCGCCTTCTCCAAAGGAGAAGTTGGTGGAGGTAAGCGGGATCGAACCGCTGACCTCTTGCATGCCATGCAAGCGCTCTCCCAGCTGAGCTATACCCCCGTGTGTCTTGACGACGACGCGAGCAGCCGAACCGGCACCGAGACCGTTTCCATCAACAGCGTTGCTGTGTCACCAGCAACGCTCAGTAAAGAGCTTGGCGGAGTGGACGGGACTCGAACCCGCGACCCCCGGCGTGACAGGCCGGTATTCTAACCAACTGAACTACCACTCCACGTGGTTGACGACTGCGCTGACATTGCTGCCAGCCAAGTGCCATCAAAACTTGGCGTCCCCTAGGGGATTCGAACCCCTGTAGCCACCGTGAAAGGGTGGTGTCCTAGGCCTCTAGACGAAGGGGACTGAATCCTTCTACCCTGATCGACGCCGTGCTGACAACCACCGCAACCGGTTCACCTACCCTGGCCAGAGACCAGGTGGTGGAGGTAAGCGGGATCGAACCGCTGACCTCTTGCATGCCATGCAAGCGCTCTCCCAGCTGAGCTATACCCCCTCACGAATCAGGCTACGCAGCGTTTTCTGCTGTTTGGCCCTCTTCTTCAGGTTGCCCGGCTGCTTTGCTGTTCAAACAAAGCGTCGTTCAAGCGAGACCAAGAGTATATACCGAATTTCGCACTCTCGGCAAGTCATGCGAGCAGCTGGTGTATTCAAGCACCCAGTCGCGCCAGCACCACGGCCCGATCAAACAAGGCCAGCGCCGCATCCACGGAGGGCGTTTGCGCACGGCCACACACCAGCAAACGAACCGGAATGGCCAACTGCGGCATCTTCAGGCCGCATTCGGCCAGCGTGTCCTTCAGGGCCTGGCTGATCGCCGCCGTTTCCCAGGGGCAATCGGCCAGGCGTTTGGCCAGAGCGGCCACGCCGGGCTTGACGGCATCGGTGAGCTTGTCGGCCAGTTCCTGAGCCGGCGGGGTCACATCGGCCACGTACATGCTCAGCCAGTCGGCCAGCTCCACGGTGGTGGCACAGCGGTCCTTGTACAGGGCACACATGGCTTGCAGGCGCGCATCGTCCAGCGAGGCCGGCAAGGCCACGCCACGGCGGGCGAACTGCTCGCGCACCAGACTGGCCAACAGGGCATCGTCGGCCGTCTTCATGTGCTGCTGAGCCACCCAGCGCAGCTTGGCTTCGTCGAACTGACTGGCGCTGCGGCCCAGGTGATCGAGGTTGAACCATTCGACCAGTTGCTGGCGCGAGAAGATCTCGTCGTCACCGTGGCTCCAGCCCAGGCGGGCCAGGTAGTTCACCACGCCATCGGCCAGGTAGCCTTCGTCGCGATAGGCGGTGACCGCCTTGGCGCCATGGCGCTTGCTCATCTTCTCGCCCTGCTCGTTGAGCACGGTGGGCAGGTGGGCGTAAACCGGCGGCTCCTGGCCCAGGGCGCGCAGGATGTTGATCTGGCGGGGCGTGTTGTTGACGTGGTCGTCGCCGCGGATCACGTGGGTGATGCCCATGTCCATGTCGTCGACCACGACGCAGAAGTTGTAGGTCGGCGTGCCCACGATGCCTGCATCGCCCGGCGATGCAGGTCGCGCAATGACCAGGTCATCCAGCTCGTCGTTGCTGATCTCGATGCGGCCCTTGACCTTGTCTTCCCACACCACCGATCCGCCTTGCGGGTTCTTGAAGCGCAGCACAGGCTTCACACCTTCGGGCACGGGCGGCAGCGACTTGCCGGGCTCGGGGCGCCAGGTGCCGTCGTAGCGGGGCTTTTCCTTGTTGGCCATCTGGCGCTCGCGCAGGGCGTCCAGCGCCTCGCTGCTCATGTAGCAGGGGTAGATCAAGCCCTTGTCCAGCATGTCCTGCACGACCTGCTTGTAGCGCTCCATGCGCTGCATCTGGTAGAACGGGCCCTCATCATGGTTCAGGCCCAGCCAGGCCATGCCTTCGAGGATGACATCCACGGCTTCCTGCGACGAGCGCTCTTCGTCGGTGTCTTCGATGCGCAGGATGAACACGCCCTGGTTGGCGCGCGCAAAGGCCCATGGATACAGGGCCGAGCGGATGTTGCCCAGGTGGATGAAGCCGGTAGGCGACGGGGCGAATCGAGTGCGAACTTGTGTCATACGTGCAAGCTGTCAAGACCACGGGCCAGATCGGCCGTGAGGTCGTCAATGTGTTCCAGGCCGACCGAGATGCGGATCATGCCCTGGGTGATGCCGGCAGCCAGGCGCTGCTCTTCGGCGAGTCGGCCATGCGAGGTGCTGGCCGGATGGGTGATGAGGGTCTTGGTGTCGCCCAGGTTGGCCGTGATGGAGCACAACTGCGTGTGATCGATCACATGGAAGGCGGCCTTGCGCAAGGCGGCGGCATCGGCGCCTTGCCCGGCCTTGACCGTGAAGGACACCACCGCGCCACCACAACCGTTTTGCTGCTTCATCGCCAGTTCGTGCTGGGGATGGCTGGGCAAGCCTGGGTAGTAGACCTTGTCCACGGCAGGCTGCTTCTCCAGCCATTGCGCGAACTTCATGGCGTTGGCGCTTTGGGCCGCCATGC
>CANBUA010000354.1 GCA_947372535.1 Burkholderiales bacterium
ATCCCGGGCACCGACCACGCTGTGACCATCGGCTTCTCGGTGGGCTCGCTGATCCAGATCCGCGACGGCCAAGACCTGTCGCCTGGTGAAGTGCTGGCCCGTATCCCCATCGAAGGTCAGAAGACCCGCGACATCACCGGCGGTCTGCCTCGTGTGGCCGAGTTGTTCGAAGCCCGCACCCCCAAGGACAAGGGTTCGCTGGCCGAGATCACGGGTACCGTGTCCTTCGGCAAGGAGACCAAGGGCAAGGTTCGCCTGCAGATCACCGACCCGGACGGCAAAGTCTGGGAAGACCTGGTCCCGAAGGAAAAGAACATCCTGGTGCACGAAGGCCAGGTGGTCAACAAGGGCGAATCCATCGTCGACGGTCCGGCCGATCCGCAGGACATCCTGCGCCTTCTGGGCATAGAAGAGCTGGCGCGCTACATCGTCGACGAAGTGCAGGACGTGTATCGCTTGCAGGGCGTGAAGATCAACGACAAGCACATCCAGGTGATCGTTCGCCAGATGCTGCGTCGCGTGATGATCACCAATGCGGGCGACAGCAACTACATCGTCAACGAGCAGGTTGAGCGTTCGGAACTGCTGGACACCAACGACCGCCTGCGTTCCGAGGGCAAGATGACTGCCGTGCACGCCGATGTGCTGCTGGGCATCACCAAGGCTTCGCTGTCGACCGACTCCTTCATCTCGGCCGCTTCCTTCCAGGAAACGACCCGCGTGCTCACCGAGGCTGCCATCATGGGCAAGCGCGACGAGCTGCGTGGCCTGAAGGAAAACGTCATCGTGGGTCGCCTGATCCCCGCCGGCACCGGCATGGCCTTCCACCAGGCTCGCAAGGCCAAGGAAGAGATGGACGACACTGAACGTCGCGCCATCGCCCTGCAGGAAGCGCAAGAGCGTGCCGCCATGGAACTGGCTGCGCTGGAAGAATCCTCGGCCCCGGCCGATGGTGGCGATCCGATGGCAGAGTGATCAGTTTCTGATCAACGGGCCTGTTCAAGGCCTGTCCCAGGCCAACGGCCAAAGCAAAGGGCCCTCGCAAGAGGGCCCTTTTTCTTGTCTGCCGAGCAGCGCAGGTTTCAGTTCAAGGTTTGGCCGGCAGGTAGAACTGGCTGGCCAGCAGCAACTGGCCCTTGGTCGACGTCAAGCTGTCGGTCGAGGGGGTCAAGGTCGGGATCAGGTAACCCGCCACGATCAGGCCGTCATGCGTGCCCAGTGCTTTCATGCCAGCCTCGATGGCGGCCTTGCTGGCGCCTGAGGCCGACAGGTTCACATCCGGGTAGCTGGACGGCTTGCTGGTGTTGAGCACCACGGCTTCGATCGTGGGGCAAGGCGCCTTGATGCACACGATGCCCGTGTTGTGCACGCCGTAGAAGGTGCCTTGGGGCTTGTGCTTGGCCTGGGCCTGCCAGGCCTGGCTCACCTGAAGCACCTCGCCGGTGTACAGGCCACGCGGCTGCGGTGTGATGACGCCCGTGACCAGGGCCAAGCCTTTGGCCAGTGTGGCTTCAAAGGCTGCCTGCTGCTCGGGCGTCCAGCCCAGCTTGCGCGTGTCCAGCTCCACGGCGTGGCATTCCTTGGCCAGGGTCCCATCCGCGCATCGGGTCAGCACCGTGTTGACGGCCTTGACGAAGTAGCCGCCACACAGTGGGTACATGCACTTGCGCGCGTCCACCCGAGTGACCGCCAGCACCGCGTCGGTGGGGGTCAGGTCGGTGGTGGTCTGGGCTTGCGCTGCCACACCCAGCATGGTGGTCAAGACGCCGAGGCCTAAGGCAAAACCGCCAGATGCGGGCCGCATCCCGGAAAAAAGGGTCGCGCGATGAGTCATGGTGGATCTCCTTGTGTGAATGGGGCCTGAGCGTGGCCGCTCAATGTCGCACCCTCTGACGCTGTCTTCAAGAGGAGGAACGCAGGCCTTGCGCCTCAAGGCCCCCGAGTGTGTTGCCCTTTGTATCCATGGCCTGGGTCAGGCAGGAGAGGGCCGATCGGGGTGAGGCCAATCCAGCAACTCGGCCACCCGCACCTCCACCCACCAGGCCTCCTGCTCACTCAGGCAGGGGCTGCCGTCGTCCAGGCGGCTGGCCAGCAGGCCGGACTTCACCCGGGCCAGCACCTCAGCTTCACCCCCGCCCAGCTGCCAGGCGATGGCCCGTGCCGACTCGGCGGCCTGTTGTGCCAGGTCTTCGCACCAATCATGGCGCGCCCACACCTCTGCCGCTGGCAGGCTGAGCCGTCCGCGCGCATCGCGGTACAGGGTGACGAAGGAAGGTGGGATGTCCTGCATGGTTGCATCTGCTGACAACAAGGCCATAGAAGAATGAGGGAAAACGAGCAAAAGCAAGGGGAATCCCTTAGCATGAGCCATCGTTTGAAACCCTCTGGAGTGCATCATGGCTCAACACAGCATGAAATGGCCTTCCCTGCACGTTGTGCACCGTCAATTGCCGGAGCGGCAACTTGGGGTCGACAAGGCCTCGGTCATCTTGGGATTTGTCCTGGGCCTGCCTCTCGGGCTGGGTGTGGTGGGTGAAGTGTTGACCCGGTTCGGCGCGCCGGATTGGGTTGTGGTGGGTGGGCTGGTCCTGACCGTCGGCGCCACCACTGCTGTGGGCATGCGCGTGGGGGGCTGGCTCGCGCGCCACCTCCGACAGGACTGACCGGGCGCTTGTCGCGCCGTCCCAACGCCCGGATTGGCCCGATCCCCAAACGTCGGGCAAATCGACCGGGCTGCGCGCAGTGCTTCAGCCGGGCTTCATGTTTTTTCTACCCGGTCCACCCCTGATGGGGGAGACCCCCGTTACAAACTCCATACGACTTCCGCAAAACTTCACAGATATAAAGATGTGAAGAGCGCACTTTTTGTGTTGCCTCAAATCTTTGGCATTGAGGGTGGATCGCGATGGAACTCGTTCGGATGTTTTTGGTTCTGGGTCACCTGGCGGCCCTGATGGCCGCAGCGATCGCAGTGGCATTTGGTGACTACGCCCTGCTGGGCAAGCGACAGATCCAGGGTGACCTGCTGCACAGCGCATCGAGAGCGGTGGCCTGGGCACTGGTGGCCCTGTGGGTGACCGGGTTGGGCATCATCCAGGTCGACACCCAGTTCGCATTGGCCACCATGTTGGCCAAGCCCAAGTTGCTGGCCAAACTGACGGTGGTGGTCCTGCTCACGGTCAACGGCATCTTCATGCACAGCAAGGTGCTGCCCGCCCTGACCCGGGTCTACGCCCGTGCCCAGGGGGCGGTCGTCGCGCGCCACGCCACCTTGGTCGGGGCCATCAGCGCCGCCTGCTGGGTGTATGGCGTCTTCCTGGGCGTGGCCAAACCCTTGGCGCCGATCCTGAAGTACCCCGGCTTCATCGGGCTGTTCACTCTCGCCTTGGTGGGGGCGATCGCCGTCGCTTTCCAGGTGGTGCGGCCCGAACTGACCCGAAGGCTGACCCAGTCTGGTTGGCAGGGCCAGGGAGACGGGCGCGCAACGGCCCGAGCCGTGGAGGTGGTGGACGACGAGGCCGACCCCGCGATCGCGGCTTGATCCGACGCGTACCGATGCCACCTGGCCCGACCCAAGCCCCGCCCCGGCGGGGCTTTTTCCTGCGTCCAAGGCAGGGCTCCGGCCTTTTGGGCCGCCAGGCTTGTCAGTTGGCGCGACACCTCATACAATGGAAGGCTTTTCGGCTTTCTGGCCGGGTGTGCCTGTGCGCGTGAAGACGCACACGGTTGCACCTGCGAACGGGAGCCCGATCAGCGCCCGGCGGAAGGGCGACCGTGTTGTTCGTTCAAACAACACGGCGAGCCTCTGTCGGGATTTGTCAACGGGAACCAACTGGGATTTTTAAATGCCAACCATTAACCAGCTCGTGCGCCATGGCCGTAAGGTCGAGGTCACGAAGTCCAAGTCGCCTGCGATGGAAAACTGTCCGCAGCGCCGTGGTGTGTGCACGCGCGTGTACACCACCACGCCCAAGAAGCCTAACTCG
>CANBUA010000355.1 GCA_947372535.1 Burkholderiales bacterium
AAGCGCTACGCCCTGTATGGCGACCCTGACCAGATGTTGGGCCTGACCCAGTTCCTGCTGGAGCTGGGTGCCGAGCCTGCACACGTGCTGGCCACCAACGGCGATGACAAGTGGGCTGCCAAGGTGCAGACCATGTTCGACAGCTCGCCATACGGTGCGAACTGCAAGGTCTATCCGAAGCGTGACCTGTGGCACATGCGCTCGCTGCTGCACACGGAGCCGGTGGACTTCCTGATCGGCAACACCTACGGCAAGTACCTGGAACGCGACGTCGGCACCCCGCTGATCCGCATGGTGTTCCCGATCTTCGATCGCCACCACTACCATCGTCTGCCGATCTGGGGCTATGAAGGCGGTCAGCGCGTGCTGCGTGACTTCCTGGACGAGTACTTCGAAGCACTGGATGCCAACACGATCATCCCGGGCAAGACCGACTACTCGTACGACATCATTCGCTGATGTCACAAGGGCCGGAGCAGGTGCTCCGGCCCTTTTTTTGATTTCAAACCCATCACCAGGTTCGCCATGGCCAACGTCACATTCTCGTCCCCTCGCATGCAAAAGGACGTCACTGTCTATGCCGTGGCAGGTGACACCCAAACGCTCCTCTCGGTCGCCCAGGCACACAAGGTGCCCGTCGATTTTGAATGCCAGAACGGTGAATGCGGTTCCTGCTTTGTTCAGGTGACCGTGCTGTCGTCGGACACGCCCTATGGCGTGGCGCTGACTGAGAAGGAAAAGACGGTCTTGCGCTTCGCGGGCAAGATCTCCAAGGAAGAACTGGAAGCGGCGGAGACGCGTGACATTCCGCCTCCCTATCGTCTCGCTTGTCAGTTCATTGTTCGCAACGAAGACATCCTCGTGAGGTTCTAGTCATGGCTGCTGTGTACGTCAAGTCAACTGAAGATGGCCGCAAGGTCGAGGTCATCGATGGCTGGTTGTGTCTGGCTGGTGTGAAAGAGGCGGACACCCTGGTCCCCTTGATCGAGCACCCGAACCGGCAGGCCATCGCGCGCGCGGTGCCTGGTGCCACGCACATGGGTGGGCGCATCCCTCTGCGTCACGACGAGACGGCTGTGGCCCAAGGTGCCATGGACATTGCCCGTCGGGACTTCTCTTCCGATCCGATGGCCATCGCGGAACGGTTCCGCAAGGTCGTGTGGGCCAAGGCCGCGGCCGAAGGCGTGGAGTGAATCATGATCTTTGTCCTCGAAGTGCCGAACGATGAACATCCACATGCCTGGTTCGCCTTTGACGACCAGGATCTGCTCACGAAGGTGTCCGAAGGTGACCCGCTCAACAGCTGGGAAATCCACGACGCCTGCTCGCCTCGCGATCTGATGGAGCTCGTCGGTGTACTGCCTGGCACGCCGGAAGCCCAGGCCTTTCCGGGCATGGTGATGCTGGCCCAGGAATTTGGCCTGGACACCACGCTGTACCGCGCTGACTACGTGCTGGAGCGAGGTTGCTACCAGCAAGAGCCGGTGAGCGTGCGCAGCGCCTGTGAAGCGGCCATGCGCCAGCGTGTGGGCAGCACGCTCAAGGACATGCGCATCTTCTGGAGCGAAGAAGAGGCGGTGCTGGCCACCGAAGGTGCGGAGCCCCTGTTCGCCACCAAGGACGGCTGGAAGTCGCTGCATGCGCTGCGTTCGCAGCTGTTGTCGTTGGATGTGCTGGCCGAGAACTGATTCGCTGATTTACCGCCTATGCGTACACCCGCAACCGGGCAGCCCTTGGCGGCGCTGCCTTATTTCCAGCAACTTCAGGCGCTGTTCGCACAGCGCCTGAGCCATTTTCTGCAGGATGTTCAGGCGGGTGTGGCACCCGCGTGGCTGGACAGCCTGTTGGGCTTGGGCTGGCAGACCTTCGAGTTGAGCGTGGCCGCGCAGTCCGAAGGCTTGCCGCCCGTGGATTGCCATCGAGGGTGTGCCACCTGCTGCACGCTGCGGGTCACGGCCACGGGGCCGGAGATCCTGATGGTGGCGCGTTTCATCCGCGCCATCGATTCGGCCTTGCAGAACCGCGGGGTGGACCTGCCGGGTCAGATTGCCGTGGCCCACGCCGACACGCAAGGCATGTCGGAACAGGAGAGGGTCGGCAAACGTCGGCCTTGCCCCTTCATCGCGCAAGGGGTGTGCGTGATCTATGCCGTGCGCCCACTGGCTTGCCGGGGCCTGGCCTCGTATGACCGCAAGGCCTGTGCACGCGCTGCGTCCGGCCACATCGACGAGATTCCCTATGCCGAGCCACCGATGCAGGTGCGCAGCCTGGTCCAGAACGCCATGCAGGCGGCACTGCGGCAGTCGGGCCTGAGTTGGGGCAGCTACGAACTCAATGGCGCCCTGACGGCCGCCTTGCAGGATCCGGACAGCGAAGCCGCCTGGCTGCGTGGCGAGCGCGTCTGGGACGAGCACCAGGTGCGCGATGTGGACGCCCAGGAGATGGCCAGAACCTTCGATGCCATCGCGTCGATGCAGGCTTGAGGCCTTCGCGACAAGCCCTTGTGGGGTTTGTCGCAATCTCCCGTGTGAAACCGGTCTGATCCAGCGCGAATGTGACCAGCGCACAGGGGCTTCCCAGGCAAAAGGCCTGAACGAGGAGCTGGCATCGAATCTGCAATGCAGAGATACCCCGCCAGACATCGAGAGGTCCATATGTCCGCATCGCTCAAGCAGAAGATCGCCCAGGTCTTTGACGAACCCGGTTGCGACAAGAACCAGGGCAAGAGCGAGAAAGAGCGCAAAAAGGGCTGCACCAAGCAGTTGTCCCCCGGCGCCGCTGCCGGTGGTTGTGCCTTCGACGGCGCCAAGATTGCGCTCCAGCCCATCGTTGACGTGGCCCACCTGGTCCATGGCCCCATTGCCTGCGAAGGCAACAGTTGGGACAACCGCCACAGCTACTCGTCGGGCTCCACGCTGTACCGAACGGGCTTCACCACCGACATCAATGAACTGGATGTGGTTTACGGCGGCGAGAAGCGCCTGTTCAAGTCGGTGAAAGAGATCATCGAGAAGTACGATCCGCCTGCGGTGTTTGTGTACCAGACCTGCGTGACCGCGCTGATCGGCGATGACATCGAAGCCGTGTGCAAGAAGGCCTCCGAGAAATTCGGCAAGCCGGTGATCCCGGTCAACTCGCCGGGCTTTGCCGGCCCCAAGAACCTGGGCAACAAGCTGGGCGGCGAGTCGGTGCTGGACTACGTGATCGGCACGCAAGAGCCCGAGTTCACCACGCCTTACGACATCAACATCATCGGCGAGTACAACCTGTCGGGCGAGTTGTGGCAGATCAAGCCGCTGCTGGATGCCCTGGGTGTGCGCATCCTGAGCTGCATCTCGGGCGATGGCCGCTACCACGAGGTGGCCAGCAGCCACCGCGCCAAGGTCAACATGATGGTGTGCTCGAAGTCGATGATCAACATCGCCACGCGCATGCAGAAGGACTGGGGCATCCCGTACTTCGAAGGCTCTTTCTACGGCATTGGCGACATGAGCGATACGCTGCGGCAGATCGCCCGTCTGCTGGTGCAGCAAGGCGCCGGCGCCGACCTGATTGAGCGCACCGAGAAGCTGATCGAGGTGGAAGAGGCCCGCGCCTGGAAGCGCCTGGAGCCCTTCAAGGCCCGCCTGGCCGGCAAGCGCGTGCTGCTGATCACCGGCGGCGTGAAGAGCTGGTCGGTGGTCTCGGCCTTGCAGGAAGTGGGCATGGAGATCGTGGGCACCTCGGTCAAGAAGTCGACCAAGGAAGACAAGGAAAAGATCAAGCAGCTCATGGGGGACGACGCCCACATGATCGACGACATGACGCCGCGCGAGATGTACAACATGCTGCGTGACGCCCGTGCCGACATCATGCTGTCGGGTGGCCGCTCGCAGTTCATCGCGCTCAAGGCCCGCATGCCCTGGCTGGACATCAACCAGGAGCGCTATCACCCCTATGCCGGCTACGAAGGCATGGTCGAGCTGATCGAAGAGATCGACAAGGC
>CANBUA010000356.1 GCA_947372535.1 Burkholderiales bacterium
ACGCCACGCCTTGCTGCCCATCACCCAACGCCTGGGGCGCGAGGACCTGATGGGCGCCTCGCTTGAGTGCGACAAGATGATCGCCGCGCAAAGCCGCTACCTGATGCAGGCCATGCAGATCAAGGGCCAGTCCATGCTCAAGCTGGGCAAGAACGAGGAGGCCAAGGAGGTGTACCGCGCGGCTTTGGAGAAGCGCCCCGACCTGATCTGGGCCCAACTGGGTCTGGCGCGTGCGCACAAGGCCGCCGGGCAGTTCGACGAAGCCAAGATGATCGCCCAGGAGATCCTGCAATCCAGGGACGGCCAGAAGAACGTGGCCGCCTACGATGTCATGGCCGAGACGCTGGAGGCGCAAGGCGACATGGATGGCGCGCTGTGGGTGCTCAAGGATGCAGCCACCGTGGTGCCGTCGGCGCGGCGCCAACGCCTGGTGGGCGAATGCGCTTACCGCAATGGCGACTTGGCAACCGCCCGCGAGAACCTCACCAAAGCCACCAAGGCCACGCGTGGTTCGGCCATTGCCAACCCCCAGGACACCTTGACGTTGGCGCAGGCCTTGGTCGACATGGACGAGCCGGCCGAGGCACTCAAGCTGCTGGTCGATGGCTCGGCCGCGCACCGCAACAACCCGGCTTACGAGGCCGTGGCCAACTCCGTGAAAGCGCAAGCCCTGGTCAAGACGCACGATCCGGCCGGTGCGCAGGCGGCCATTGGCAAAGCACGCGAATCCTTGCGCAAAGGCAAGGCTGACTTTGCGACAGTGGCGTTGGCCAAGGCCGAGCTCGCCGCCGGCAACGACGCGGAAGGCTTGAAGTTGCTGGAGACGGCCATCAGCGCCGACCACGAGAACCCCGTCATCAAGCAGATCATCAGCAAGGCCCTAATCGACACAGGCCACGCGGAGAAGATCAACCTGGTGATCGAGGCAGCCGTGACGGCACTGGAAAGCAAAGTCAAGGATGCCAAAAAGCTGTTCCGCGACAGCAAGATCGACGAGGCCCTGGCGGCCATCGAATCGGCTGCGCGTGATTACCCCGAAAACACGGGCGTTCTGCTGCAAGCCGCGCAGATCAACTGCATGAGTTTGCGCTTGAAGAAAGAAGTCAACCTGCCGATGATCGAGCGGGTCAAGGTCTACCTCACGCGGCTGGACAAGCTGATGCCCGGCAGCGACCGCGTCACCATGATGAAACGCTACTTCCGGGAGACCGTGAGCACGCTCGAAGCCACGGCCGTGCAGCACTGAACCACCTCGGACAGCATCAGCCATGTCAAGCATCTCTCTGGCCCTGGTCATCCATGACCTCAAGAACGCCCTGGGCGGGTTGGAAGGCCAGTTGCTGTGCATGACGCAGGTGCCCTCGCCCGAGCTGGCCAAGGATGCGCACGAGCGTTGCATGGAGTTGCGCCAACGCGTGGTGCAGTTCCTCACGGTCTACAGCGCCGAACATGGTTTGAGTGCCCAGTGTGAGGACGAAAGCCCCGCTGACCTGGTGAACCAGCTGGTGAATGACACCGACGCTGGCCGCGTGGTGCGCAAGCCCAAGTTCATGCTCACGCAAGCGCGGCTGGAAAACCCGCCGCCCTTTTGGTATTACGACCGACGCCTGGTCCGGATGGCACTGGAAGCGGCCGTGCACAACGCCAAGCGATTTGCCAAAAAGAACATCACCATCGGCGCGCGCGCCGAGCCCGAGCACCTGGTGTTCTTTGTCGAAGACGATGGCCCGGGCCTGGGCGCAGCCGAGGACCCCTCCAAACTCTCGACCGGCCTGGGCACGCACCTCTGCCAAGCCATTGCCCTGGCGCACTCGCACCGTGGCAATACCGGCCAGGTCAAGCTCAAGAACCGCCCCGAAGGCGGGGCACGTTTCGAGCTGTGGCTGCCTTGATGTGAGGCGGGCCACGCGCTGAATCTGGCACGCAGGCCGGAAATGCATCATGTTTTCCGGTGATTGACACCGCCCAAGCGCCCCCACCATGGGGGCGTCTTTCATTGCCCGCCACGCCATGGTTTCGCCTTTTGCTGCCAGGTCGACCGCCGCCGCATCCACGCCTCTGGAGGATGAGGCCTTGCTGTGCGACCTGATCGCCTGCCCGGACTTGCAGGCCACCATCAACACCCTGCTCAGGGCCTTGATGAAGCACACGGGCGCCGAACACGCCGCACTGGCCTGGTGGGTGGACCAGCACGCCGAGCCCGCGCTGCAACTGGTGGCCGATGGGCAAGGCCTTGTCCACCCAGACCCCGGCGCCCAACAAAAAACAAGCACCTTGGCCGCCGCCATGGAAGAGGCCATCGACCAAGGTGTGACCCTGCATCTGGGCCCTGGCCCGGCACAGCCCCGCGACTGGGTGACCCTGGCGCATCGGCTGCACCTGCAATCACATGCATCCCCAGGCGCGCAACGGGGGTCAGGGGACAGCATCGTGACCACGCCCTTGCCTGGCGCACAAGCGCCGCTGGGCGCCATCACTTTGCAGTGGCGCAATCCACCAGATGCCTCGGCCATCAACTGGCTGGAGAATGTCGCCAGCAGGACAGCGCCCTGGTTGGCCTTGCAGCGGCAAGCTTTGCGGCCATGGCACTGGCACGCCCGGCAAGCGTTCACCCACTGGCACCAGGCGGTCAGGCAAGGCACCGGGCGGCGAAAGCTATGGGGTGCCGCCAGCCTGGCCGTGGTGGTGTTGGCTCTGGTGCCCTTGCCGGATCAGGTGGGTGCCAGCGCACGCATTGAGGGCGCGCAACAACGCGTGCTGGTCGCGCCGACGGACGGTTTCATCAAGGCCACCCACGCCCACCCTGGCGACAAAGTCAAGGCCGGGCAGGTCCTGGCCGACCTGGCCGAGCAGGACCTGAAGCTGGAGCGGGACAAATGGCAGAGCCAGGTCGCCCAGCAAGACAACGCCTATGCCGGCGCCATGACACGCGCCGACCGGGCCGAAGCTGCCCTGAGTCTGTCGCGGCTGGAAGAGGCCCAAGCGCAGATGGCCCTGATCGACGAGCAGTTGCAGCGCTCGCAACTGCGCGCGCCCTTCGACGGCATCCTCATCCAGGGGGACCTGAGCCAGTCCATTGGCGCGCCGGTCAAACAAGGCGATGCCGTGATGACGGTGGCCAGCACCCAGCGTTTTCGGGTGGTGATGGATGTCGAAGAGCAGGACATCGCGCGCATCCAGATCGGTCAGACGGGCGAACTCAAGCTCTCTGCCCTGCCCTGGGACACGGTCTCGCTCAAGGTGCAGCGCATCACACCTTTGGCCCAAGCCAAGGACGGGCGGCAGGTGTTTGAGGTGCAGGCCGATTTCACGCAGGCCTTGCCCGATGGTTTACGCCCCGGCCTGATGGGCCATGCCAAGGTGCAAACCGGCTGGCGGCCCGTTCTATGGACCTGGGTGCGGCCGCTGCTGGACCGCCTGGCCATGGCGGCCTGGTCCTGGCTGGGTTGAGCGAGAAAAGGCCCAGCCATGCACGAAGGCAACCCGCTCTCCAGCGCCGATTGGCACCGCGTGGCCGGGCTGCGGCCCAGCTTGGCCAGCCATGTCACGGTCAGCCGCACTTGGGTGCGCGGCCAGTGCTGGCATGTGCTGCACGAGACGCGCAGCCAACAAAGCTGCCGGCTCAATGATGCCGCCTATGCGATTGCCGCCAGGCTGGACGGGCTGACCACGGTCGAGGCACTCTGGCAGATGCTGGATCGAGCCGTTGATGGTTTGACATTGGGCTCATTGGGCACAGTGCATGAGCCACCCAGCCAAGATGAAATCGTCGGTGTGCTGCACCTGCTGCAGCGCCAGGGCATGTTGGCTTTTGAAGATGCGCCGGACTTCGGCACCATGCTCAAGGGCTCGACCCATCTGGCGGGCCAAGACACGCCACCGCCCACGCCAAGCCAACGACCCGGCCAGGAAAAGCGCAACCTGCTGGCCTGGCGAATGCCCTTGGCCGATCCTGACCATTGGCTGAATCGGCACACCAC
>CANBUA010000357.1 GCA_947372535.1 Burkholderiales bacterium
GCGCCGAAATCATCGATCGCGGTCATGAAGCCGAAGCGTTTGTACTCGCGCAGGATTTGCGCAAACCAAGGGCCGTCCTCCACCCGCTCGCCCTCGGTCACCTCAAAAATGATTTGGTCGACCGGGAAGCCATGCGTCCGTGCCGCTTCCAGGGTGGTGCGGATGCACAGCTCCGGCTTGTAAATGGCATTGGGCAAAAAATTGATGGAAATGCGCTGCTGCATGCCCAGCCGCAGTCGCTGCAGTCTTTCGGGGTGCCGAACAGCGGGATGAATCCAGCAGGGAAAGAAGGGTTGCCCATGGCAATGATCGTGGGGACCTGCATGGTGGTCACATGAGCTTGAAAACCCGAACAACCTCTGACAAACGGGCTGCCTGTTGCTTGAGGCTTTCAGCCGCGGCGGCACTTTCCTCAACCAGGGCCGCATTTTGCTGGGTGGACTGATCAAGCTGGCTCACCGCATCGCTGACCTGCCCAATACCGCTGGTCTGCTCGATGGTGGAGGCGCTGATCTCACCGATCAAGTCGGACACACGCCGAACTTGGACCACGATGTCGTCCATGGTCACACCAGCATCCCCGACCAGCCGTGAACCGACTTCGACCTTTGCCACACTGGCGCCAATGAGGGATTTGATTTCCTTGGCGGCCTCGGCGCTTCGCTGCGCCAGACTGCGGACTTCGCTGGCCACCACGGCAAAACCGCGGCCCTGCTCACCCGCGCGGGCGGCTTCGACCGCCGCGTTCAAGGCCAGGATGTTGGTCTGAAAAGCGATGCCATCGATGACCCCGATGATGTCGACAATCTTCTTGGAGCTTGCGGTGATGTCGTCCATGGTGGAGACCACTTGATGGACCACGTGGCCGCCCTTTTCAGCGGCCGCACTGGCCGATGTGGCCAGCTGAGTAGCTTGGCGCGCGGTGTCGGCGTTGGTCTTCACGCTGGCATTCATCTGCGTCATCGAAGCCGAAGTCTGCTGGAGGTTGGAAGCTTGTTGTTCGGTGCGCTGCGACAAGTCAGAATTGCCCGTGGCAATTTCTGATGACCCCGTGGCGATCGAGTCGGAGGCCTCCCGCACCTGGCCCACCACCTTCGCCAGACTGGCCTGCATCACCCCCAAGGAGGCCAGCACGCTGTCGACCGGTGCCTGAGCGGCGCCGGGCACGGGCTTGAGGTCACCAGCCGACACTCGTCTGGCGGCATTGCCCAAGGCTTCTGGCTCGGCCCCCAACTGCCTGACGATGCTCCGAGAGATGGACCATGCCAAACCCACGCCACAGGCCAGCGCGATGGCCAGTGCGGCCAGCATCACGGCCAGAAAGCCGTCGGCCTGATCCTGGGCCACCTTGTTTTGCATCTGAATGCGCGACTCTTCAAAGTCGATCAGTTTGTTGATGGCACCCAGCCACTGCACGTACTGCGGCTTGGCCTGTGACCACAACAAGCCTTGCGCGCCCGCATCGCCCTTGTCCACCATCTCGGTGATCGACTTCGTCGTCGCCACGGCTTGCGCCTCAATGTCCTTGATGGCCCCATAGAGCTGCTTCAGCTCGGCCGAGTCTTGAGCCGTTCCAATCAGCTGCTCCAAAGGGCCGGCCGATTTGGCATAGAACGCCGCCAAGCGCTCGATGGCCGCCACCTCTTTTTGCCGGTCGGCGGGTGAGGTGCTCAGCACCACATCGCGGATGGCAATCGAGCGGTCATGCGCCGAACCACGGAAGTTGATGGCAAAACGTTGAATCGAGGCGTGTTCCTCGCTGTTGGCATGCAGTGCCGCGTTGATCGCATTGACCTTGACGATGGCAACCCCGGTGACCGCCACGAGAATCGTCAACACCAAGCCGAAACCGACGGACAGGCGCTTGCCCACCGTCATCTGATTGAAGGTCATGCTATTTCCCGGGCAGAGGCTGAATGTTGGGCACACCGGCTGATGGAGTTTCATCAACCATGAAGGCGCAACGTATTTTCGGCAGGAAGCACCGCGACTTGAGAGCACCCCAAGCTCCGACCTGCGCCAACGTGGGCATCCCGAGCGTGCTGCTTGGGCATGCGCACAGCGTGAACAGCCAATGGGGCGACCAAAGTCAACTTGACCTTCTACGACGCCATCGCCATCGGTGGGAGCAGCGAGGCCGGCTTCGTGAACATCGAGTTGTTTTATTGCGCATTCACGTTCAAGGGCTGGGTTGCTACACGCCATGAACCACTGATCGTCAATCACGACCCGGCCCTGGGATTCGACACCACGAGGCTCCTCAGCGCCCAGTCACATCCGTGAGCACGAGGGCGCCGGTGTCGCTGCCCGGCATGGGCACGAAGGCGCGCCCGTCCACTGTCGCGGTACACCGCTGGCCGGCACACCGATGCCAGACGAGCGTCAAGCGCCCTTGATCGTCAGCAGACTCCAGCACAGGAAGCACCATCTCCCCCAACTTGCTGCCAGCCGCCAAGACACTGCAACTGGCCCAATAGCCCATGAATCGATGCGCCGTCGGCCCCAGGGGCGAGGTGTCGGTCGCCCGCGGCACCAGCACCACGCTGCGCCAGCGCTGACGCGCGCCGCTTTTGCCGACCCCGGCGTGCGCGAATTCCAGGCACATGCCCCAGTCTTCTCCCACGGTGGTCACGGCGTAGACCTCCAGTGGGTTCCAATCCAGCTCGGGCAGGGCCACTGACGCCCGCAAGGCGTGCGTCAGGACTGTGAGGCGCTTGCCGCCCTTTTGCGCAAGCCCACCCCCCTTGTCTTGCCAAACCGCCAAATCCCGAAAAACGGTGCTGCACCTGGCGGGCACGCAACCCCGATCTGGCTGCAAAAACACCAGTGCGACGGATTGCTGGCCCTTGACCAAGGTTTCCAGCAACTCGGTCGAATTGGCGAGCACCGTGGCCGCCTGGGCCGACATGAAGGTGCTGGCCAGCATCAGCAGGCCAAAAACGGTTCGCAGGGAAGAGCGTTGACGCACAGTTGGTCTCCTTTTCGGGGGCCCCCCTTTTGGGCGCCCCCCTAGCTTCAGGGTGGTTACCCCCTGTTTCTGGGGTGATACTCCGACACTAACTTTTTTTGTGGCTTTTCGGTGCGCAGTGCAGTCGACTGGGGCACCCATTGTTGTTGCAGGGACGAGGCACTCGTGGGCAAATCTTCAAAAAATTCGCGCATTGCGCAAAGCGGCCAGGTTCGACTGACCTGGCTCGCCGCCGCTTCCGTGGCCTGGCTGATGGCCCAGCCCCTGGTGGCCGCTGCCGTGGACAACCCAGTCGTGCAGCCGGGCGACAAGGAAGCGCCCCTGGGCACGGTGCCACAGTTCGAACAGCTGAAGTCGGCGCCATTGGTGATCAAAACCAACCCCGACGCCCTGCCTGAATCTGGCGCCCCCCCGAAAGAACTGGGCAAGCCCAACGACGATGTCACCGTGGACGTCACCTCGTTCACGGTCAATGCCTCCGCGCCCGAGGCCCTGAAAACGGCACTGCCCGGCCTGACCGCCGCATTCACGGGCCCGCAGCGCACCTATGAAGACCTGGTCAACGCCGCATCGGCCGTGACCCGCTTCATGCAGCGCGAACTGGGCTACTACTTGGCGTACGCCTACCTGCCACCTCAGGCGACCAAGGATGGCGTGATCAAAATCGAGGTGCTGGACGGGCGCCTGGACCAAGTCATCGTCCAATGGCCCGAGAATTTGCCCGTCAAACATGAGGTCATCGAAGGCTTCTTGTCCAAACTGCAACCGGGCGATGTTTTGAAGGTCCGTGACGTCGAGCGCGTCGTCTTCCTGATCAACGACCTTTACGGGATTCGCGTGCGCTTCGAGGTGAAATCTGGCCGCACGCCGGGCACGGCCTCGCTGGTGGTCACGCCTCAGGCCGAAGCGCGCACCAGCTCCCGAATCGACTTCGACCTCAACGGCTCGCGCTATTCGGGTGCCCAGCGCCTGAGCGGTGTGACCTCCTGGGCCAGCCCCCT
>CANBUA010000358.1 GCA_947372535.1 Burkholderiales bacterium
GGTGCATGGCTTGTGGCAGTGCCAGGGTGAGGTGCGCCACCTGGTGGCCCGCCGGCTGGCCGACTGGTCTGTCTACCTGGGCAGGCTGGGCACCGAAAGCCGCGATTTCAAGTAGCCAGATACGGTTTGAAACAAGGGTTTGGGCACGATTTGTCAAAAAACCTCACGCACCAAGGTGAAACGCAGTACCATTCATAGGCTAGCTATACCCAAGACGGTCCTTAAAAAGGTCTCTTCTGTCTTTTGTCGTGTAACCCATGACAGACCCGTCGAAATTTCCTGCCAGGTGATTTTCTTGCGTGTTTCAGCAGTGCGATGGCATGTGCCACCGCAACACTTGGATGAATAGGAATTCCAAATGACAACTCAAACCGGAACCGTGAAGTGGTTCAACGAAGGCAAGGGCTTTGGCTTCATTGCACAAGACAATGGCGACAAAGACCTCTTCGCTCACTTCAGCGAAATCAAGGGCACGGGCTTCAAGACCCTGCTCGAAAACCAACGCGTTGAATTCGAAGTGACGCAAGGCCAAAAGGGCCTGCAAGCTTCCAACATTCGCGTGGTCTGATCCTCGCGTCAAGGCCCAGTGCCCTGACAATCAAAACCGCAGCGCAAGCTGCGGTTTTTTTTCGCCACCACCTCATCACATTGGAGTCTCCAACATGCCCAAAGGCCAACGTTCAGGCAAAGAAGTCAAAAAACCCAAGAAGGACCAGTCGCCCAGCAAGCCGATTTCGCCCGATGCCGTCATGCCCACGCGCGTGACTGTCGTGCCTGAGCGCAGCAAGAAGAAGTAACCAGAGCTATCGGGTGGATGGGGAGGTTTCGAGTGCACCAAAATAAGTGCGGGAAAACCCTGACCATAGGGACAATCCATAGCTCAATTGTCGCTTTTGGGACCATTTATGCCCCCTCAAATTAGGGGGTTGGCGCGGCGATGACTGACATACGCACGTTTAACGCCTGACGCATTTTGGGTGCAGTCCCTAGAGTAAAGACATCAGATTCCCCTGTTGTCTGAGCGTAAGGAGACACCCTTCATGACAGCCCCCACTCGAAGCCACCAGCGCATGTCCGCGCTGGGCGCCATCCTCAGAGCCTCCGTGCTCGCCGTGCCTTTCCTCTTGTCGAGCGTCGGTGTGAAGGCGGCTGCCCCGTCCTTCATCGCGTTCGAAAGCGGTCAGGTGCGCCCCCTGGCTCAGTCGGCCGATGGCACGCGTTTGTACGCTGTCAACACGCCCAACAACACGCTGGACATCTTCAAGATCACCGGCAGCGGCCTGGAATTGATCGCCCGCGTGCCTGTCGGTCTGGAACCAGTGGCCGTGGCCGAGCGCACGCCCAATGAAATCTGGGTGGTCAATCACCTCTCCGACAGCGTCAGCATCGTCAGCCTGGACGGCGTGCCCCACGTCACCCGCACCCTGCTGGTGGGCGACGAGCCCCGCGACATCGTGTTCGCCGGCTCGCCCGCTCGCGCTTTCATCACCACCGCTCACCGCGGCCAGCAACGCACGGACCCATCGCTCAAGGCCGTGCCTGGCGCAGGTGACCCCGGTTTGATCACGCCTGGCATCGGCCGCGCCGACGTCTGGGTGTTCAACCCCGCCAGTCTGGGCAATGCCCTGGGGGGCATCCCCCTGGCCATCAAGTCCTTCTTCGCCGACACGCCTCGCGCACTGGCCGTCAGTCCGGACAAGAACACCGTTTACGTGGCCGCCTTCAAGTCGGGCAACGAGACCACCTCCATCAATGAAGAGCTGGTCTGCAACGGCTTTGGGACGGCCAAGCCCTGCAAGGTCAACAACAAGACCGTGCCCGGAGGCGTGCCCGGCCCGGCTGCCAACTTCGAAGGCAAGCCTGCGCCTGAAGTCGGCATCATCGTCAAGTTCAACCGCACCAGCAAAAAGTGGGAAGACGAGTTGGGCCGCGATTGGTCCAACATGGTCGAGTTCAACCTGCCCGACAAGGACGTGTTCGCCGTCGATGCCAATTCGCTGGCCGAGAAGGTGGCGTTCCCGCACGTTGGCACCGTGCTCTTCAACATGGCTGTGAACCCCGTGTCGGGCGCGCTGTACGTCTCCAACACGGAGTCGAACAACATGGTCAAGTTCGAAGGCCCTGGCAAGCTGACCGGCTCGACCGTTCAAGGCAAGCTGGCCCTGGCCCGCGTGACCGTGATCAAGAACTCGGTGGTCACGCCCCATCATTTGAACAAGCACATCGACTACACCAAGCTGGTCAATTCGCCTGGTTTTGATGCCACAGCCAAGCAGCACAGCCTGGCCTCGCCCATGGACATGGCGGTCACCAAGGACGGCAAGACGCTGTACGTGACGGCCTTTGGCTCCAGCAAGATCGGCGTGTTCAACACGGCCGAACTGGAAGCCGACACCTTCAACCCACGCACCGCCAGCGCCAACTACATTACCGTCAGCGGTGGTGGCCCCAGCGGCGTGGTGCTGGACGAGGCCCGTGGTCAGATGTACGTCATGACCCGCTTCGACAACGCGGTCAAGGTGGTCAACCTGAGCTCGCGCAACGAAGTGGCGCAAGTGGCGCTGCCCAACCCCGAGCCTGCCAACATCATCGCCGGCCGTCCTTTCCTGTATGACGCCCAGCGCTCGTCGGCCAATGGCGAAGCCTCCTGCGCGTCTTGCCACACCTTCGGCGACATGGACGACTTGGCCTGGGACCTGGGCAACCCGGATGACGTGGTCACGACCAGTCCGATCCCCGGCAAGTTCACCTCCAGCATCGAGTTCGCAGGTGCCAAGCTGATCTTCAACGTCAAGACCAAGATCAACGGCAGCGACAAGCCCACGGACTTCCACCCGATGAAGGGCCCGATGGTCACCCAGACCCTGCGCGGCATGCGCAACTCCGGTGCGATGCACTGGCGTGGCGACCGCTCTACCGGTGTTTATGGCACCGACGCGATGGACGCGAACATCTCGTTCAAGAACTTCGCGGTCGCCTTCGAGGGCCTGCTGGGTAACTCGAGCAAGATGAGCGAGGCCGACATGCAGGCCTTCGCGGACTTCCAGCTCAACGTGCAGATGCCGCCCAACCCGATTCGCAACCTGGACAACTCGCTGACAGTGGCCCAGAAGCGCGGCTTCGACTTCTACTTCGGCGCACGTCCTTCCGATGGCTTCAAGTTCATGGTCTTCGGCAAGTCCGTGACCAACAACAACAATTGCAACGGCTGCCACACGGTGGACGCGACCAAGGGCATGTACGGCACGGGCGGGTTCCAGAGCTTCGAAGGCATCTCGCAAATCGTGAAGGTTCCGCAACTGCGCAACATGTACGCCAAGGTTGGTCGCTTCGGCTCGCCGGCCTTGACCTTCGCGACGGCCCCCGGCACGGGCAACCTGGGCGATCAAGTGCGCGGCTACGGCTTCGTGCATGACGGCACGGCCGACACCCTGGCGCATTTCTTCACGGTGCGTGTGTTCCAGCCGACTTTGAACTCGGGCTTCCCGATGACCAACCCCGATGCCACACGCCGCGACGTGTCCGACTTCATGCAAGTGATGGACAGCGACCTGGCACCGATCGTGGGTCAGCAGATCACGCTGACCTCGACCAGCACGGCCGATGTGGGCACCCGCATCAGCTTGCTGATCCAGCGCGCCAAGACGGCCTTCGTGTCCAAGGAGTTGGGCGGCACCGTGACGGAGTGCGATCTGGTGGCCAAGGTGGTTGAAGGCGGCGCGTTGCGCGGCTACCTGTTCGACGCGGCCAGCAGCACCTTCGTGGGCAATGACGGCACCAAGCGCGCCGACGCCGCCCTGCGTGCTTTGGCCACCACGCCGGGCCAAGAGGTGACCTACACCTGCACGCCACCCGGTTCGGGCCGCCGCATCGCGGGCAGCTGAGCTTGATGTCGGCCATGTGCGCACGACGGTGCATGGCCCGCTTCGCAAACCGCTGA
>CANBUA010000359.1 GCA_947372535.1 Burkholderiales bacterium
CTGTTCGGGCTGGGGCTGGTGGTGTTTGCGGTGTTGCCTGCCGGGCCCGCGCCGGGCTGGGGCAAGACCGTCGGCATGGCGGCACTGTTCGGCTTTTTGGCCTATGCCACCTATGACCTCACCAACCTGGCCACGCTCAAACAATGGCCTGTTGGTTTGTCGCTGGTGGACATGGCCTGGGGCACCTGCGTCAGCGCGGCGGCCGCTGCCGGAGGCAAGGTGCTGTCGGATTGGTTGGCGCCGCTGTAGCCCCCCAACGGTCATGAGCGGCGCGGATTGCTGTGGCCTTGTTGGCCATTGAATGGCGAGCTTGGGATAGGCTAGACCAGCAGCCGGTTCCAGGCGCCGTAGCGCTCCAGGATCGGCCCTCGGCGCACACTGAGCAGCACCAAGGCCATCCCGAGACCCAAGGCCACCGCGAACTGCAGCTTGTCGCCGTCGCACAGCCAAGGCATGAACATCAAGCCGACACCGAGCACTGCATTCAGCGCACGCGCTGGCCGGGCCACCTCCGCTGCCGCAATGGCCACCAAGGTCAGCACTGCGCAGCCGATGATGTGGTGCGCGTCGGCCAAGCTGCCTTCGGCGCCCAGCGTCACGCGGGTGAACAGCAACGACAATCCGATCAAGCCTGCCAGGGCCAGGTTCCAGGGCATGCTGACCCCACCGCCGACGATGCTTTTGAGCACCACGCCGAGCGGTCGGTCGAACTCGTCGCCGTTCTCACTGTTGACGTGCGTCTCGTTCGCAGCTGGCAACTCGTCGGTGTCGCCCAGGAACAGCACACGCCACCACGGCTTGCCGGCACGCACGCGGCGGCGCAGGAACTGGGCCGTGGCCAGCAACTCGTCGAGCGAATAAGGGATCTGGATCAACACCGCCGCGCCGCCCACCAGCGCCAGCGTGCTCCAGGTACCCAACAAGACCGGCTGGATGACGATGAAAAGGATGGTCGTCATGCCCAGTGGCACGATCATCAAGCCGAACAGCAGCACCAACCACGGCGCCGTGCGCCAGCGCCGGCGCGAACCGACCAGCCCGGTCAGGATTTCCAGCAGGTAGGTGTAGCCGCCCAGCGCCGCATCCGATACGGGCAGCGCCGTCGATATCCACGAGGTGACGATCTCTTCGGTGCCATTGCGCGGGTCGGTGGGCGAACCGGCGAAAAACGGGTCCCAGAGTGCGGGGATGTGGCCCAGTTGGTAGCCGGCCAGGTAGCGCGAGACATACAGGCCCAGCAGCGCCAGCAAGATGATGGGCAGGCGTTGGGCCCAGTCCGAGGGGTTGTAGCTCCAGCCTGGGGGAATCGTCGGCCCCGTCAGGGCCGCAATCGCTGACGGCCCCGGATCGGGCTTGCTGCACACGGCGAGTGCGAAGATGAGGGCACCGACCAGGGTGTCCGACAGGTAGGCCGCAGCGTTGGCGGTGGACCAGAGGAAGGGCATCGCCATCACGGCCGTGCCGATGGCCGCACACAGCCAGCGGGCCCACACCGCGCGCCATGACAGCGCCAGTCCTGCGGCCACCATCAGCATCAGGCCCATGCCCATCTCGCCGGCGCGCAAGCCGGCTTCCTGCACCCCCACGATCAGCGGCTGCGTCAGCAGCCAACTGCCCAGGCCGATGTTCACAAAGTGCGCCCAGCGCCAACGGCCATGCTCGGCCTTGCGCAGTGCCTCATGGTCCGTGCGCAGTGCATCAGCGTTGCCGCCCGGCGTGATCCAGCCCGGTGCAGGGATGCCGTTGGCGGCATACCAGGCCGCAGGGTCGGCCTTCAGGCTGGCCACCATGTTCGGCAGTTCGTCGGCCAGCCGGTGCCGGGGCTCCCAGCCCAGCAGGTCCCTTGCGCGCCGGATGTCCAGCGCATAGTGGTCGTCGGCCATGGCCACCATGAAGGGCCGGATGAAGGGTGCGTGGCCACCGTCGATGGCGTCGGGCACCACCGGCTCCAGTTGGCCCTGAACCCAGGCGCCCGCAGCCGCCAGCGGCTTGGGCACACGCAAAGTGAGCCAGGTCTGCGAGCCATGCATCAGCCCGCCCAGGGTGTCCTGCAGGACCTCGTATCCGATGGCATCGGCCTCGCCGATCAAGACCTCAACGCCGCTGGGCAATTGCTCGCGGCGGTCCACGGCCAGCCGCAATGCGGCGAGCATGTCATCGCGGTGCAACGCCGACTGGCCCACCAGCATGCTGCCGGAATAGAGATGGCTTTGCAGATCACGCTCGTAGATGCGGGACATTTGGTGCGCCATCGTGGGCACCATGGTCTGCGTGTCGTACACCCCGGCCAGCCGCAGCACGACGCTGGGAATGTGACCACGCTCTTCGCGCACCACCACCTCGGCGGCGGCTTTCGATTTAGGGTAGGCCCAGGCCGGCGCCAGCGCTTGTGACTCGTCGATGTGCTCGCCGGGACGGCATGGCGCATGCACGAGCATCGTGCTGGGGTACAGGAATTGGCCCACCTCGAAGCCCTGCAGTGCGCGCAACAGACGCCGTGTGCCGTCGACGTTGACCGACTGGTAAAGGGGGTTGTCCTCGCCAGTGAAGTCGAAGTAGGCGGCGAGGTGCACCACGCAGGCGATGCGCGGCCCGTGGGCCCTGCGGAACGCCTGCAGTGCCAAGGCCACTGACTCGTCCGAACCAAGGTCCATCGCGAAGATCGGATGGCTGCCGTCAGGCCCCTCCTCGCGTGCCTGGCGATCAAGTCCAACGATCCGGTACCCGTCTGCCAACACCGCCGCGACCGACCGGCCCAGGTTCCCCGCAGCGCCGGTGACCAGAACGGTCGGTCGGGCAGATGAGCCGGTCATCGCAGCGCCTTCATAGGTAGCCGATCCCCATCACGTGGTTGCGCAGCAGCGCCTCTTCATACATGATCGGCCGCCGCCAGCGCAGCCTCGGGAATCTGGCCCATTGCGGTGCCGCTCATGAAGCCGCCATTTCGCGCGTGGCCAGCAGCTCTAGGGTGGCGGTCTGATGGATCATGGCGGAGCCTTTCAGGGGACTGTGCGAAGCGGACCGGATCAAATCGCCAGCCCCTGGACGACTGTCGATGCCTTTCGAACGCGTTGCCATCGGACAGGTGCGGGGTGGCACGACGAGATGTCCTACGGTCCTCCTGGCCACGCCATGGCGATGGACTCGCCGCGCTTTGGGTCACATTAGGCGTCTGGCGACGCCGAGTCTGTGCCTAAGCGCACAGATCCAGCAAGTCCCACTCGATGGTGACGGGCGGCTTGCTCGACACGTCACAGGCTACGCGGTTGATCATGTCCGGAGCGCTTGCAAGGCCGCGCCATCTCCCACAGCCGCCCGCGCCCTGTGCAGCTTCTTGTAGCTGTCGATGAGGCGCTGGTGCCTGTCCAGCCCCTCCAGCTGGATGCTGGTTGGCGTCAAGCCAAAAAAGCGCACGCTGCCATCCACCGATCCCAGGACGGCATCCATGCGCGCCTGGCCAAACATCCGGCGGAAGTTGACTTCGTAGTCGGCCAGGGCCATGTCGTCATCCAGTACCACTTCCAGCACCGCGTTCAAGGCCTGATAGAACAAGCCGCGCTCGGCCGTGTTGTCGTTGTATTGCAAGAAGGCGCACACCAGTTCCTGCGCGTCCTCCAATTGCTGCAATGCGAGGTGGATCAGCAGCTTGAGTTCCAGGATGGTCAACTGCCCCCAAGCCGTGTTCTCGTCGAACGCGATGCCGATCAAGGTGCCGATGTCGTTGTAGTCATCCAGCTCACTGTCCTTCAAACGATCGAGCAGGGCTTGCAGTTGGGCATCGTCCAGGCGATGCAGGTTCAGGACATCGGCGCGGAACAAGAGGGCCATGTTGGTGTTGTCCCAGATGAGGTCCTCGACCGGATAGACCTCTGAATAACCTGGCACCAGGATCCGGCAAGCCGTGGCGCCCAGTTGGTCGTACACCGCCACATACACCT
>CANBUA010000360.1 GCA_947372535.1 Burkholderiales bacterium
GCCTTCAACACGGCCACGGCCAAGCAAACCGAAGGCGTGCAGCAAATCGGCGCAGCGGTCAGCGAACTGGACCGGAACACGCAGCAAAACGCCTCGCTGGTGGAGCACAGCGCCGCCGCCGCAGAGAACCTGCGCCTGCAGGCCGTGGCGCTGGTGCAAACCGTGGCGGTGTTCCAGTTGTAGGGCAAGGTGCCTGGGCATGCGCGGGAGACAGCGGGGCGCGGGCTGGGGCTCAGGACCTCCGTGGGCAGAGGGTTTGGGGGCGGGTGTCGGGGGGGTATTGGCCTCCGTGCTGCGCACTTGGGGGCGGCTGGGTCAGCGAATCAGGGGGTTGGTGTGGTCGAGGTGTGGCGGCTCTCGGCCATGACCTGCCGATGGCGATCGGCTTGAAATCCTTCTCGTTGACGTCCGCTGGGTGACCGGTTTGAGGCAAGAAATTTGAAGTCTACTTAGACTCGACTCGGCCAATTTCAGCGTTGCACAGACTTGACGGTTGGCTGTGGTTCAAATGCTGACGGATAGATGCGCCGCACGAGAGGGCCTCTCAGGACCCTGGTGACCTATTGGAAGCCTGGGTATTCCATTTGGGTTGCCACCCACAACGCTGTTGGCTGGCCATAGTCGTCCTTGATGGACGCCAGCGAGCGATCAAGCATGAGCAAGGGCGGTACATTCGCGGGGATTGTCAACATGCGCAGATCTCCAGCGTCTTTGGTGAGGCGGCCAGGCAGGATGCTCAGTCCCCTCAGCGTGCGGATAGGACTTTGGTGGTCACTGACCAAGTAAGTGGTCGATCTGTATGTGGCCGAATGCACTTCGGCGGTCAGCGCCAAAGCGAGTTCGTCGATGCCCGGATTGATGTCGATCCCCAAAGATTCATGCTGCCAGATCGCCACGGCGTTCTTTGCAACGGTGAGTTTGTGTTGCCAGGTCAAGGCGAAGCGTTCACTGGGATGTTCGGCCGACCACTCGTAGCCGAGGCCGCCCAGTTCTTGCGCAAGTTGCAAGGCTCGGGCACGCCCGGCAATGGCTTCGACCAGCGCCAGGGACATCGGAATGGTCGCTGTGACACCGGTGGTGGTGATGACGTTGCCATCGGCAATGTACCGAAGATGACGCTGCCACTTGGTCTGCGGATACTGCTGGCTCAGATCAGCAAAGGAATACCAATGACCGGTAGCCCGCTTGTTTTTGAGCAGGCCAGAAGCGGCCACTGACAGCACACCATCGCAGACGCCGATGACGACGCTGCCCTTTTGGGACTGGCTGCGAATCCAGTCCAGGAGTGTGGCGTCCGAGTATCTGTGCACTGCCGGAACGATGACATAGTCAGCGCCCATGGGGAAGCGCGCGTCAAAGTCCGCAATGGTGTAGTCCGGCTGAATCCACACTGAAGCTGGAAACATCCGAAGGAGGCCCGCGTGGGTGCCCACGGTCACCACATCGGCCGCATGTGAGGCCGAGAGAATGCTGAAAGGAACGACGAAGTCCGTCAGTTCGGTGTACTCGTTTTCGCCAACGATCACAATCAACGGTCGCGGGCGTGACAGGCGGTTACTGAAGGCTGGCAACCGGTCCGTTGCACGCGATGGCCTCTGGGCTGCGCCCGCCAGGGTCACTGCCCGCTGGAGCGCGGTGGCACCTTGCGCCCAAGCTGTGTGCATGCTCATGAACGCGATCCAACTCAGGACCAGCTTGATCCCTACTCCGCGCAACAGCTTCATTCCACGACCCTCGCTTTGAATCTTGACCGATGCCTGCGCGATCGATTCAGCTGGTCTGACGTGCCCATCGCTCGGCCCCGCATGATGCAGGAATCGAAGCGTCACTGCCCGCGTTCCGGAGACGACATCGAATACGTGGCCGTCCCATCGCCACCCTGAGCAGCCGTTCAATTTGCGAGACTCCCTGTACTCAAGCCGACGTTGGTCCGTCGCCAACAGCATGTTTCGACCCAGCCTGAGCCAGGCTCGACGACATGCAAAGTGGCAATCCTCTATGCCAGTGTGACCGCCCTCTGAGCTTCGGTCTCGGTTGCGGTGAAGCGCTTGATGTTGCTCACCAACTGTTGCGCGTATTCAAGACTCAGGAAGACGCCAGCACTGTCGATCCAAAACAGTTCCGTGTTGGGCCACTCTCGTTGCATTCGCTCCGCCAAGCGCCTTGGGAAGTGCCGCGACCCTGTCGACCACAGCAACAAGACGGGTTTGTGGAAGCGGCGCAAGGCATCGCCCGCATCCTGCGTATGGCGATTGGAGAGTGTGCGAAGAAACTTGCACACGTCCCGTCGCACACTGGCGTCCGTGCGCATGGGCCGGAGCCAGTGCTCGATCAGTTCGTCGTCCAGCGGCGCATCTGTGAGCCCGCCAAATGAGAACGGCAATCTCCTGAGTGGAGGTACGTGATGCATCAGCTGGGCCATCATCCATGCCAGAGGAGGGGCATGGCCTAGCCACTTCAAAAAGGCAAAGGCGGGAGGCGGGAAGACGTCGTAGGCGTCACAGGTCGTCAGCACGACGCTGGCGATGCGCTCGGGAAATTGGGCACACACCATCTGCGCCAAGGCCCCACCCGTGTCGTTGCCCACCAAAATCACATCTCGCAGATCAAGCACGACCATCAAGTCGGCGATCAGGCGGGTCATGCCCATGACAGACAAGTCTGCCGCTCGCGCCATGGGCACGGCATGCGCGCCCAGCGGCCAGTTGGGCACGATGCAGCGCAGGCCTTGGCTGAGTTCGGAAACGATGGGCTGCCAGAGCTTGTGGTCAACCATCAGGCCATGCACGAAGACAATGGGCTGCCCTTGGCCCCGCTCAAGGTATTGCACAGGGCCTTGCGGCAGTTGGAGGGTCTTGAGTGGAAGCATGGCGCTTGTTTCCGTCTTTGGGATGGATGGTCTGCAGATGATCCGACCGTGATGCAAGCAAGACAATTACCTGGGAGGTCATTGAAATGCGCACATCTCAGAGGAGATACTGCCGCCATGACTGGCGTAGAGAACCTCTCCATCCACCTTGGTGAAGCGCTGCCCTTCGGGCAACTGCTGCGGCAGTGGCGCGGCTTGCGCAAGCGCGCTCAACTGGATGTGGCACTGGAGGCAGGCGTCTCGCAACGCCACTTGAGCTTTCTGGAATCAAGCCGCGCGCAACCCAGCAGAGACATGGTTCTCCAGCTTGCCGAAGTGCTGGACGTCCCCTTGCGTGAGCGGAATCTGTGGCTGCACGCAGCGGGTTTTGCACCCGTGTTCCAGCAACGTGCACTGCAAGATGACGACATGGCGGCCGTGCGTGAGGCGCTGACCCTGACGATCAAGCATCACGAGCCCTACCCGGCCATGGTGGTCAACCGGCAGTGGGACATGTTGATGTGCAATGCCCCCGCCGAGCGCTTCGTAGCCTTGCTGGGCCCACCGGACGAGGTCTGGCAACGCGTCGATGAGAGTGGTGGCCGCAACGTCATGCGCATGACATTTCACCCACAGGGCATGCAGCCGCGGCTGAAGAACTGGCCCCAGGTGGCCACGTTGCTGTTGAATCGGCTGCATCGCGAATTGGCGGCAGATCCAACGCACCAGGCATTGCGCCAGTTGCTGGCAGATGTCAGCCAATTCCCAGGCGTGAGTGCGCCATGGAGAAGCCAGGACTGGCTCAGCGGCTCGCCACCCCCAATCTTCCCCATGGAATATGACTTGGGTGAGCACACGCTCAAGGTGTTCTCCATGGTGTCGTCGTTTGGTACAGCGCTGGACGTCACGGCGAACGAGTTGCGGGTGGAGACATTCTTCCCCGCGGATGAGTTCTCTCGAGACTTCTTCCACATGCTGTCGGCTTGACCATTCGCACTGAGCCGTGCCTTTGCTTTGCCGAGTGAGGCGCTACCGCAACCGTCGCAGAACCCGACATCGGCGAATTACCGCTGATGGCCGATTCCGTGAG
>CANBUA010000361.1 GCA_947372535.1 Burkholderiales bacterium
GCGCCCCGGGCCATGAGCAAGGTCAGGGACACGCCGCCCAGCGCGCCCACGAAGGCGCAACCGGTCAGACCCAGGCGCTCCCACCAACCGGTGGACACGGCCCAGGGCATGCCCAAGGTGAGCACCAGCGCCATGCACAACCCTGCGCCAGACGAGCTGCCCAGCAGATACGGCTCAGCCAGAGGATTGCGGAACAGGCCCTGCGCCAAAGCACCGCCCAGGCCCAGCAACATGCCCACCAGTGCAGCGCCCAAAGTACGTGGCGCGCGAATCTCCCACACCAACTGGCGCAGGCCTTCATCGGCCGCCATGCCCCAAGGCGCCTGCCAACCCGTGCTGCCCAGGCACAAGCCCAACACGGCCAGTATCAGACCCAGCACACACAGCACAGGCACGCCCCAGCGGCTCATCATGGCCAGCCCTTGCCCACCGTGCGCGCCAGGCATTCGGCCAGGAAACGCGCGGCCTCACCCAAACGTGGACCTGGGCGTGCCAGCACATCGTATTGAGGCGCCTCGATCACGCAGACCTGCTTGAGCCGAACGGCCTTCATCCCAGCCCACCCCGGCCGTTGCGCCAGCGTCGGCGCATCCTGGTTGGAGACCACCATCACGTCAGGATTGGCGCGCACCACGAACTCAGGGTTGAGCTTGGGGAACGGCCCCATGGCGGCCGGCACCACATTGCGCACCCCCATGCGATTCAGCAACTGGCCGATGAACGATGCCTCACCCGCGGCATAGGGCGTGCTGCTGACCTCGAAATACACGCGCGCGCCATGGGCTTTGGCAGGCACCTGCGCGGCCATTTTGTTGATCCCGGCATCCAGCACCTGCCAGCGTTGCTCACCCTTGGCCGGCTGCCCCAACAAGGTGGCCACTTGGCCGAACACCTTGCGCACGGTGGGCAAATCCTGGGCATCGAGCTCGGCCACCTTCAGGCCCAGTGAGCGCAGGCGTGCTGACAGCCTTGCCGAAGGCGCCACCAGCACCAGGTCGGGTTTGAGCGAAGCGATCAACTCCACATTCGGATCGTCCAGACCGCCCGCGCGCGGCAATCTCTTCACCGAGGCTGGCCAGTTTGACCATCGGTCCACGCCAACCAGACGGTCGCAAGCGCCCAGGTCGCAGACGATCTCCGTGAGCGACGGCAGCAAGGACACGATGCGAGCTGGCGGCGCGGCCAGCGTGACGACGGCGCCTCGGTCATCGGTGATGCGCAGCCTTGGGCTGGCCGTTTGCGCCATGGCCAGACCAGTGCCAACCAACAGCATCCATGCACACAGCGCCAGGCTCAGCGAGCGCCACCAGCTCAACGTCATCATCATGATGCCCAGCGCTCCACCGCCTGGGTGAACGGCTGACCCGCCATCATCCACGTGATCTGGCCGCAGCACTGCACGACCTGTTGATTGACGCGGCCCATCTCGTCCACAAAGGCGCGTACCTCGGCGCCCAAGGGAATGACACCGCTGCCGATGTCGTTGGCAATCAAAATGACCGGCCCTTGGGCCTGCGCCAAGGCAGAGAGCAGGTCAAGCCGCAGCGACTCGGCATCCAGCGGCGGCTCATTCAGCGTCTTCACATGGTTCGGGAACATGACCTGGCTCCACCACAGGGTCAGGCAATCGACCAGGAGCAGGCGCTCAGGCGTGATCGACAAAGCACGCACGGCGGCGCCCAGGTTCAAGGGCTCCTCGTGCGTGTCAAAAACCGGCGGACGGTCCAGGCGATGCCGCTCGATGCGGCGGCCCATCTCGTTGTCGGAGGCCTGGGCGGTGGCCACGACCGTCACCGCCCGCCCAGGTTGCTCAGCCAGCCACTTCAAGGCTAAGCGCTCGGCGTGGCGGGATTTGCCGCTGCGCTGACCGCCGATGATGAAGTGGTGGGGGCTGCTCATGCTCAGAACTGACGTGACACCGTGAGTTTGACCGCGCGTCCAGCAAACGGGTAGACATCGCCACCCGTGCAGCTGTAAGCATAGTTGTAGCCCTGCTTATCGGTCAGATTCGTTCCTGAGACCGCCACGGTCCAAGCTTTGTCAGACCAGGCATAGCGAGCATCCAGCAAAGTAGACGATGGCACTCGCCTGGTGCACTGGTTGTTGGTGTCTTGCCCAAAACGCATCTTCGCCAGGTACTGCAAGCCCAGATCCACGGTGTGATGGTCTGTCACTTGGTAGCTTGCACGCAGCGTGGCTGTTTGCGGTGCCACCAACACCATTTGCCTGCCTGCCAACGGGCCTTTGCGGTATTTGGCAGAAATGTCCTGCACAGTTGCCGACAAATCCAGTGCTGTCACCGGACTCCAATGTCCTTCGAGCTCGATACCTTGACGACGCGTGGGATCAATGTTTGCGTTGGCAAATACGGAACCGCCCACGAAGGCAATTTCATCGACCGTCGATTGCGTGAACAACCGCAGGGCAGCCGAATTGCGGCCTTGCAACCACTTCAAACCGACCTCTTTGTCTTGATTCTTCTGAGGCCGAAGCGGACCCAATGAAGGCGTCAGGCGGTTCTCGTCCACGTTGGCCAACCGGTATGAAGATGCGATTCGGCCATACAGATCCCAGCCATTTGCAATCGTCTGATTGAGGCCGAATTCAGTAGCATGAACGTTATCGTGCCGGTCGTAGGTCACTGGCGAATCGTAGCCTGCGCCAGGATAGTCTCCTCGCTTGACCAATCGCTCCTGACGAGCGCCTAGCACCATGCGGGTGCCAGTCAGGAGCGAGATGTCGCTGTGGATGAACCAGGCGGAGTTGGTCTGCTTGGCTGTTTCCTGCCCATTGGCCACATTCTTGTCGAATGTCCAATGTTGCGCTTCATAGCCCACCACCGTCACCAGGGTGGCACTCCCCAATGTCGCCTTGTTCACCAGACGCGGCGACACTTGCGTTTGCCAACTCGTGCTCTTAGTGAGCGCGCCGAAATACGAAACGTATTGATAAGTCGACTCACGCTGACGTCGACCAATGTCAATCTGGGCCTGCCATGGTCCCCAATCACGCTCCAAGTGCAGCGAATAGCGCGTTTCCTGCAGGCTTGAGAAATCGTCAGGCGTGTTGGTTTGGGTCGGATCAGCATTGAACTGCGCCAAAGATAAGCTGCCTGGCAAACGTGCATCCTGGTCTTCATGCTGCACACGAGCCCGAACCAGCCAGCCCGCTTGCCGCCATTGGGCACCCAAGCTCATCACGTCCTGTGCATAGTCACTGTTATCCCGATACCCATCAGAACGGTTGCGATCCAGGGAAGCATCTAGGCTCAGCCCCTGCTTGAGCGCCCATGTGCCGCTGGCCTGTACTTGATTGCTGCCGAAGCTGCCGACAGAAGCGCTCAGGCGCCCAGAAGACGCCTCATTCAAAGGCGTTTTGAGGATGACGTTGATGACGCCTGCGGAAGCGCCCTCGCCCCACAACACGCTGCTGCTGCCGCGGATGATTTCGATGCGCTCGATCTGGTCCAGTGGTATGCCTGAAAGGCGTGGGGACGCCATTTCATTCTCGCTGACACGGATGCCATCAACCAGCACCACCATGTTGGAACTTGCCGTCTCGCCATAGCCCCGTAAGTCCAAGGAATTTTCATGGCCGTTGTTCAGATCGCTCTTGGCGGCCACGCCACCCAGCTTGCGAATGGCTTCGTTCACATCGGAAACGCCAGAACGCTGGATCTGGTCGGCGGTGATCACCGTTGCGCCAACGGGGGCCGTCTGCAAAGGCTGAGCCACACGACTGGCCGTGACAATCACCGGCTCCAGCGACTGCTGAGCCTGAGCCCACACTCGATCCACAAAACCGCTCAGACACGCCAACACCGCGCCGGCCACAGCCAGACGCACCCCAGGTGCCTTGGGCACCGAGTACTCATACAACATTTTGAGATTCACGCAAACAAC
>CANBUA010000362.1 GCA_947372535.1 Burkholderiales bacterium
GGCTACGAGGACACCTGGTACTACCTCTGGCGCGAACGCCGCCTGCCGGTCAACGTGGACCCGCTGGACGCCCGCCTGGACGACGAGCTGGAGCGCGTGCGCCTGCGCCGCGTGTTCAGCCAGGGCCTGGACCACATCACCGGCTACGCCTTGCCCCTCAAGCGCGACTGGACCACCCAGCTGGCCGGCCCGACCTGGGTGACCGGCCCCTGGTTCTTCCGTGACGAGCGCATGTACCTGACACCTGGCGATTCGCCCATGGGCTACCGCCTGCCGCTGGACTCCATGCCCTGGGTCACCACGGGCGACTACCCCTTCCAGCATCAGCACGACCCCTTCGCGCCCAAGCCAGCGCTGCCGGCCGCGGCGGCCCTGCGCGCGCAATACCGCTCGTCCGATGCGTTGGCCGCTTCATCATTCGAGGATGCATCGATCGCTCTGGTCTCCAGTGCAGGCGGTGCCGACGTGGGTGGCATCACCACGCTGGGCACCCGCCCCAGCATCACGGCTGGCCCAGATGGCCCGTCGGTGCCTGACCCCATCGACTGGCAGACCCGCCCTGAGCGCTTCCAGTCAGCCCACTGGATCACCCGCACGGCCCTGGTCGTCGAGGCCCGCAACCCCGACCGCGCCAGCGGCCCCAAGGTCGAGACCGAAGGCCCCGGTGGCGGCGTGCTCTACGTCTTCATGCCGCCCCTGGCCAAGCTGGAGGACTACCTGGACCTGGTCGCCGCCGTCGAAGCCACGGCCGCCGAGCTGCGCCTGCCCATCGTCATGGAAGGCTACCCGCCCCCACGCGACCCGCGCATGACGCTGCTGCAAGTCACGCCCGACCCCGGCGTCATCGAAGTCAACATCCACCCGGCCAGCCGTTGGGGCGAGCTGGTGGACCACACCGAGTTCCTCTACCAGGCCGCCCACGAAACCCGCTTGTCCACCGAGAAGTTCATGGTCGATGGCCGCCACACCGGCACGGGCGGCGGCAACCACTTCGTGCTGGGCGGCGCCACGCCCGGCGACAGCCCCTTCCTGCGCAAGCCCACGCTGCTGTCGAGCCTGCTGACCTTCTGGCACAACCACCCCTCGCTGTCCTACCTGTTCTCGGGCATGTTCATCGGCCCCACCAGCCAGGCGCCGCGCATCGACGAGGCCAGGCAAGACCAGGTCTACGAGATCGAGATTGCCTTCAAGGAGATCGAACGGCAGATCGCCAGCTTCGGCCAATGCCCACCCTGGCTGATCGACCGCACCCTGCGCAACCTGCTGATCGACGCCACGGGCAACACCCACCGCAGCGAGTTTTGCATCGACAAGCTCTACTCGCCTGATGGCCCCACCGGCCGCCTGGGCCTGCTGGAGCTGCGCGCCTTCGAGATGCCGCCCCACCCGCACATGAGCCTGGTGCAGCAACTGCTGATCCGCGCCCTGATCGCCTGGTTTTGGCGCGAGCCCTACGAGGGCCATGGCGCCCAACGCCTGACCCGCTGGGGCACCGGCCTGCACGACCGCTTCCTGCTGCCCAGCTTCATCGAGCAGGACTTCGCCGACGTGCTGATCGAACTGGGCCAGGCTGGCTTCCAGTTCGACCCGGCCTGGTTCGCGCCGCACTTCGAGTTCCGCTTCCCGTATGTGGGCGATGTGGCCGTGGCGGGCGTGCACATGACCGTGCGCACGGCGCTGGAGCCCTGGCACGTGATGGGCGAGGAGGGCGCCCCGGGCGGCACCGCGCGCTTCGTCGATTCGTCGCTGGAGCGGCTGGAGGTGCGCGTGACCGGGCTCAACGGCAACCGGCATGTGGTGACGGTGAACGGGCACACCCTGCCGCTGCACCCCACCGGGCGCGTGGGCGAGTATGTGGCGGGCGTGCGTTACCGCGCCTGGCAGCCGCCTTCCTGTCTGCACCCGACCATCGGCGTGGATGCGCCTTTGACCTTCGATTTGGTCGACACCTGGCTCAAGCGCTCACTGGGCGGGTGCCAATACCATGTCGCGCACCCGGGTGGCCGCAACTACGACAGTTATCCGATCAACAGCTATGAGGCGGAGAGCCGGCGACTGGGCAGGTTCTTCAGGCTGGGGCACACGCCGGGGATGATGCATGTCAAGGCGATGCCGGCGGGGGTGGAACATCCGTTGACCTTGGACATGCGGAAGGTGAAATAAGGGCGCAATGCGGACGTGAGGGTTCAGTACACGGCGTCGTGATCACCCACATTGATGGGGATGATTTGCTGGTCACGGATCAGCAATTCAAGCGTGATGCGGTAAGACAAGTTGATGGACACCGAATGCAATCCGCTCAATCGCCCCGACAGTGCATGAAGGCGCAATGAAGGGTGGTGCGGATTGGCTTCCAAGAGCGCGAGTGTCTTGGCGTACTGACTTTTCAAGTCTGGATGACGTTTGATGAAAC
This sequence comes from Burkholderiales bacterium, assembly GCA_947372535.1. The sequence continues at coordinate 2,414 of CANBUA010000362.1, forward strand.
GCAAGGCGCGGCGGACATAGTCATCCGTGAAGACCAATTGATAGGGCATGGCGCAAACGCTGATCAGGTCTTGTTGCCGGAGCGGGCTTTCACCGGTGCAGATGTGGTCTCCGCCACAAGCATCGCCTCCAGCCGAGTTGCGTGGGTCTGGGCCGATTCAACACTAAAGCGGCCTGCCGCCAGATCAGCCTGGCCTTGGGCCAGGGCGGCATCGAGTTCACATTCGCGCAGATAGTGGTAATGAGCTACGTCCATCACGACAAAACGATCCTTGCCACGGACTGAAATAGTGACTTCGGGCTGGGTGGCCAGCGCTGATTCGATGGCAGCAATGCCGCCTGTCTTGAGGTCATTCGCTGTTAACGTGGACATGACGATTCACCTGGGTTTCCAATGAAGGGAGGATCATAGGTGCCGTTGATGGTGATGTCAATCGCACCATTTATGGTTCGATTGATGGCCGTCTCGACTGACCGAGGCTCACGCCGAGGGCAAGCTCGATGACAAACCCAAGGCGCCATTTGATCGTTCGGTGATTTGCCTTATCAAGCCGAAGTGGTGGCCTTGCAGAATTTGCTGCTTTCCACGATCTAAGTTACCTTAACGAGAAAAATCTTGCAGACTTCGAGCATTCGATTGGTATAACGAGCTGACGAATGGTCAAGCCGGCTGGCTTGCCAAGCTTGATGTAGAGCTGTCCGGCTCGAAGCCGGTCTTCGTATGAATACATGAACTGCCGTCCAGGTAGTCCAAGAAATCGTACTCACCGCCGTCCCCTTGCCTCGGCGAAGTTGCTGCTTGCACGCGGGACGCTGAGTGAGCACCCCGTGGTTCAGTCAAAGGGTCAAGAGAAACCGGCTCCCGTCGCATCGCGGTACGCTTGGGACTGGGAGTTCTGAAAGTCGATAATCTTGGCAATGATCTCCTTCGGATCGGTGCCCTTGGCCTTTTCAGAGTCATAGAGCGCGCGCTTCTGCGCATCTACTGCAGTAGCCAATTGGCTGAACTTCTCGGCGTAGCCTTCGCCAGCGACTTCGCCTGTGCTTGACAGCCGGATATCGCCGTGACTTATGTCGTAAGAAATCTCGCTGCGCGAGGTAGCCAACTCATAGGCGATCTTGTCAGACTCGGCAGGAGTGTTGTCTCTGAGCGTCTGTAGAAATCTTTCCTGACCGGGCGCCCGTGCGGGGGCACTGCCCCCCTCACTGGCGGCTAGCGCCATTGCAGCTTCAGATATCGTGACTTTCTCCGATGTGCGTTGGGCGGCGGCACTGGCCGAAGGGCCGCCTGATGCCGGTGCGTAAACGGCTTGCGAACTGGGCGCAGTCTTGCTTGCACCCTGAAAGGTTTTTAGACCAAAGTTGGACTGGATGTTCATATGCTTCCCTCTTGAAAATTAATGTCCCTGCGTTGTAGACATCTCAGCTCGTCCCTACTTGGCAAGATTTAGATGTTGTTTTTCTTCACACT
>CANBUA010000363.1 GCA_947372535.1 Burkholderiales bacterium
GTCACGGTGTCCAGCCGAGCGATCTTGACGATGGTCGGCGCCGACTGGTTGGCGTTGACGGTGCGCCCTTCTTCCGTGACCACGGCCACCACCACACCATCCATGGGCGCCGTGATGCGCGTGTAGCCCATGTTCAAACGCTGGGTATCGACGGTGATGCGGGCCTGCTGGATCTGCGCATCTTGCGCAGCGATCTCGGCTTTGAGCGTGTTCAGGCTGGCCTGGGCCGCCTCGAAGGCCTCGCGCGAAGTGGCATCCTGCGCGATCAACTGCTGTTGGCGCTTGAAGCTGAGTTCAGATTGCGCCAGGGAGGCTTGCTTGGCCGCCCGCTGAGCCTGGATGCCCAACAAGGCCGATTCGGCATTGCGCAAGGCGTTGGTCTGGGGCGTGGCGTCGATCTCGGCGATCAACTGGCCCTCCTTGACCTTGTCGCCCAGGGCCACCAGCAAGCGTTTGACCTGGCCCGACACCTGGGCGCCCACGCTCACCTGTTTGACGGCTTCGATGGTGCCAGAGGCCAGCACCGTGTCTTCCATGTCGGCCACCTGGGCCTCGGCGGTGATGACCTGAGGTGCGGGCGGTTGGCCGAACCATTTACTTTTGATGCCCCAGCCTGCCGCGAGCAGCAAAACCAAGACCATGGCACCTCGCCAGCCCAACCACCAGGCCCGTGTTCGAATCGAATTCATGGCGCCCAGTGTGCCGCAGGGCTGTTGGGGCTTGGTTGGGAGGGGGTAAATGGTTTGTAAAGCGATCTGGTCAGGCGAGCGGCGCCCTCTGCGATGTCAGAAAGCGACTTGACCCGAGAGGTACAGCCCCTGCTGATTCTTCTTGGTGGCGATGTTGCCCAGGTTGAGCCAGGCGGCGGTCAGGCTGACCTGCCGGTGCGGGAACCAGGCCACAAAGGCGTCGTAAGCGCGCTCTTCCTCGAAGCCATTGACACCCAGGTTATTGGGCTTGCTGCGGAACTCGCCGCCCACCACCAGGTCATCGCGCAACATCAGCCCCAAGCTGCCTTCAGCATGCAAGGTGCGGCCCGACTCGGCCCCGCCACCAAAGCCCAACAAGCCGAACTGATTGGCGCGTGTCCAGCGCAGTGTCGCGCCGGTCAGCACGTTGTAGCCCGCGGCGGCGCCCAACCAGACCTTGGTGGCCGAGACATAGAGGTCCACGTCCTCGCTGGATTTGCCGCCCAAGGCAGCAATCAGTCCCGTGTCGCTGGCCGACTTGTATTGAGCACCCACGCTGACCTGCGGCATCCACGAGTCCTGGTCGTAGACGGCATCGCCCAGGATTCGTGCCTTGAAGCCGACCACCGTCATCTCCAATGATTTGTCTGGCACCACATCCGGGGCCAGCTTGAGGCTCCAGCGCGCCAGGCTGATCTCGTAGCGATCTTTGATGCCGATGGCCGCGCCGGCCACCTTGAGCCGGTAGTCGCCCTGAGTGGAGGCCGTCGTCACAAACGCCGAGCCGCCAACCTGATTGCTGCTGCCCGTGCCGGTGATGGTGGCCCAAGGCGTCAGGCCACCGCCGCCAGCGCCTTCTACCTGGCTGACGCCCCACGTGGCCAGCAGCCTTTCACCGGCCTGGGCACGGGGTGATGCCAGGAACAAGGCCGCACCGGCAAGCAGGCTGAGCGCGCAAATGGCGAGGGGACGGTGCGTGAGGGATGTCCGAACGGTGAAGGCAGGTGTCATGTGAGGCATTCGTGGCATTTTTGACATGTGAAAACAGGCTTGCCAAGGCATGCCGGCGCAAACAGGGCATCAAAGCCGCCCAATTGGCCCGTTTGTCTTCGGCCAATTTGCGGAAAAATTGATATTCAATCGTCGGAGCACCTTCATGTTCACGCTCATTCCCACCCTCGCCCAGGCCTTCATGAGCCCACGCAGCCGTCGCCTGCTCATGGGCGCACTGACCGCCACGCTGCTGGCCTGCACCAATCCCATGCTGGCCGACAAGGGTCCGCTGTACCAGCAACTCGGGGGCGTCGAAGGCATCAAGACCGTGGTGGGCCGCACCCTGGACCGCGTCTCCCAGGATCCACGCACCAAGCGGACCTTCGATGGCATCAAGATGCCCTACCTCAAGGCCAGCGTGAGTGACTATGTGTGCAAGGTCGCCGATGGCCCCTGCAACTACCAGGGTGAGACCATGCAGAAATCGCATGCTGCGCTCAACATCACTGGCGCCGAATTCGAACTGATGGTCGAGATCCTGCGCGACGAACTCAATGCCTATGGCGTCAGCAACGCCGCCAAGAACGAACTGCTCAAACGCCTGGCGCCTACCAAGCGGGACATGGTGAAATGACCACCGCCCTCGAGCGCCTGCCGCTTCGCGCTTGTCTGACAGCGGCGGCGGGCATGGGCCTTGGCCTGGCAGGCCAGCAGGCCTGGGCCGTGCCGCAAATCTTCACCGTGGTCGATGCGGGCGGCCAAGCGGTCCCCGATGCCGTGGTGTCGATCATGGTCAAAGGCGCCAAAGCCACGACCACCACCGGCACGGCAGACATGTCGCAACGCGACAAGCAATTCAGCCCCACAGTGCTGGCGATTCAGACGGGCACCTCCGTCAGCTTTCCCAATTTCGACACCGTGCGGCACCACGTCTATTCGTTTTCGCCCACCAAGACCTTCGAGTTGCGCCTGTACGCCGGCACCCCGGCCGCGCCCGTCGTGTTCGACAAACCGGGCACCGCCACCCTGGGCTGCAACATCCACGACAAGATGCTGGCCTACATCCACGTGGTGAGCACGCCCTACTTTGGCCGCACGGACGCAGGCGGCAACCTCAGCATCGACGTGCCGCCCGGCGAGCACCTCGTGCGCATCTGGTCGCCCAGAATGGGTGACACCCTGGCCCCGACCGAGACCACGGTCAAGACGGGCAACCTGGTCGTGCTCAAGATCAAGGGCTGATCAGCGCGTCGGCCCAACTTGCGCACTGCGCAGGCCGCCACCACAAGGCCAGAGACAAGGCCAGGCGGGCTTGTGCAGGCGTCAAGGCGCCGGTCGATGACCAGACTTCATCAGTGGACGGCAAGATCCCTCCTCTGGGCACGCGGGTACTGCGCCAGACCTGGATGCCCGACTGCCGCGCCCGGACCATGGCCGCCTCCACCGCTCCGTGCAGGGAGCCATGGCCCGTACCGGCCACCACCAGGCCCCTGGATTCTGTGTTGGTGGCTGCCCTGCCACTCGACCAGGCGTCGATCAGCTGACCATCCGCATCGGCATGGCTGAGTACAAGCGCCACGGATGGCAACTGTGCAGGCCATGCATAACCGGTGTCATGGGCCGCCCAGCCTTTGGCGGTGGGCCATTGAGGTGCCGCCTCATGCACCATGCCGTTCTCAATCAGCCCCAGTGGCGCTTGACCGCCGCCATCAAAGGCATCGATGTGCCAGCTGTGCGACTTGCGGACATCCTGGCCCGCCCAGATGCGACCATGCATCACAGCCACCACGCCTTGATGGCCCTGCTGCGCCGCCCATTGGACCACGTGCACGGCATCCCGCAGGTTGCCCGGGCCATCGGCCTCCTTGGAGGTGGCCGGGCGCATGGCCGCGGTCAACACCACTGGCTTGCCGATGGCCAACAGCAGGTGCAACAGCAGCGCGGTTTCTTCCAGCGTGTCCGTGCCATGCGTGATCACGATGCCCGCGACCTGCGGATCCAGCAGTTCGGCTTGAAGCACCACCAGCAGCTCGCGCCAGATTGGCCAGGCCATGTCCTTGCTGTCCACCTGCGCGACCTGACGGGCCCTCAAAGACACCAGCGCCAGTTCCGGCACTGCCGCCACGAGATCGGCCACGCTCAGTTGCGCGGCATGGTAGTGGCGGTC
>CANBUA010000364.1 GCA_947372535.1 Burkholderiales bacterium
CCGACACCGCCGCCGGAGCCTACGCCCACGCCCACGATCAACCCCGCCGAGGTGGCCATCGCCATTGCGCCGTCGATCTCGACCGTGGAATCCAGCGAAGCGCTGGGCGAACTCCGCACCGATGTCTACGTTCGCGGCCAGTTCACCCGGCCGCAGGTGTGCACGCCAGCCAACACGGGCGGTGGCGTGGCTTCCGACCTGGAGGCCGACCCCCTGGCCCAGCAATGGCTGCAGGTGCGGCGCTCGGCGCAGCTCAGTTCCTGCTCCAGCGTGCGCAACGACAGCAACTGCTCGGCCTTCTGAGGCCCCTCGCTCCCCCACCACCCCGCCTCGAGCGGGGTTTTTTTCGCCTGTTCGCCACTCGACCCCCCTAGTTTGTCAAACGAATGGGGGCTAAATGACTTTGGACAGGTGTTGCCTCTCGGGGGGCTCCTTACAGTCGCCTGCAGTCTCTTGATCCACGCTTGCTGCGCGCATTCCCAACCATGGCCCTGATCGACGTCGACGCCTACCTGGTGCCCCTCTCCGAAGGCGAGCCTTGCGGCCCCGACCTGGAGTACGACGCCACCTTCCTGGAACTGGAAGAGGCGGCCAAGGGCAAACCCGAGCAGCAATTCGGCGACACCATCATCCCCGGTGAAGAGCCTGACTGGCGCCAGATGCAAAGCCTGTCGCGCGATTTGATGGGCCGCACCCGCGACATCCGCGTGGCCGTCCACCTGATGCGCGCCAGCACCCGCCTGCAAGGCCTGCGTGCTGCCGCCGAAGGCTTGCAGCTGATCCACGGTCTGCTGTCCCAGCAGTGGGATCACGTTCATCCCAAGCTGGATGCCGACGACGACAACGACCCGACCATGCGCCTCAACGCGCTGGCCCCGCTGGCCGATGCCGATTGCTTCATCGCCGACCTGCGCAAGGCCACCACCGGCGGGCGCGCGGGTGTGAGTGGCCGCGACATCGAACTGGCTTTTGGCAAGGGCCAGGCGCCCGAGGGCGAAAGCCATGTGCCGGCGGCCGGCGTGCTGCAGGCCCTGCGCGAAGCCGAAGCCCAGGACGAAGGCCTGTGCGCCGCGCTGGCAGGCATGCTGGACGCCGTGCAGGCCATGGACGCCCTGGTCAGCGACAAGGCCACGGTCAGCGGCCCCGAGTTCAAGCCCCTGCGCCTGATCGCCCAGGCCCTGCGCGAAGCGGCCAACCAGGCCCTGGGGCAGGGTGAGGCGGCGGGCGCCGAAGGTGAGGGCGCCCAGGCGGAAGCTGCTGCAGGCGGCTGGGTGGGGGCGGGCGGCGTGGCCATGGCCGGTGTGGGCGCCCTGCGTACCCGCCAGGATGCGGTCGACGCGCTGAACAAGGTCTGCGACTGGATCGAGGCCAACGAGCCCTCCAACCCCGCGCCCCTGTTCATCCGCCGCGCCCAGCGCCTGATCAACATGAGCTTCCTCGACATCATCAAGGACCTGGTGCCCGAGGGCATGGACCAGGTCACCAAGCTGGCCGGCATCCCCAACGACCAGTACTGATCCCCGATCACCGCGTTCACGCTGTCATCACTTTCTCAACTTGACCTCTTCTTCTACAGGAGCGAAGCATGGCCACCAGCAGTCAGAAATTCATTGCCCGCAACCGCGCCCCCCGTGTCCAGATCGAATACGACGTGGAACTCTATGGCGCCGAAAAGAAGGTGCAACTGCCCTTCGTGATGGGTGTGCTGTCTGACCTGTCGGGCAAGCCGGCCGAACCGCTGGCCCCTGTGGCCGACCGCAAGTTCCTGGAGTTCGACGTCGACAACTTCGACTCGCGCATGAAGTCCATGAAGCCGCGCGTGGCCTTCCAGGTGCCCAACACCCTCACGGGTGAAGGCAACCTGTCGGTCGACCTGACCTTCGACAGCATGGATGATTTTTCTCCGGCCGCCGTGGCCGCCAAGGTCGATGGCCTCAAGCAACTGCTGGAAGCCCGCCAGCAGCTGTCCAACCTGATCACCTACATGGATGGCAAGACCGGCGCCGAAGAGCTGCTGGCCAAGGTGCTCAAGGACGACGCCCTGCTGAATTCCCTGGCTGCGGCCAAGAAGCCGGCCGACGGCCAGTGATCACGATCTGAAGGAGAAACCATGTCCGAAGCCCAAGCCGTCAGCCAAGCCCTGCAGGGCGTGCAGTATGAAGGTGGCGATTTCGCCTCCTTGCTGAACAAGGAATTCAAGCCCCAGAACGAAGGCTCCAAGTCGGCCGTTGAAACCGCGGTGCTGACCCTGGCTCAGCAAGCCCTGTCCAACGCCAAGCTCATCAGCAGCGACGTGATCGGCTCGATCGAAGCCATCATCGCCGGCCTCGATGCCAAGCTCAGCGAGCAGGTCAACCAGATCATCCACAACGCCGAGTTCCAGCAACTCGAAAGCGCCTGGCGTGGTCTGCATTACCTCGTCAACAACACCGAAACCGACGAGATGCTCAAGATCCGCGTCATGAACATCTCCAAGGCGGAGGTGGGCAAGACGCTCAAGAAGTTCAAGGGCACGGCCTGGGACCAGAGCCCGCTGTTCAAGAAGGTCTACGAAGAAGAATATGGCCAGTTCGGCGGCGAGCCCTTCGGCTGCCTGGTGGGCGACTACTTCTTTGACCACACGCCGCCCGATGTGGAATGGCTGGCCGAGATGGCCAAGGTGGGTGCGGCTTCGCACTGCCCCTTCATCGCGGCATCCGGCCCGGCGCTGATGCAGATGCAGTCGTGGCAGGAGCTGGCCAACCCGCGTGACCTGACCAAGATCTTCACCACGCCCGAATACGCCGCCTGGCGCTCGCTGCGCGAATCGGACGACGCCCGCTACATCGGCCTGGCCATGCCGCGCTTCCTGTCGCGCCAGCCCTATGGTGCCAAGACCAACCCGGTGGAAGCCTTCGACTTCGAAGAAGACACCGCCGGCGCCGACCACAGCAAGTACACCTGGGCCAACTCGGCCTATGCGATGGCGGTCAACATCAACCGCTCGTTCAAGCAGTACGGCTGGTGCTCGCGCATCCGCGGCATCGAATCGGGCGGCGCCGTGGAAGGCTTGCCCACGCACACCTTCCCGACCGACGACGGCGGTGTGGACATGAAGTGCCCCACCGAGATCGCCATCTCCGACCGCCGCGAGGCCGAGCTGGCCAAGAACGGCTTCATGCCCCTGGTGCACAAGAAGAACTCGGATTTCGCCGCGTTCATCGGCGCCCAGTCGCTGCAAAAGCCTGCCGAGTACGACGATCCGGACGCCACGTCCAACGCCAACCTGGCTGCACGCCTGCCCTACCTGTTCGCCACCTGCCGCTTCGCGCATTACCTGAAGTGCATCGTGCGCGACAAGATCGGCTCGTTCAAGGAGCGCGCCGAGATGGAGCGCTGGCTCAACGACTGGATCATGAATTACGTCGACGGTGACCCGGCCAACTCATCGGAAGAGGTCAAGGCCAGCAAGCCTCTGGCTGCCGCGCAAGTGGTGGTCGAAGAGGTGGAAGGCACCCCGGGTTACTACACCTCCAAGTTCTTCCTGCGCCCGCACTACCAGCTCGAAGGGCTGACCGTGTCGTTGCGCCTGGTGTCCAAGCTGCCTTCGCAAAAGGCAGGTTGATCGCCGCAAACGCTTTCCCGTCCGGCTTCCGGGGCCGGGTTCATCCCACAGCAGTATTCCTTTTCTTAAAGGTTGTTCATCATGGCAATTGATACCCACATCAAGTTTGACGGCGTAGAAGGTGAAGCCACCCACGCCGATCACAAAGGCGAAATCGAAGTGTTGAGCTGGTCCTGGGGCCTGTCCAACC
>CANBUA010000365.1 GCA_947372535.1 Burkholderiales bacterium
CCGGTTGAACATCTCGACCGGCATGGGGGCCGCGCCGCACACGCCAAAGCGCAGGCTCGACAGGTCACGCCCCTGACGAGGCACCTGCAGCAAGGCCGCGTACACCGTGGGCACCCCCGAGAAGGACACCAGCTTGTGGTGCGCCACCAGTTCCCAGAAGCGCTTGACCACGTTGTCGCCCCGATAGCCTTGCGGGGTGCCCAGCAGCACATGGCCGCCCCGCGCCCACAAGGACAGGCCCGTGCCGATCTGCGCATTGACGTGAAAGAGCGGCAGGCCGCAGAACACCGTGGCATCGGGGCCGGACAGCTCAGAGGCGCCAACGGCGGCCAGTTGCAAGGCATTGGCCACTTCGGTGCGGTGGGTGCGCACGGCGATCTTGGGCATGCCGGTGGTGCCTCCGGTGCAGAAGTAGGACGCCACGTCGTCCAGGCTTGGAGGCGCAAAGCTCAGCGCAGCGCCATCCTGGCCATGGAGGCAGCGGTGAAAGTCGCGCACCGGCACCCCCCCCAGCTTGCCAGGCGTCTTGAGGCGGTTCACCAGGCGCAGCACTGGCGCCAAGGGGTGGCGCAGATAGCGCAAGGGGCTGATGCTCAGCACGCCTTGCAAACCGGGTACCTGGGGCGCGATGCCCGCGACCTTCTCCCACAGGTCTGCGCCCGGTGTCGGCGCCAGGGTCACGATCCATTTGGGCTGCGCGGCCTTGAGCAGGTCCAGCATCATGGCTGGCTCCAGCAAGGGGTTGATGGCGAACACGATGCCAGCGGCTTCGCCACCCCAGATGGTCCAGTGCGTCTCAGGCAGATTGGGCAACACAAAGGCCACCACGTCGCCACGTTGCACACCCAGGTGCCTGAACATGTTGGCGGTCTGGGTGATCTGGCTCAGCCACTGCCGATGCGTCCAGACGAAGGGGCGTTCGTGATCCTCGGTGCGCAGGAAGAAGGACAGCGCCGCCCCATCTGGGCGGACCTTCGCCCCCTCGGACAGCAAGGCATAGGTGCTGTGCTGCCCTGCCAGGAGGTCAGGGGCGCGCGCCTCCATCGCTTCGATGTCTTGCAGGCCGTGAACGGGGGGCGGGTTGAGTGCATTCATACGAGGAGGTCCAGGCGCCTGGAGTCGAGTGCCTGGAAGGGTGTGGATGGGCGTGAAGCGGTTTGGGCAATCTTGTCACAGTGACAGTTATGTCATTATCAGGCCACTTCAGCGCATCGGCAAGTGTGTTTGCGAGTCTGTCCACGTGGCGCGAAGCGGTTCCCCTTACGCTTCAGTGCGGGCTCCCGCCGTCCAATTCGACGCTGCCGTTCAGGGAATGCCCGTCAACTTTTTCGAGTCTTCCCAGACCTTTGCGGCCAAGCGAGCGTCATAAGACATCTTGGATGATTTGCGCTCATAGAGCACCCCGTCGTCGGACTGGAAGTACTTGTTGGACGAGTCTTTATAGCGAGCGTCGGTCGCAAGCACGGCCAGCGATTCTGCCGAGAAGATTTCGCGCCCGATGGTGACGCCGATGCGCTTGAGGATCGATTTCACCCAAGGCTGGCTGGCCATGAACTTGAAGATTTTGGGCGAACTGTCTGCCAGCCCGGTTTCCGGGATGAAGCCGGGGTCATACGCGATGACCGTGATGCCTTTTCCTGCCGCGCGCAGACGGCGATGCAATTCGTAGGCGTACAGGATTTCGCAGAGTTTCGACGTCGCGTAGCGAACCCCGCCGCGAAGCGCGGGCTTGTTGGCGGCCAATTGGTACACATCGGGCGGCACGGCTTTGCCGATGATCCTGCCGTCCATGGACTCGCCATCGTGGGTGCCGCTGGCGGTGAACACAATGCGACCGCTTGACGCGATGACATCCATGAGCAGATTCACGAGCAGGAAGTTGCCCAGGCCATTGACCGCGAAGGTTTCTTCATGCTGGTCAATGCTGAAGCTCGCAGAAGTGCCGCCCAAGGTCTGGATGCCCGCATTGAGAATCAACGCATCCAGTTTCGGAATTTGCCCGGAAATACTTAAGTTGCGAATTTCTTCTGCGCCCTTCCTCACCGAAGCCAGAGAGGCCAGATCCAGTTCGATGACCGTCACCGTGCATGAGGCTGAACGCAGTTTCGCGGCAACTGCTTCTATCTTCTTGGTGGATCGGCCCAGCATCAGCAAATGAACCTTGGGGAGCAAGGCCAGCTTCTTGCTGCAAATCAGGCCCAGCCCGCTGTGCCCGCCGGTGATGGCAATGGTCGTCATGTTCCGCCTACTTCGGTTACGTTCTTGATTCGCGGCGTCCTTGCCGTCATCGCGCCACCGGCCAGCCCCGGGCCGCAGCCTCGCGGCGGGCAAACTCTTCATATTTCGTGGCTTTGTGGCCCAGCAGCGCCGGCAGGTGGCGCATGTCGCCGGGAGGCAGGCCGTGCTGGTCGTAATACATCATCATGCGCACGTAGCAGTCACGTGCCTCCTCCGGCCAGTTTCGGATGTCACGCGCGTTCCACGATTCGCCAATGCCTTGGACAAAGTATTTCGCCGAGCGCAACTTGGGGCTGGCCAGCGACTGAAGCATCTGGATGGTCGAGCCGAACAGCGACTTCGAATTCTTCATGGAGTCCGGGCTGAGGCGGATCGCGGTCACCTTGTGGCCCATCACCTTGCTCCAGATGGCCGCCATCTCGTTGCGGTCCAGCACATGGCCCGAGAGCTCATACGTCTTGCCGATGTGGGCCGTCGGATTGGCGAGCACATTGCTGGCCGCTTCGCCAATGTCTTCCACGTCCACGACGCCCATCTTCGATGAACAGGCAACCGGATATGGCAGCACCCCCGCGCAGATGAAATGCCAGACCTCCAGGTAATTCTGCATGTAGTGCGAAGGGCGAAGAATGGTCACGGGCAGGCCAGATTCCAGCAGGCGCTCTTCGGCATGCAGCTTTTGCTGGTGGTGAGGGAGCTCCTTGATGTCCGGATGGATGACCGAATGAAAAACGATGTTCTCGGTCTTGTGGGCCTTGGCCGCCTGGATGATGCTCTGAAGGACCGGTTGCTCATCGATGATCCGGGTCGGGGCGGCATGGTAGAGCTGGCTCACGCCGCTCATGGCCTCGTGAATTTGCCGAGGGTTTTGCAGGTCACCAATGAACACCTCTTTCGCCCCATCTTTCCTGACTTGAGCCGCTTGTGCTTCATTCTTGACGAATGCGCGCACGGGAAGGCCTTTCTCGTGAAGTCGACGGGTCAGGATTCGACCGATGCCGCCTGCGGCGCTGGTGATGAGGATCATGAGGTGTCCGTTCAATGGGTTCTGGGGTCAACAACAAAGGATGCGAGTGCCCAAGCACAAAGCAATGCGGCTTGCATCTTTCAAGACGCAGCTGCGCTGGGCTGTCGGTCATGCGATCTGGCGTCAGTGTGACAGCATGTCGATTATAAATCGACATTGATTGCGAATCGTTTACCCTTGGTCTCAGGGGTTAAATGGATGGACCTAGGTGGAGCAGTGGCTGCAGCCAAACGCCCACGCTTGGAGAAGCGCAAGCAGCTGTGCTGTCCGGCCATGAGGTCCGGCAGGTCACCCCCCAGAGGCATCCACATGACTGCTTATCGCCTGGAGGCCCCCGTGGGTGGCAAATCCGTGCACTTGCCTTGCGCGGCTTCGGCGCACAGGCCAATGCTTTCGCCGAGCGTGGGATGAGGGTGAATCGTTTTGCCGATGTCGACGGCATCCGCCCCCATCTCGATGGCCAAGGCCACTTCGCCGATGAGGTCGCCTGCGTGCTGGCCCACGATGC
>CANBUA010000366.1 GCA_947372535.1 Burkholderiales bacterium
GCGCAAGCGCTCGGCATGGCCATCGGTCTCTACCGCGATCTGGCCGTGGGCGTCAACGAAGGCGGCTCAGAGACCTGGGCGCATCAAGACCTCTACGCCCAAGGCGTTCACGCCGGTGCGCCGCCGGAGGAATACAACCTCAACGGCCAGGATTGGGGCCTGCCGCCGCTGATCCCATCACGCCTGCGCGAGACCGGCTTCCAGCCTTTCATTGACACATTGCGCGCCAACATGCGTTACGCGGGTGCCCTGCGCATCGATCACGTGATGGCTTTGATGCGCCTGTTCTGGGTGCACCCTGCCGATGGCGCGAAGGCCGGTGCCTACATGCACTACCCCTTCGACGAGATGATGGGCATCCTCGCGCTGGAGAGCCACCGCCACCGCTGCCTGGTCATCGGCGAGGACCTGGGCACCGTGCCGCCCCAGATGCGCGAGGCCATGCGCGAGCAACACCTGCTGTCCTATTGCCCGCTGTTCTTCGAGTGCGGCCCGGACGGACGCTTCAAGCCCCCCGGCGACTGGAACAGCTCGGCGCTGGCCGTCGTCAGCACGCACGACCTTCCTACGCTGCGGGGCTTCTGGTGTGGCCAGGACATCGACCTGCGCGCCCGGCTGGGACTGTTCCCCAGCGAGGAGATCCGCGAGCAGCAGATCATCTCCCGTGCCCAGGCCAGGGCCCACTTGCTGCTGGCCCTGGAGCACGAAGGCCTGATGCCCCAAGGCAGCAGCGTGCACCCGCCCTCGATCGGCGACCCATCGCCAACTTTCACCGATGCGATCTATGCTTTCCTCGGCCGCACGCCTTCCCAACTGGTCGGCATCCAGTTGGAGGATGTCACCCAGCAGCTCATCCAGGTCAATGTGCCCGGCACGCGGGAAGGCGAGTTCCCCAACTGGCGGCGCAAGCTGAGCGTCACCCTGGAGGCGTTGGCTCAAGACGACCGCCTGCTCTCGGTGACCGCCGTGCTCAGGCGCACACGGCCCAGCACGCTGGCACCGCAAGGCAGCGTGGGCGCCGAGTTGCCGGCCTTGTCCACGGCCCTGATTCCGCGCGCGACCTACCGCATGCAGCTGCACAAAGGCTTTCGCTTCAGCGATGCCATGCAGGCCGTGCCTTATCTGGACGCACTGGGCATCAGCCACCTCTACGGTTCACCCTATTTGAAGGCCCGCGCCGGCAGCACGCACGGCTACGACATCATCGACCACAACGCGCTGAACCCGGAAATCGGGGATCAGGACGATTTCGAAAAACTGTGCGCCTGCCTGGCCCGCCATGGCATGCACCAGTTGATCGACATCGTGCCCAACCACATGGGCGTGCTCCAGGCCGACAACGCCTGGTGGCTCGATGTGCTGGAGAACGGGCCCTCGTCGCTACACGCCGAGACCTTCGACATCGACTGGCACCCGCCCGCGCCAGAGATGGCTGGCCAGGTGCTGCTGCCCGTGCTGGGCGACCAGTACGGCAAGGTGCTGGAGGCCGGTGAGCTGCAGGTGTCTTTCGATGCGGCAGCCGGCGAGTTCTGGATCAACTACCACGACCACCGCTTCCCCATCGACCCCAGCCACTACGCACGCATCCTGAGTCAAGCCTTGCCGCCCCTGCCCCCGCAAGAGGCCGATGCCATCGCCAGCCTGCAATCCTCGCTGCACGCCTTGAGCAGCCTGCCCACACGAGATGCGCAGTCAACCGTGGCACGCCAGGCGCGGCACCGCGATAAAAGCATTCACAAAACCCGGCTTGCGCAAATGGCGGCCGGGCACCCCTGGCTGCCCGAATGGATCGGCCACAATCTGCGGCTGATCAATGGCACTTCGGGTGCGGCGGCCAGCTTCGACCGGCTCGATGCCCTGCTGCGCGCCCAGGCCTACCGCCTGGCCTTCTGGCGCGTGGCGGGTGACGATGTCAACTACCGCCGCTTCTTCGACATCAACACCCTGGCCGCCGTGCGCATGGAACGGGAAGAGGTGTTCGACGCCACCCACCGCACCATCTTTCAATGGCTGCAGGAGCGCAAGGTGCATGGCCTGCGCATCGACCACCCGGACGGCTTGTGCGATCCACAGGCATATTTCACAAGGCTGCAGTCCCGATACGCCGGCCTGCTGCGGACGCCATCACCAGACGTCGAAGAGGCCGAAGGCAGACCAGCCCACGCCTTGTTCGTCGCGGTCGAAAAAATCCTCGCCGACCACGAAAAACTGCCGCAAGACTGGCCCGTGCATGGCGGCACCGGCTACCGCTTCTCCAATCTGGTCAACGGCCTGTTCGTCGATGGCCGCCAGGAGCAGGCCTTCGATGCGCTGTACGCCCGATTCACTGGTGAGTACTTGGACTACGACGAAGTGCTGCGCCAGGCCAAGCTGGACATCATCGACAACTCGCTGGCCGGTGACCTCGAAATCCTGACCACCGCCCTGCACCGCATCGCCCAAGGTGACCGCCGCACCCGCGATTTCACCCGCAACCGCTTGCGCATGGCCATGCGCGCCCTGGCCGCGGCCTTTCCGGTCTACCGCACCTACATCAGCGAGCGCGGTTTCAGCGATGCAGACCGACAGCACCTGGATTGGGCGATTGCCGGCGCGAGGCGCCACAGCCGCGCCTCGGACATCAGCGTGCTGGACTACCTGCGCGACACCATGCTGGGCGTGGGCGCCGAGCCCGACCCGCAACGGCGCCAAGCCATGCTGAAGTTCATTCAGCGCTGGCAGCAGTTCACCGCGCCTGTGATGGCCAAGTCCATGGAAGACACCGCCTTCTATCGACACCACCGCTTGGCATCGCTCAATGATGTCGGCGGCGATCCGCGTCAGTTTGGCCTGTCCGTGAACGCCTTTCACGCGGCCAACCAATACCGTGCGCGCTTCACGCCCCACACCATGCTGGCCACCACCACGCACGACACCAAGCGCGCAGAGGATGTGCGCACGCGTCTGGACGTGCTCTCTGAAATGCCGCAAGCCTGGGAACAGGCCTTGGACCGCTGGCATGCACTGAACCACAGGCGCACCACCGAGGTCGATGGGGCCATGGCGCCATCGCGCAATGACCAGTACCTGCTCTACCAGACCCTGGTCGGCATGTGGCCCTTGCAAGCCTTGACTTTTGACGCCCTGGCCGATGTCTGCGAGCGCGCCAAGGCCTACATGCTCAAGGCCGTGCGCGAAGCCAAAGAACAGACCAGCTGGGTCAACCCCAACGAGGCCTATGAATCGGCCTTGAGCCGCTTCATCGACACCCTGCTCGGTCAACTCGACCCCAACCCTTTCCTCACCGACCTGCAAGCCTTCGTCGATGGCATCGCCACCTTCGGTGCCTACAACAGCCTCAACCTGGTGGCCTATAAGCTGACAGCACCAGGCGTACCCGACATCTACCAAGGCTGCGAGACCTGGAACTTCAGCCTGGTGGACCCCGACAACCGCCGCCCCGTGGATTACGCCGCGCTGCTGGCCTGCCATGGCCGCGTGCAAACCATGTACGCCGGCGGCCACCCCAGCAACGAGTCATTGCAAGCGCTGGGCGAGCACTGGCGAGACGGCTGCATCAAAGTGATGGTGACCTGGCGCCTGCTGCAACTTCGCAGCCAGCATCCCGAACTGTTCAGCCAGGGCAACTACCAGCCGCTCAGTGTCGAAGGCCAGGCCGCGGCGCATGTCGTGAGCTACTTGCGCAGCTTCGAGAACCTGCATGTGATCACCATCGGCAGCCGCTTGCTGCA
>CANBUA010000367.1 GCA_947372535.1 Burkholderiales bacterium
TGTTCGACAAGATGACGGCGGCCAAGAACTTCCAGAGCGGCATGATGACGCTGCGTCAGGTCGAGTTCTCGCTGTTCGACATGCTGATTCACTTCGAGGCGGGCGGCGATCAGCGCGTGCAAGCCATCGTCGATCAGGTGCGTCAGGAAGTGGCGGTCAACATCCCGCCGGCCTTCAACCGCTTCCAGCACAGCTTCTCGCATATTTTTGCCGGCGGTTATGCAGCGGGTTACTACAGTTACAAGTGGGCCGAGGTGCTGTCGGCCGATGCTTTTGCCGCGTTTGAGGAAGCCGCCACGCCCGAAACCGGCGTGCTCAACCCACAGGTCGGCCGCCAATACCGACAGGCCATCCTGGAGGCCGGCGGCAGCCGCTCAGCCATGGACAACTTCAAGGCCTTCCGGGGCCGCGAGCCCAGCATCGACGCGCTGCTGCGCCACCAGGGCATGGCCTGATGGCTGCCGGCATGTGCGCACAAGTGTTCGCCATGGGCGTAAAGTTTGTTTGCCCCATGGCAAATCCTTCAATGCCGTCAGACGTCAACGCGTAGAGTCAACGCCATGAACTACACCCATACCTTCGGCCAACTGGCCTGGGCTGCTTTGGCCAGCGCCCTGGTGCTCACCGCCACGCCCGCCATGGCGCTGTACAAGGTCGTCGGCGCCGATGGCAAGGTCACTTACACGGATCGCCCCCCGACCGACCGACCCAGTCAGTCGCTCAAGACGAATGGGGTGGCCAGTAGCACCGACAGCCTGCCGTTCGAGCTGCGCCAGACGGCCGAGCGCTTCCCGGTCACGCTCTACACCGCCCCCGAATGCGAAGCCTGCGATCAAGGCCGCCAGTTGCTGAAGAACCGTGGGGTGCCCTTCGTCGAAAAGAGCGTGCTCACCAACAGCGATGCGCAAGCCTTGCAACGCCTTGAAGCCACGACGAGCGTGCCTGTGCTGCGCATCGGCAAACAGCCCTTGCAAGGTTTCAGCAGCAATGAGTGGACCAGCTACCTTGATGCGGCCGGTTATCCCAAACAGTCCGCCCTGCCCCGCACTTACCAGTACGGCGCGGCCGCACCACTGACCACGCCACCACCCAGCCGGGCCGAAGCAGCCGCGAGTCGGGCGGAAGAGGCCAAGGCGCGCGCAGCCGCCTCACGCGCCAACAATAACGCCACGGCGGATGGCGCTGCCACACCGCCCGGCTTTCGTTTTTGATGTTCTTTTTTGTGATCGATTGACTGCGTGAATTCTCCTGAACCCGGCGCCCCAGTGGCCATCATTGGCGGAGGGCCCGCTGGGCTCATGGCCGCAGACATCCTCAGCGCGGCGGGCATCCAGGTGGACCTGTTCGATGCCATGCCTTCGGTAGGCCGCAAATTCTTGCTCGCAGGTCGCGGTGGCCTGAACCTGACCCACTCCGAAGCCAGCGAGCTTTTTTTGGGCCGCTATGCTGAAAAGCAGAAGGCGCTGACGCCCATCGTGACCGACTTCGATGCCACCGCATTGCGGCAATGGGCCCTCGCGCTGGGCATCGAGACCTTCGTTGGCACCTCAGGCAGAGTGTTTCCCACCGACCTCAAGGCGGCCCCTTTGTTGCGAGCCTGGCTGCACCGCTTGCGCGGTCAGGGGGTGCGCTTTCACATGCGTCACCGCTGGGTAGGCTTCGATCAAGCGGCTGCCACCTCGGCGGACGGCCAACGTGTCTGGCAGTTTGACTCCCCCACTGGAGCGCGGACCTGGGCCGGCGCCTCGGTCGTGTTGGCCCTGGGCGGCGGCAGCTGGTCACGCCTGGGCTCGAATGGCGCATGGATACCGCTGTTGAGCGACCTGGGCGTGGCAGTGGCCCCACTCAAGCCAAGCAATTGTGGGTTCGACGTGGCGGACACCGGGCCAGGGCGCCAGGGGTGGAGCGCGTTCTTGCGTGAACGCTTCGCAGGCCAACCCATCAAGCCGGTGGTCTTGAGCCTCACCGATGCGGCGGGTCAGCGGCATCGCCAGCAAGGCGAGTTCGTGCTCACCGACACCGGCGTCGAAGGCAGCCTGATCTACGCATTTTCGGCGCGCATCCGCGAACTGATCGAGCGCGATGGCCAAGCCGTCATCGGACTGGATTTGTTGCCCGATCACAGCGAGGCGCAGGTGCTGGCCGAGGTCACCCGGGCGCGTGGTCCGCGCAGTTTGTCAACCCACCTCAAGAGCCGCCTGGGGATCTCCGGACTCAAGGCCGCGCTGCTTCATGAGGTCCTGGGCCCGGAACTGGGCCAGGACGGGCCTGCTTTGGCCCGCACCCTCAAGGACTTGCCACTGGTCTTGAAGGGCACACGGCCCATCGATGAGGCCATCAGCACGGCGGGTGGCGTGGCCTTCGAGTCCCTGGATGCCCACTTGATGTGCCAAACCCTGCCCGGCGTGTTCTGCGCAGGCGAGATGCTGGACTGGGAGGCGCCGACTGGCGGCTACCTGTTGACCGCGGCCATGGCCAGTGGCCGATGGGCCGCCCTGGGTCTGCTTAATCGGCTCAGAACGTCAGGGACTTGACGCCTTCGGGCGTGCCGAGCAGGCATACAGACGCCTTATTGCGGGCAAAAACACCCACCGTGACAACGCCTGGCCATTGATTGACGTCCGATTCGAACTGAGCCGGTTTGGTGATCTGGAGGCCCGTTACATCGACGATGACGTTGCCATTGTCTGTGGTGATGCCCTCGCGGACCTTGGCCTGGCCGCCCAGGCCGACGAAAGCTCGAATCACCTGTGCCGCCGCCATGGGAATCACCTCCACCGGCAGCGGAAAGCGTCCCAGCACCTCGACCAGCTTGCTCTCGTCGGCGATACAAACGAAGCGCTCGGCCAGTTCCGCCACAATTTTTTCTCGTGTCAGCGCCGCGCCGCCACCCTTGATCATGCAGCCGCCATGGTCGATCTCGTCGGCACCATCGATGTAGACACTCAACGATGTCACCGACTCCGACGGCAGGACCTGGATGCCCAGGCCTTGCAGGCGCTGGGTGCTGCGCACGGAACTGGACACCGCGCCAGCGATGAAGCCCGGATCGGATTGCAGGGCCTCGCCCAGGGCGTCGATGAACTTGTCCACGGTAGAGCCCGTGCCGACGCCGACGACTGCGCCTCGTGTCACATGGGCCAGGGCCGCCTGGCCCACCAGGGTCTTGAGTTCATCTTGGGTCATGGGGGTGCTCATCTCATTTTCTCCGGATCATCAGGAACAACTCCAGCGCCCCGATCAGGACGGGCTGGTGAAGCATGTAAAAAGTCAGGCTCCAGCGCCCCAGCAGAGTCAGACTGCGGTGAGGCGCATGGGGCGATCGTCCACCAGGGGACGCCAAGGTGTCGGGGGCGCGCCTGAGCAGCCATTGCGTGGCCGCCATGCCCCACCACATCACGCCCAGCCAGGGCAGGATGGGCACATAGTCTTCGGTGATGGGCTTGTGCGCGACCAGGCCAAAAATGCTGGTCAGCCGGGAGTCGAAAGCAGGATGAGACACCCACAGCGGCAGGCAGACAGCCAACAGGCCCAGCAGCCACAACCAATGCCCCAGCCGGCTGCTCAAGCGCGCGATGATGAGCATCACGGCCATGCCATGCAGCACGCCGAAGTAGATGTAGCTGTGCGGGAACATCCACCAACTCCCCACGCTCACGAGCAGCGCGCAGATGGCGATCTGAGCCCAGCGTTTCCAGAAGCGTGCCCAACTTTGCCCCTGCGCGGTGGC
>CANBUA010000368.1 GCA_947372535.1 Burkholderiales bacterium
AAACGAATCACTCACGAGAACATGTTTCAGATAAGCAGGTTCAATTTCATCACCGCGAAAAACAATCCACTCGCCAGATGCAATTAAGCGCCGCCCTCGATCCGGACCAACTATCCACGATCTGCGAATATGAGGGACGATCTTGGATAACAACACATCATTGGTGCGTACAACTTGTTTCGTCGATCCAATGTTTGATCCGAGCTCAATCTCTGGCGCCCCTCTATCAAACGCCGGAATGCTGTACAGGTCAAATACCTCATCCGGAAATTTTGCCGGATCTACGGAGCCTGTTTTCTTTGCAATCAGGCCACTCAGAGGGATGCATGGGATGTGCGTCACTTCAACATCCCCTCAAGCGCCTTCATCCCCTTCTGAATCTCCACCTCCAGCAAGGCCAAACTCTCCAAAATATCCTTGGGCTTGCGGTGCACCACCACCTCATGCACCACTTCCTTGTAGCGGTTGATCGACAGGTCATAGCCCTCGCCCGCGACGTCCGCCTTGGGCACGGCAAAGCTCTGCTCGGTGCGTGCACGCTGGCGCTCGGCACCATCGCGCTGCGCCCAGCGGGCCAGCACATCGGGCAGGTTGTTTTTGGCGTGCTCACCTTCGGCCAAGGCTTGCGCCGGGCGGGTGCCCAGCTTGTCTTCGGGCAGCAGCGGCTGGCGCTTGTCGTCCAGGCTCCAGCCGTCGGCCTGCATGTCGTAGAACCACACGTGGTCGGTGCCGCCCGAGTTGGTTTTGGTGAACAGCAAGATGGCGGTGGACACGCCCGCATAGGGCTTGAACACGCCTGAGGGCAGGGACACCACGGCGTCCAGCTTTTGCTCTTCCACCAGCATGCGGCGCAGCTCTTTGTGCGCTTTGCTCGATCCAAACAGCACGCCATCGGGCACGATCACTGCCGCGCGGCCACCAGGCTTGAGCAGGCGGATGAACAGGGCCAGAAACAGCAGCTCGGTCTTCTTGGTCTTGACGATCTCCAGCAGGTCTTTGGCGGTGTTCTCGTAATCGAGGCTACCGGCAAAGGGCGGGTTGGCCAGGATCAGGGAGTAAGCCTCTTCATCACCCGCGTGGTCTTGGGCCAGCGAATCCTTGTAGCGGATGTCGGGGTTGTCCACCCCGTGCAGCGCCATGTTCATGCTGCCAATGCGCAGCATGGTGTTGTCAAAATCGTAGCCATGGAACATGCCATGGTGAAAGTGCTCGCGCAGCTTGGCGTTCCGAAAGATATCGGGGTGTTGCTGGCGCAGGTATTCACCCGCCACCACCAGGAAACCGCAGCTGCCGCTGGCCGGATCACAGATCACATCCTTGGGCGTGGGTGCGGTCAGCTCCACCATCAAGCTGATCAGGTGGCGCGGCGTGCGGAACTGGCCGTTCTGGCCCGCGCTGGCTATCTTGCCCAGCATATATTCATACAGATCGCCCTTGGTGTCGCGATCGTCCATGGGCACGTGGTCAAGCATGTCCACCACCTTGGCCAGCAGCGCGGGCGTGGGGATGGTGAAGCGTGCGTCCTTCATGTGGTGGGCATAGGTAGAGCCGTCACCCCCCACTTCGCGCAAGAAGGGGAATACGTTTTCGCTCATCACCTTGTACATCTCGGCAGGCGCGAAGTGCTTGAAGTGTGACCAACGCAGATCGTTGTGGTCGCGGCCCTTCTCGTCTTTGCCTAGCGGGAAGATGCGGCGCTCCATGGGCGTGCCCAGGCGGATGGCCTTGTTCTCTTCCAGGCTGTGCAGATCATCCAGGCGGCGCAGGAAGAGCAGGTAGGTAATCTGTTCCAGCACCTCAATGGGGTTGGCGATGCCGCCTGACCAGAAGGCGTTCCAGATGGCATCGACTTGGCTGCGTAGGTCGCCGGTGAGCATGATTTGTCCGTGTACTTGTTCGGGCGCCTGAGCGCTGAGCCGAAAGGCAAATCGCCCGGCTGGACCGGGCGATTACAAAGGGACGTGATCAACAGGGCATGCGCCCAATCAAATCAAACGTCAATATTCGCCGCCCGCAACGCATTGCTCTCAATGAAATCCCTCCGCGGCTCCACCTCATCCCCCATCAGCATCATGAACACCTTGTCCGCCTCGATCGCGTCTTCGATCTGCACGCGCAGCAAGCGGCGCACGGTGGGGTCCATGGTGGTCTCCCACAGCTGCGCGGGGTTCATCTCGCCCAGGCCCTTGTAGCGCTGGCGGGCCACGGCGTTCTCGGCCTGCGTGATCAGCCAGGCCATGGCGGCGCGGAAGTCCGCCACCTTTTGCTCCTTGGCGCGCTCGCCTTCGCCACGGCGCACGATGGCGTCGCTGGTGAGCAAGCCGTTGAAGGTCACGCCGGCCTTGCTCAGCGCCTGGTAGTCGGCGCCATGCACGAAGTCGGCATTGATGATGCTGTACTTGGTGTTGCCGTGGAAGATGCGGCTGATGCGCAGGATGTGCTTGTCTGACCGGGCATCGAACTCGGCCGTGACCTCGGCATTGACCAGCGCGCCCTTGAGCGAGGTGGCACTGGCTTCGGCCGCTTCCAGCGTGTCCAGGTCCAGCACCAGGCCGTTGGCGATCGCGCGCAGGGCCTCGATGTCCATCCAGTTGCCCAGGCGCTCGACCACGCTGTTGGCCGTCACGTAGGCCGTGGCCAGCTCGACCAGCGCATCGCCTTGAATGGCGGGCTTGCCTTGGCCAGGCTCGACCACGGCGCCGTCCAGCGCCACCTTCATCAGGTACTCGTCCAGCGCGTGGGCGTCCTTGAGGTATTCCTCGTGCTTGCCTTGCTTGACCTTGTAGAGCGGCGGCTGGGCGATGTAGATGTGGCCGCGCTCGACCAGCTCGGGCATCTGCCTGAAGAAGAAGGTCAGCAGCAGGGTGCGGATGTGGGCGCCGTCCACGTCGGCGTCGGTCATGATGATGATGCGGTGGTAGCGCAGCTTGTCCGGGTTGAAATCGTCCGTGCCGCCGCCCTTG
Organism: Burkholderiales bacterium; assembly: GCA_947372535.1. The sequence goes on from CANBUA010000368.1 coordinate 2,964, forward strand.
CCGATGCCGGTGCCCAGGGCCGTGATCAGCGTGATGATTTCATTGCTGGTCAAGAGCTTTTCGTAGCGGGCTTTCTCGACGTTCAGGATCTTGCCGCGCAGGGGCAAAATCGCCTGGAACTTGCGGTCGCGGCCCTGCTTGGCAGAGCCACCGGCGGAGTCACCCTCCACGATGTAGATCTCGCACATGGCGGGGTCTTTTTCCTGGCAGTCGGCCAGCTTGCCGGGCAGGCCCATGCCGTCCAGCACACCTTTGCGGCGCGTCATTTCACGGGCCTTGCGGGCCGCTTCACGGGCGCGGGCGGCCTCCACGATCTTGCCGCAGATGATCTTGGCGTCGATGGGGTTCTCGAGCAGCCAGTCAGTCAGCAGGCGGCCGACGATGTCTTCCACCGGGGCGCGCACTTCCGAGCTGACCAGCTTGTCCTTGGTCTGGCTGCTGAACTTGGGCTCGGGCACCTTGACGCTGACCACGCAGGCCAGGCCTTCGCGCATGTCATCGCCGGCCACCTCGACCTTGGCCTTCTTGGCCAGGTCGTTGTCTTCGATGTACTTGTTGATGACGCGGGTCATCGCGGCGCGCAGGCCGGTCAAATGGGTGCCGCCGTCGCGCTGCGGGATGTTGTTCGTGAAGCAGAGCACCGATTCGTTGTAGCTCTCGTTCCACTGCATCGCGACTTC
>CANBUA010000369.1 GCA_947372535.1 Burkholderiales bacterium
CGGTTCCACTCGCCCGTGCCATTGGGCGCGTGAACGATGGTGCCTTCGAACACGAAGATGTCGAGCGGGATCTTGCCGCTGAGGATGTCGGCCAGCATGGCTTTGAGGTTGTCGCCCAACTCCACGCCCAGCGAGGGGTGCCACAGCACGTTGATGCCAAAGTCGGTCACCAGGTCGCAGGCACTGGGTTCCTCTGCGTTGAGGAAGGACATGGTGTTGCCGGAGCAGGCGCCACCTTGAAGCCACAACATGTTTGCCATGAAATCTCCTATCTGGAAAAGCCAATCGTTGGCTTGATGAATGTCAATCCCATGCACAGGGTGTGCCAGCGGCTTTCTACCCCCTCAAACAGGCGGGCAAGCCCTTGGGAATTCACACTGTGGGATGCGGGCGGGGCAAACCTTGCCCGTCCTGCATCAGGGTCAGGTGTTCGTGAAGCGCGGTGCGGCACCTGGCGCCGCAAACTTTGTTTGCATTTCAAGCTCGATGTAAAGCAACTATGCAGACTCGCCTTCCTGGTCGGCCAGGGTGTGCGGGCGCTGGATGCCGTAGCGACGAACCTTGTTGGCCAGCCCCACGCGCGACAAACCCAGCTCGTGCGCGGCCCGGCTGAGGTTCCAGTTGCAACGGCCCAGCGCTTGACGCACCAGTTGTTGCTCAAGCGCTTCGACCTTGGCCTTCAGTGTGCGGTCATCGGCATGGCCAGCATGGACATGCGCATGCGCGGCCGCAGCCGCAGCCGATGGGGCTGCCAGGGCGCATGCCGCAATGGCCGGCGGCAGGTGGCGCACGGTGATCGGGTCGCCATCTTCGGCCAGGGCCACCAGGCGGCGCACCTCGTTTTCCAGCTCCCGCACATTGCCAGGGAAGGCGTAGGCACTCAAGCAGGCCAGCGCTTCTGGCGTGAAGCCGGCCATGTGACGCGACATCAGGGTGGCGTGCTTGTCGAGCAAGTGCTGAGCAAGTGCAGGGATGTCTTGCGGTCGCTCGCGCAGCGGCGGCATGCGCAACTCGAAGCCACACAGGCGGTAATAGAGGTCTTGCCTGAACTTGCCTTGGGCCACCAGCTCACGCAAGGGCCGATTGCAAGCCGCGATGATGCGCACATTGCTGTGGCGAAGCTTGTCGGAGCCCAGCGGGCGCAGCTCGCCCTCTTGCAAAAAGCGCAGCAAGCTCACCTGCATGCTGGGCGATATCTCCGAGATTTCATCGAGAAACACCGTGCCACCGTCGGCTGCCTTCAACAGCCCGAGGCGATCGGTGGTGGCCCCCGTGAACGCACCCTTGCGGTGCCCGAAGAGTTCGGACTGCAAGAGGTCATCGCTGATCGCGCCACAGTTCTCGGCCATGAAGAGCAGCTGATGGCGTTGGCTGAACAAATGGACGGCACGGGCCATCAGCTCTTTGCCGGTGCCGGTTTCACCTTCGATGAGCACGGGCAGATCGGTGGCCGCCGCCTTGCGCGCCATGGCGCACAGGTCGGCCATCCCCTGGCTGGCAAACACGAGGCGATCAAAGGCCGACACCTGCTCGGTGGGGGCCACCCGCGTGACATCGGTACAAACGAGGTTCGCCGGGGTGGCGCTCCCCAAGTGGCCTGTTCCATCACTGGCTGCGATGCCCACCGCATCGCGCTCCCTTCCGCGCAATGCGTTCATGGGAGACTCAACAACAAGCGCGAACCAATCAGCACGGATGCGAGCGCAGCCACACCATTGAGCGCGCGGTGAAACCCCGACAGGCGCTCAGGCAGGGCGCTCACCGAGAGCGCCACCGCACCCGACAACAAGGCCATGCCCACCATGGAGCCCACGCCAAACAAGGCGATGTAGGCCAGTCCCCAGGCCGGCGAAGGCATGGCCTGGCTGGCCAGCAAGGCCATGGCGGCAGAACCTGCCAGGCCATGCACCATGCCGACGGCAATGCTGCGCGCAGGCAGCCGGTGATCGTGCTCGTGCGCTGAAGCATGCGCTGTGGATGAGGTGCTGCGCGCCTCGCCCTTGTCATGGGCATGGTGGTGAATGTGCGCATGCGGCATGCCGACGCCATGCGTGTGGCTGTGAACGTGGCAACGCTCGCGCCACAAGCGCAGACCCAGGTTGAGCCCGAGCCCCATCAACATCGCGCCCACCACCTGCTCGAAGCGGCCCGCCAGCTCGGGCGAGATCACCCAACCCAGCAAGCCCACGCTGCCACCGATCAGCAGCAGGGTGGTGGTGTGGCCCAGGCCCCATGCCAGGCCCAGCCTGAGGCCTTTGCCCAGGGAGCGCTCGCCGGTGGTGAGCGTGGCCACGGCGGCCAGGTGGTCTGCTTCGGTGGCATGCTGCATGCCCATCAGCACACCCAGGCCCATCACCATCCATGTGTTCATCTCAGGGCCTCCACCTTGAGCATCGCTTGCAGCCAGCCGTACCAGGCGTCCATCCCATCACCTGTCTTGCTCGACACGCGCAGGCACTGGATGCCGGGGTTCACGCTTCGGGCATGGCGCTCGGCAGCGTCCACGTCGAAATCAACGTGCGGGGCCAGGTCCATCTTGGTGGTGATCATGAGCTCGGCACGGCGGAACATGTGCGGGTACTTCAAGGGCTTGTCTTCGCCCTCGGTGACCGACAGCACCACCACACGCGCCCGCTCGCCCAGATCGAACAAGGCCGGGCAGACGAGGTTGCCGACGTTCTCGATGAACAGCACGCTGCCAGAGGCGGGGGCCAGTTGCGCGATGGCGCGCTCCAGCATGTCGGCCTCCAGATGGCAGCCGGCGCCGGTGTTGACCTGGATGGCCTTGGCGCCCGTGGCCCTGATGCGATCGGCATCGGCGCTGGTTTCCTGGTCGCCCTCCACCACGCTCATCGGGATTTGGCCCGCGAGGTCGGTGAGCGTGCGCACCAGCAGCGAGGTCTTCCCGGAGCCAGGGCTCGACATCAGGTTGAGCGCCACCACACCGCGCCCGGCAAACCAGCCTCGGTTGCGTTCGGCAATGCGCTGGTTCTTGTCCAGCAAAGCCGTTTCAAGGGCGACGAGTTCGGTGGGCGCATCGGGCCGGTAGGCGGCGTGGGAATGGGTGTGTGCGGGGGCGCCGTGATCGTGGCCATGGGCGTGCCCATGGGCATGGTTCGCATGCGTGATCCGGGTGCCATCGGCCAGCACGTGTTCGTGCTCGTGATCGTGTGTGTGATCGTGCGCATGTTGCGCCTCGCCCTCCACACGCACATCCGACTTGTCGTTGCATCCGCAGACTACACACATGATTCCACCTCCATCGCCTTGATGTTCAGTTCTTCGCCGCTGCGCTGGCGCAGCTTGTCGCTGCCGCAATGCGGGCAGCTGCTGAGGTCTGCCGCCAGGGGCGCCTTGCATTCATCGCACTGCCAACCCGCCGCGATGGAGATGATCTCCAGCTCGGCATGTTCCAGCGCCGTGCCTTTGCTGACCACATCGAAGCAAAAGCGGATGGCATCGGGCATCAGCGCACTCAGCTGACCGACTTCCAGCCACACCTTTTTCACCGGCCGGCCCGCCGCCGCTTCGGCCACGATGGACACGAGGTTGCGTGTGATGCCCAGTTCATGCATGCATGGCCCCCGGTTCAGCAGATGCGGGGCAGTTGCTCGCCCTGCA
>CANBUA010000370.1 GCA_947372535.1 Burkholderiales bacterium
GGCCGGTGATCAGGTCGATGGCGTCCAGGGATTCGAAGCGGTCTTTCAGCTCCACGCCATAGGCTCCGATGTTTTGCACCGGGGCCGCGCCCACCGTGCCGGGGATGAGCGACATGTTTTCCAGACCGGGCCAGCCCTGTTCCAGGCACCATTGCACGGTGTCGTGCCAGGATTCACCTGCGCCCACCTCCACAATCCAGGCATCATCCCGAGTCTCGACCAGCTTGCGGCCCATGATTTCCAACTTGAGGACGCAGCGGTTCTGGTCCTGGGTGAACAACATGTTGCTGCCACCGCCCAAGATCACCTTGGGTGCCAGGCCCAGTTCCGGGTCGTTGACCACGCGGCGCAGATCGGCTTCCGAGCGGATGCGCACCAGCGTGTGGGCCGTGCAAGGCAGGCCAAAAGAGTTGTATGTGCGCAGGCTGGCGCCCCTTTCGACCTCGAGCGGGGGGAGGGGAGCGGCGGCCAGGGGTGCATGCATGGCAGAATTTTCGCAGACAAAGGAGATCCACATGCCCAGTTTTGACACCGTACTCGACCCCAACCTGGTGGAAGTGCGCAATGCGGTCGACCAGACCATCAAGGAAATCGGCACCCGATTCGACTTCAAGGGCACCTCGGCCGCCATCGAATTCAAGGAAAAAGACAAGGAAATCGAGCTCATCGGCGACAGCGACTTCCAGTTGGACCAGATCCGTGAAGTCCTCAACAACAAGCTGAGCAAGCGTCAGGTCGACATCCGCTTCCTGGACATCGGCAAGGTCGAGAAGATCGGTGGCGACAAGGTCAAGCAGGTCATCAAGCTCAAGGCCGGCATCGAGGCCGAACTGGCCAAGAAGATCACCAAGCTGATCAAGGACAGCAAGATGAAGGTCACGGCCAGCATCCAGGGCGACACGGTGCGCATCCAGGGCGCCAAGCGCGACGACCTGCAGGCCGCCATGGCCCTGATGAAGAAAGAGCTGACCGAAGCCCCGCTGACCTACAACAACTTCCGGGACTGAGGCGATGGCACACACGCAGCGGCTGGCAGTGGGAGGCTGGGCCGCGTGCGGTCTGGCCATGGTGATGACCCTGGGCCCAGCGCTGGCCCGGGCGCAAAGCGTGGCCATGACCGGCAGCATGGGCAGCAAGGCGCTGCTCGTGGTCAATGGCGGGCCGCCCAAGGCCCTGGCTGCGGGCGACACCCACGCGGGCGTCAAGGTGCTGAGCGTCAAGCCCAACGAGGTGGTGGTCGAGATCGCCGGCAAGCGCGAGACCGTGCCCATGGGCGGGGCGCCGGTCAGCGTGGGTTCGGGGGGCGGCGGTGGCGGCTCGGGCACGCAGATCGTGCTGTCGGCCGGCTCGGGCGGCCACTTCACCACACAGGGCAGCATCAATGGCCGCAGCACCAACTTCGTGGTGGACACCGGCGCCACCAGTGTGGCCATGGGCCTGAACGAGGCACGCCGCCTGGGCATCAAGTTCGAGCAGGGCGACACCTTCATGTCCAGCACGGCCAATGGCAATGTGGTCACTTACCGGGTGTACCTCACCTCGCTGCGCATCCAGGACGTGGAGGTGAACAACATCGAAGCGGCCGTGGTGTCGGCCAACATGCCCTACATCTTGCTGGGCAACACCTTCCTCACGCGCTTCCAGATGAAGCGTGAAAACGATGTGATGACGCTGACCAGGCGTTTCTGAGTCGTTCTGCAGCCCGCAATCGGGACAGCTCCACCGGATCGTGGGCGCAGAAGATCGTCAGATCGTCCGTGTGCTCGGCCTTCAATTCCCGCAGGCGCTGCTGGTTGGCCAGGCGCAGCGAGGCATCCACCTGCACCAGGTGCTGGAACACGCGCAGTCCCCAAGGGGCGTGGGCCGGGTCGGTCAGGTCCAGGTGGTGGAAGTAGGCGTCGCCCGCGTGCAGCAGCCAGCCCTCGTCGGTTTTGACGGCCACGCCGCAATGGCCGCGTGTGTGGCCGATCAGGGGCACCAACAGCACCTCGTCGTCGGTCCCCGGCACGGCGCGGACGGCCTCCAGACCCAGCCAGCGCTCGCCGCTCAGTTCTTTCACCGACCAGTGCGGGCCATGGGCCCATTGGTCGGACACATAGCGCACGCGTTCGGTGAAGGCCGGGTGCATGGCTGCGTTCAGCTCCTTGGCGTAGACATGCACCTCGGCCTGGGGGAAATCGCCCAGGCCACCCGCGTGATCGAGATCCAGGTGGGTGGGCACGATGTGGCGCACGTCGCGCGGGTCCAGGCCCAGCTCCTGGATCTGGTGCCAGGCGGTGTCGTCCATCTTGAGCACCGGCCGCACCAGATGCCGGAACAGGCCGCCCAGCCGCTCCGGCCGGGCCACGTCGGCCGTGCCCAGGCCGGTGTCCACCAGGATCAGGCCCTGCCGGCTTTCGATCAGCAGGCAGTGGCAACACAGGTGGGCCGGGGCCAGCCAGCCGCCTTCGCCATTGATCATGCGCTGGCCGATGGGGCACATCGAGCCGCAGTTGAGGTGGTGGATCTTCATGGCGTGTCTCCTTGGCCGCGGTTGCAAGCGAGGGGGGCTGCGTGGCCCCAGACCAACCGGGCGCGCGCCAACATTCCGTTACAGGCGGATCTTGGCATCACAATCGCGGCTTGAACAGATGACCCTGCTGGGTTGATTCCCTCATTCCTTTTTGCCCGACTCCCATGGCCCGACGCCCCCGCCTGCCTGCAGGTCACGACACCCTCGATCAGATCCTGTTTGACGAGGGCTTCGGCGCTCGCCGCGAATGCGAGGGCCTGGTGCTGCACGGCCTGGTCAAGGTCAATGGCGAGGTCGTGGACGACCCGGATGCGCCCTTCGTGCGCGACCAGCTTCAGCTCGAAGTCGAAGGCCAGCCCTGGCTTTGCCACACCCGTGCCCTGATCGTGCTGCACAAGCCTGCCGGCTACGAGTGCTCGCTCAAGCCGGGCGCCTGGCCCGGGGTGCACAACCTGCTGCCACCGCCCTTGCGCAAACGGGGCCTGCAACCCGTGGGGCGCCTGGACCAGGACACCACCGGCCTGCTGCTGATGACCGACGACGGCGCCCTGCTGCACAAGCTCACCGCGCCCAAGCACCATGTGCCCAAGGTGTACGAGGTGGGCTGCAAGCACCCGATCACCCAGCGGAACTGTGAAGACCTGCTGCGCGGCGTCACCCTGGACGACGACCCCACCTTGCCGGTGGCCGCCGATGTGGCCGAGCGTGTGTTGCCTGAGGGGGCAGCGGCGGATGCCGAGACCTGCCACCTGCGCCTGACCTTGGTGCAAGGCAAGTATCACCAAGTCAAGCGCATGGTGGCGGCCGTGGGCAACCGTGTCGAGACGCTGCACCGCAGCCAGATCGGCCGCCTGACCTTGCCCGACGACATGGCCCTCGGTCAGTGGCGCTGGATCGCAGACCCGGCCATCGTCCTGCCCTGAGCGGGGCGGGCAGGGCGCATAATTTGACCCATGCAAGTGTTTCGCGGGTTCCACCACGTCGCGCTGGCCCCCGCCTGTGCGCTCACCATCGGTAATTTCGACGGCGTTCATCGTGGCCATCAGGCCATGATCGCCTTGCTGCGCAATGAAGCCCAGCACCGGGGCCTGCCCAGCAC
>CANBUA010000371.1 GCA_947372535.1 Burkholderiales bacterium
CACCCTGACATGGCGCAGGCCCTGGGCCACAACGTGCCCCGCGTGATGATGGGCGTCTTTGGCGGCGGTTGCGCGCTGGCCGGGCTGGCGGGGGTGATCGGCGGCAATGCTTTCGTGACCGAGCCGCACATGGCCGCCTCTGTGGGGGCCATCATCTTCGTGGTCGTGGTGGTGGGCGGCATGGGGTCTCTGGCCGGCGCCTTCCTGGCCTCGCTGCTGATTGGCCTGATGCAGACTTTTGCCGTGATCGTGGATGTGTCCGTGGCCTCGGCCATGGCGTCCATGGGCCACGCGGTGGACCTGGAGAACTGGGCCTATCCGCTGCTCAAGATCACCGTGGCCCAGATGGCGCCCATCCTGCCTTATCTGCTCCTGGTCCTCATGCTGATCCTGCGGCCCAAGGGCCTGCTGGGCACCCGCGAAGAGTGAATGCTGTGATGTCGCCATCCAACCAAGCCTTCACGTTCAAGCCGATCAACCTGGGGCGCTGGGTGATTTGGTCCGCCTTCGCGCTGATCCTGATCGTGGCGCCCACGCTGTTCACCAGCAGCCTGGCGATGACCATGCTGTCCAAGATGGGCATCGCCATCATCATCTGCCTGTCCTACAACATGCTGCTGGGGCAGGGCGGCATGCTCAGCTTCGGGCACGCTGTGTATTCGGGACTGGGGGCCTTCGCGGCCATTCATGTGCTGGTGCATGTGGCCGAAGGGCGCTGGCACTTGCCGGTGAGCTTGATCCCGCTGGCGGGCGGCGTGGCGGGCTGGCTGGTGGCCGCCATCCTCGGCTCGGTCACCACGAAAAAATCCGGCACCATTTTCGCGATGATCACTTTGGGTGTGGGCGCCATGGTGTTCTCGATGTCGCTGATGCTGCCCGAGTTCTTTGGCGGCGAAGGCGGCATCTCCAGCAACCGCGTCGTCGGCCTGCCGGTGATGGGCATCAGCTTCGGGCCGCAGATCCAGGTCTATTACCTGATCGCCGCTTATTGCTTCGCGTGCACGGCGGCCATGTACGCCTTCACCCGCACGCCGCTGGGCCGCATGCTCAATGCCGTGCGCGACAACCCGGAACGGGTCGAGTTCATCGGCTATGACACCCAGCGAGTGCGCTACCTGGCCTTCATGATCGCCGGTTTTTTTGCGGGCATCGGTGGTGGCCTGCACGCCCTCAACGACGAGATCGTGACGGCCGAGGTGGTGGGGCCGGAGTATTCAGGGCTCTACCTGCTGTTCACTTTTTTGGGCGGGGCGTTGTTCTTTTTCGGGCCCATCCTGGGCGCCGTGCTGATGGTCCTGGCCACCGTGCTGCTGCACGAGCTGACCAAGGCCTGGCTGCTCTACCTGGGCGTGTGGTTCCTGGTGATGGTGATGTACGCGCCGGGCGGCGTGGCCAGTCTCATCCTGATGAATGTGCGGGTGGCCAGCTTCGGCATGTTGCGCAAGTTGTGGACGTCCTACCTGGCCCTGGGTGGCGCGGCTTTGGCGACTTTGGCGGGCATCTCGGTGATGGTCGAGATGCTTTATCACATCAAGCTCAACGAGGCACTTGGGCCGCAGATGAGCTACCTGGGCGCCACCCTCAACACGCGTGGCGTTGACGCCTGGGTTGGATCGGCCTTGCTCACTTTGACGGGCGTGGCGATGTTCGAAATGGCGCGCCAGCAGTTCCGCGTTCAATGGGGGCAGGTGCAGGAAGACATCGAAGCCGAGATCCGTCGGCGGTCCATTTGATTTGAAGATTTCAATCGACATGAGCGCCATGCCCGCATCCTCCTCGTCACCCCCCGATCAGATCGCCCTGGAGCTGCGCGACGTGCGCAAGTCCTTCGGCAAGACCGAGATCATCCGGGGGGCCAGCCTGGCCATCAAGGCGGGTGAGCGCGTGGCTTTGATCGGCCCCAATGGCGCTGGCAAGTCCACCTTGTTCAACCTGATCAGCGGTCGCATGGCGCCCAGCAGTGGCGAAATCATCCTCAACGGCCAGCGCATCGGCGGTCGAGCACCTTACGACGTGAACCGGCGTGGGCTGGCGCGCAGCTTCCAGGTGTCCAACCTGTTTCCGCGTCTGAGCGTGTTCGAGAACGTGCGCTGTGCGGTGTTGTGGTCCATGGGTGAGGGCTATTCATTCTGGCGATTCCTCTCTGCCTGCAAGGCGGTGAACGAGCGCACTGAGGAGATCCTGAGCATGATCCGGCTGGACAAGCGCCGCGACACGCAGGTGTCGTCGCTGACCTATGCCGAGCAGCGCGCCCTGGAGATCGGCGTGACCATCGCTGGCGGCGGCAACGTGGTGCTGCTGGACGAACCCACCGCGGGCATGAGCAAGTCCGAGACGGCACGCTTCGTCAACCTGATCCGCGAGGTCACGGTGGGCAAAACGCTGTTGACGGTGGAGCACGACATGGGCGTGGTCTTTGGGCTGGCCGATCGCATTGCGGTGCTGGTCTATGGCGAGGTGATTGCCTTCGATACGCCCGAGGCCGTGCGCTGCAATGCCCGTGTCAAAGAGGCCTATCTGGGCTCGACGCTGGCCGACACCCAGGCAGCGGAGGCGGGGGCATGAGCACGCTGGCCATCGAGAACCTGCATGCTTTTTATGGCAAAAGCCATGTGCTGCATGGGGTGACCATGCACGTGTCGCAGGGCGAGATCGTCAGCCTGCTGGGGCGCAATGGCTCGGGACGCTCGACCACCATCAAGGCGGTGATGGGACTGGTCGATGCACAAGGCTCGGTGCGTTGGGCCGATCAGGAACTGCTGGGCCGCAAGACTTATGACATCGCGCACGCGGGCTTGGGCTATGTGCCTGAGAGCCGCGATGTGTTTCCCAAGCTCACGGTCGAGCAGAACCTGCGTTTGGGCGAAAAATCCGGCCCCAAGAAGAACCGCTGGGCCCTGGATGACATGTACCAGATGTTCCCTCGGTTGAAGGAGCGCCAGCATACCGAGGCCGGGGTGTTGTCAGGCGGTGAGCAGCAGATGCTGACCTTGTGCCGCACCTTGATGGGCGATCCGGATCTGATCATGATTGACGAGCCCACCGAAGGGCTGGCGCCCAAGATTGTCGAGTTGGTGGCTGGCTATTTGCAGGAGTTGCGGCGGCGCGGGTTGGCGGTGTTGCTGGTCGAGCAGAAGCTGACGATTGCTTTGGACATTTCGGAGCGCTGTTACGTGATGGGGCACGGGCAGGTGGTTTTTGAAGGCACGCCTGCCGATTTGCGGGCTGACGATTACATCCGCAAGGAGTGGCTGGAGGTGTGAGGGGCGCTGGCTGAAAGTGTGTTTGTTGGTGGTGCGTTTTTGGAAGGTTTTGTGCGACGGGATGGCGGTGGCGAGCGCCTGCTCCCCTCCTGACGCGGGGCACCACCGAGGACTGACTTGGTCACCTCGTCAACACCAGCCTACCCATGCGGCCAGCCAGGACACCGCGAATGGTCGGTGCGCAGGCGCTCGCCACCGCCATCCCGCCGATGCACCGAGGCGCGCGTGCACACACCCAGCCGCTGTGGTGTGGGTGGGAACGAACAGGTTGGCGCGTACTTGGACGGTGGCGCGGCTCGGTCATGCCCCTAGGTCAGGTGGATGGGGTGGGTGGGCG
>CANBUA010000372.1 GCA_947372535.1 Burkholderiales bacterium
CGCTTGAAGTTGTCCGCCGAGCTGGTGGGCCTGGTCAAGAAGAAGGAGACGGTGGGCACGGGCCCGCTGGCCTCCCTGCAGGGGGCAAAGATCGCCGCCCAGATCCTGGGCGTGCTGGCCAAGATGGGGGTGGACCTCAAGGCCCGGGAGCGCGAAGACCAGGCTTTCGAGCTGGAGGGTGGGCCTGAGCCGGTGGAGCAGCCGCGCCAGGTGATGGCCGACGTCTACAGCTTCGACCCCAACCGCAAGACCAGCCAGCGCCGCAAGGACAACAGCCAGGCGGTGGAGCTGCTGCGCCAGATCGATCGCGGCGACGTGGACGGCGCCAGCCTGACGGCAGAACAGAAGGGCGTCCTGGCCCGCTACAGCGGCACCGGCGGCAACCTGGTCAACGCCGACACCGGCAAGAAGGGCAGCGCTTACGAGTACTACACGCCCCTGCCCATCGCCCAGGGCATCCACGGCCTGCTGGCGGAGCTGGGTTTCACCGGCGGCAAGATGCTGGACCCCTGCGCGGGCACGGGCGTCTTCGGCGCCACGGCACCGGCCAACACCGTGGTGGAGGCGGTCGAGCTGAACGAGGTCAGCGGGCGCGTGAACCAGTTGGTCAACGGCGGCCCCGGCTACAACGCGATCATCAGCCCCTTCGAGGCGGTGGCTTCGCGCACGCCTGACGAGACTTACGACGCGGTGGTCACCAACGTGCCGTTTGGCAGCGTGCACGACCGTGGCTCGAACCGGATGCTGGATGACCGCTACCAGGACCAGCCCCTGGAGACCTACTTCATCCTGCGCTCCCTGGAAAAGCTCAAGCCCGGCGGCCTGGCTGCCTTCATCGTGCCGCCGCGCGTGGTCAGCGGCAAGGGTGGCCGCAACGAGCAGTTGCGCATCGCCGCCTCCTACAGCGCGGAGTTCCTGGGCGCCTACCGCCTGCCCAACTCCGTGTTTGGCGCGGCGGACGCCGACACCATCACCGACGTGATCGTGTTCCGCAAGTTCAGCCGCCAGGCCCTGGACAAGATCGCCGAACTCAAAGAGCAAAGCCCGGCCACGCTGGTGGCGGCCAAGGTGCAGTGGACCGAGTTCATCGCGGGCGACTACTTCCGGGAAGAGGGGCGCCGCTTCGTGCTGGGTGAGTTCGTCGCCAAAGACCCCTCCAAGTTCCGCGACGTCGACCGCGTGGTGAACAACGGCAGCGTGGCCGACATCGCCAAGCTGCTGCGCAAGTTCCCCGGCTCCCGCATCGACTGGGCCATGCTGGAGTCCACCGAGACCCAGCCCATCATCTACAACGACGGCGACACGATGACGCTGGCCGGCCAGACGCTGGAGCTGCGCGATGGCGTGTGGGTGGCGGTTGGCCAGGCGCAGACCTCCAGCCGCTTCGATGGCATGGGCCAGGCCCTGGCCAATGCCGCTGCGGCCGTTGCCAACAAGGTGGACTGGCTCACGGCCAAGTCCTATGTGGAGCACCTGCGCGCCAGCTCGATGGAGCTGGACATGCCCGACTGGCTGCGCCTGGCGCACCGCGATGTCGGGGCCCTGGACGTGAGCGACCAGCCCAAGTTCTGGGCGGCCGTCACCGCTGGCCTGGCCGTGGTCGAGGTCACCCGCGTGCACTCCGATGAACCCGGCTTCAACTACGCCGAAGAGTACCCGGCCATCCATGAGGCCCTGGCCACCGTGGCGGCCACCGCCAAGAAGTCCCCGGGCGGCTTCAGCGCGACGGCCAAGCAGGCCCTGGTCAAGGTGGGCATCGTCTATGACCGCAAGGCCGGCTATTCGGCCATCTGGCTGGGCCAGGTCAGCGACGGCGTGCTGGCCGACAAGGTGCTGGGCACGGATGCTCAGGTCGAGGCGATCAAGTACCGCACCAAGGGCATCACCATCCCGGTCGAAGACCTCAAGGCGGTCTACGGCGAAGACTTCGACCCCCTCACGGATGAAGCCTGGTGCGTCAATGCCGACGGCACCAAGGCCACCAAGGCCGACGACTATTTCACCGGCAACCTGGGCGCCTTCCTGGAGCGCATCGACGCCGAGATTGCCCAGGCCGATGGCGCGCTGCGCGACAAGCTGCTGCGCCAGAAGGCCACCGCGCGTGATCGCGTGTCCGTGCTGGAGCCCACCGACCTGCGCTTCAACCTGTTCAGCCCCTTCGTCACGATGGAGGAAAAGGCCGAATTCCTGCGCCGGTTCATGCACCCGTCCTTCGTGGTGGGTCACAACGATGACGGCGAGCAGGTCATCCTGTGCGACATCGCCAGCCCGAAGAACGAGCGTGAGCGCCAGCTCAAGCGCTTTGCCGTTTACCTCAAGAAGGGCAACCTGAGCACGGGCTCGAAGTCCGAGGACATCGGCAAGAACCCCGCTCTGGATGAGCAGCGCCGCAAGATGCTGCGCGAAATGACGGCCACGGCCAACGCCCAGTTCGACCAGTGGACCAAGGCCAACCCGGCCATCATGGACCGCATGCGCCAGGCGGCCAACGACCCGGCGCGCGTCTACTTCGCTGAGGTGGACGACAACACCCCGGTGCCCATCGACGGCATGAACGCCGTGGATCCCATCACCGGGAAACCGCTCAAGCTGCACGGCTACCAAAACGCCTTCGTGCGCAAGATGGCCCGCAGCTTCAGCGGGATCAACGGCTTCGACGTCGGCCTGGGCAAGACCTTCACTGCGCTGGCCAGCGTGCAATACGTCCAGTCCATCGGGGTCAAGAAGAAGACCATCTTCGTGGTGCCCAACTCCGTGCTGTCGAACTGGCGCCGGGAAGCTGGCCGTGCCTTCGCCTCCCTGGATGACTGCCTGTTTGTCGGCCTGGACGTGAAGGAAGACGGCACGGCCCGGGTCGACTCCGGCAACTACGCCCGCGACTTCAACCGGGTGCTGGAGAACCGCCATGCCAAGGTCTTCTGCACGCTGGAGGCCTTCAAGACCATCCCCCTGAAGGACGCCACGGTCGCGGCCTATGGCGCCCACCTGTCGCGCGTGGATCCCTCTTATGAGGGGGGTGACCGCACAGCCGACACAGAGCGTGCGGAATCGAAGCTGGCCGAGGCCACCGAAGGTGTGGGCGCCAAGTCCACGGCCATCCCCTTCTTCGAGGACATGGGCATCGACTCCATCGTGCTCGATGAAGCCCACATGTTCAAGAACTCCAAGTAGACCGTGGAGTTCTCCGGCGCCAAGTTCCTGAGCGTGGCTGACGCTTCTGAGCGCGGCCTGGACATCCAGATGAAGGCCTGGTTCGTGCGCAGCGGCAGCCCGTTGCAAGACGGTGTGCTGGCCCTGACGGCCACCCCCATCACGAACAGCCCGCTGGAGATCTACTCCATGCTGTGCCTGGCCGTGGGCGAAGAGAAGGTGCACGACCTGACCATGGGTGCGCGCGGCGCCGATGAGTTCATGGAGGTCATGTGCGAAATCGAGGATGACGAAGAGGAATCCATCGACGGCCGCACGCGCCCCTACCGCGTGTTCCGTGGCCTGCAAAACGTCAAGCTGCTGCGCCAGGCCATCGGCACGGTGGCCACCATCAAGAACGGCAACGACGTCAAGGCCGAAGGCGATGACCTCAAGCTGCCCGATGCCCC
>CANBUA010000373.1 GCA_947372535.1 Burkholderiales bacterium
CCGGCGCCTGGGGCGAGCAAGCGAGGCAGACGCCCCCTGACCCATGGTCGGGCGCTCAGCCTCAGGCAGGTACCGGGTTGCGGAACCCCACATTCAGCAAGTTCCAGGCATTGATCGTGGCGATGGCAAAGCCCAGCTCGGCGATCTCCACCTCGGAGAACTGCGCCTGCAACAGGGCGAACTCCTCGTCGCTGGCATCGCCGTTGGGCGTGGCGGTGATGATCTCGGCCCAGCGCAAGGCGGCACGCTCGCGCTCGCTGAAGAAGGGCGCCTCGCGCCAGCCCGGCACGGCGTTGACGTGGCGCGGGTCGGCGCCTTGTTTGATCAGGTCCTGCCAGTGCATGTCGATGCAAAAGCCGCAGCCGTTGATCTGCGAGACGCGCAGGAACACCAAGTCCACCAGGCGGGTGCCTAAAGCGCCCTGCTGAAGGGCGGTGGACAGGTCGTACAGGTGCTTGAAGGCCTTGGGGGCCAGCTTGTAATAGGGAACGCGTGGGCCGTGGGTGGCTGCTGCTTGTGTCATGGCGGGGCTGTCTTTCGATGGCAGGGGTCAAAGGGGGCAGCCGATTGCGGCCCCCATGTCATCAAGACGCGCCAGGGTTGGCGTTTGTGACAGCGCTGGCGTCAGAACCAGCCGAGGACTGAGCCGGCGCCAGGAATAAGCAATTTGACGAGCAGCACGGACGCATTGACGAAGAGGTCGCGAACAGCCTGGGGCAAGGCTTTGATCAAGTTGTCGGTGCCCGCACTGCCAGACACGGCAGCGATTTCGGTGGATGACAGGAGGCGCATGAGAAATTCCTGGGATTGTTGGAGGGGTCCAATGTCCAATTGACACCATTGCTTGCCAATTCGGACATACCCGGCGCGTCAGTGTTTCAGGGCTTGCGATGGCTGGATTCATTCAGCTGGCGCTGAATGAATCCAGCGCCAAAGCCGACGCATGCTCGCGCACATCCACAGGCCAGTCGCCCAACAGGGCATCGAAGCGAACCCGATCACCGGCGAACAGCGCGCGAGTGGCTTCTTCAAAACTTTCCAGGCTGCTGCCCATGACCGACATGAAGCGATAAGCCGCCTCGCGCGACTGGCGGGCCTGGTCACGGCTGGCGTGGGTGCGCCGCGCATCCTCGACCAGTTTGCGCAAGGCCACCGAGGCGCCGCCGGGCTGGGTGGCCAGCCAGTCCCAGTGGCGCGGCAACAAGGTCACCTCGCGCGCGACCACGCCGAGCTTGGGCCGGCCGCGTGTGCGGGCGGCTTCCACGGGAGGGTCGTCCTCGACGGGCGATGCTTGCTCGCCGGATGCAGGGGGCGTGGGGCTCGCATCGGCATAACGTTTGGCCACGTCTTCCAGGCTGCCGCGCGTATCGGCTTCCAGTTGTTCGCTGGTTTGCGCGTTGAAGAACAGGATGGGGCGGTGCTGACCGGTGTCTTCTGCCCGCTTGATGGCCATGGCGACCTCGGCAAACGTGCCGGTGGCGATCCGCTGGGTGCCCTGGAAGGCGATGCAGCGGCTGGGGTGTCGGAACACAGTTGGCGGGGGTATGCTCATATTATATCCGGGTAATTATCATTTAACCAGGATAATAAGTGGAGGGTTTGAGCGTGTCAAGTGCAGGCGTTGGATGCCCTGTCATCAGTCGACGGTCGACGTGATGTCAAGATCGCGCCCATCCTTGGCGTGACGCCACAGCGCGCTGACCAGTGGTCTTGCCAAGTCAATAAGCTCAGGCGAGCAAAGGCGGGATGCCCGTGAGCTTGTCCGGATTGCGCACCGCGTAGATCGCCACGATGCGCTCATCGGCGATCGTGAAAGCATGGGCCGATTCAAGCTGGCCGTCGATGTAGCGCAGCAGCCCCGGCTCGCCATTGAGCAGCGCGAGGCGGTAGACGGTCTGCTCGCCCACCCGCCTGAAGTTGGCCCAGTACAGGTTGACGATGCGATCAGCGCCATGGAGCACCTTGGCGAACGAGGGCACCTTGCCGCCGCCATCGCTCATCAGTTGAACGTCGTCGGCCAGCAAGGCCCGCATGTCCTGACGCTCGCCGTGGCGCGCGGCCTGCACGAAGGTCTCGATCAGGCGCCGGTGCGCCTCCTGCGGCACCTCGAAACGCGGGCGCTCTTGCTGCACGCGCGTGGTGGCGCGGTGCACCATCTGCCGACAAGCCGTTTCGCTCTTGTCGAGCAGGGTGGCGATTTCGTCGTAGTCGTGGTCGAACACCTGTCGCAGCAAAAAGGCGGCGCGCTCCTCGGGGCCCAAGCGCTCGAGCACCCGCAGCAAAGCGATCGACAACTCGCCGGCCAGCTCGACCGCGCGCTCGGGCGTGTGCTGGTCGTCCAGCCGCACCAGCGGCTCGGGCAGCCACCAGCCGACGTAGGCTTCGCGCTCAACCTTGGCCGCGCGCAGGCGGTCGATGGACAGGCGCGTCACCACGGTCACCAGCCAGGCCTCGGCCGATTGCAGGGCGGCGCGGTCGGCCTGGTCCCAGCGCAGCCAGGCGTCTTGCAGCACATCCTCCGCATCTGCGCGCGTGCCCAGCATGCGGTAAGCGATGGCGAACAGGCGCGGGCGTAGCGCGACGAAGGCATCGGTTGGTGGCGAAGCGGGCGGGGTGGTGCTGGTACTCATGCTGGCGGCAAGGCCGTGATGATGCTGCGCCGCTGCGCATCGAACACCAGCCGCAGTGTCTGGCCCTGGTAGGGCAAGGCCCAGCGCGCGACATGCTTGCTTTGCCGGTCGATCAACTGGGCGTGGCCGTGAGCAATGAGCTTGGCCATGCGGAAGATCTCAGCGCTGGTCACACGCAAGCCATAGCGCTCGGCCAGGCGCAGCTTGGTGTGGGATCGTTCGGCGTGGGTCATGGCACTGATTCTGGCTTGCTTTCTTGAGCTTGCAAGGTCGGCTTGGCCCGGATCATTGGACAATCGGGCCACCATGCGCTACGTTCGATTCCTCGCCCTGACCCGCCGGCACCCGTCGGCCATCTTGCTGCTCGTTCAACTGGCGGGCCTGTTGCTGTACCCCTTCCTGGAGTCGACCCAGGAAGGGCCGCTGGCGCTCAGTGCCTTCGGCATCATCGTGCTGATCATCACCACGGGGATGGTGCGGCGCACGCCGGGCCTGACCTGGCTCAGCGTCTGCATTGCCGTGCCGGTGATCGTGCTGCTGCTGCTCCAGGGCGTGCTGGGCATGCACTGGCTGCTGCCCTGGTCGGCCGCGCTGGAGGCGGTCTTCTACTTCTACGCGGCCGGCAGCCTGATCGCCTACATGCTGCAGGATCTGCGCGCCACCACCGACGAGTTGTTCGCCGCAGGCGCGACCTTCACGCTGCTGGCCTGGGCCTTCATGTACCTCTTCGTGGTGTTGCAGTCACTGCAGCCGGGCAGTTTTTCGGCGGCGGTCAACCCCGAGTTGCCTCGCAGCTGGACGGAGCTGATGTTCCTGAGCTTTGCGTTGCTGTCGAGCACCGGCATCGGCGATGTGATTCCGCTCAAGCCACCGGCGCGTGCGCTGGCCAGCATCGAGATGTTCGTCGGCTTGATGTACCTGGCCGGGGTGGTTTCGCGCTTGATTGGACTGAC
>CANBUA010000374.1 GCA_947372535.1 Burkholderiales bacterium
GTGTCCACGGCAATGGGCGAGCAAGCCTTTGAACAAGCCATGCGCAAGCGCGTCAGGGCTGAACTGCCAGACGGTGATGTCATGTTGTTCCGTTGGTGGGATGCCCGCATCTGGTGGGCGCTTCACCAACTACCGCAGGCTGAACACCCCGAGGTGGCCGAGTTCTTCAGTGCCTTTGCGGCCAGCCACTCATTGAGGAGAGACGGCTCCGCGCTGGTGAGCACCTACTCCAAAGCTGGTGATGGCACCATGGCCGAGCACGACCAAGTCAAGCTGAGCGCAACGACGTTCAATCGCCTGTTGGAACTAGGAGAGGCCGATGCCGTGTTGGGCGTCTGCCGGGAGCAATACCCTGGCGCGTTGGATGCGGTCTTGCCCGAGCAACGCCACCCACTGGCTTGCGGGCAGATCGACTGGGCCATGGAAGAGGGCTTCAGCGCCCCCAAGGACCATGCCCTGGCCGTGCGTATCGCGGCCGAGCTGGGGCAGGACTGGCATCAGCAGGCCGAGTGGCTGGCGGTGATTGATGAGGCAAAGGTGCAAGGCCGTGGCCTGTTGGCCACTGTGGAGTCCTCGTGATGAGGATCCAGTGGGCTATTTCATCGATATTGGATGTGAGCCACAGGCTGGAAAGTCCACTCGCCAACTACAGCTCCATGAAGCATGGTGGGCATCAAAAGCATCTGGTCTGAATGAGGCCATAGGAAAAATAACCGTCAACGCAAACACATGATCTCAGTACCACTACAGAAGCGCTCATTTGTCTTCAGTGCAGTCTATGCGATGGTGTTTTGTCTACTAGGGCCGCTAGGGGCATGGCCAATCGCATCTAAAGCTGCCTCTGTATTTCCAGAATCAAAGCGATGGGCCAACGGGCTCAAGGTAACCAAAATTCTTGTGCTTGTTCAGGTTGTATTGTTCATTCACATCGGTTATCAGATCTATGAATACGTGGTCAATTTTCGTGCGTAGCAACATGGCATTGGCCGTTGTTCCTTGTGAAGTTCCTCATGTTGATGAGGCCCTAACCCAATCCGCGTCGGTATTCAACGGAGTTGCCTCGGTACAACCCACATGATGAAGAAACTACTGACCTTACTCGTGATGACCAGTCTGCTGACGGCCTGCCAAGCCGAGCAGAAGATGCTTGGCATCACGGGCTACAACTACACCAACCACTACATCGACGGATTCAGCGTGGATGGCCAAGGAGGTGGCAATGTGTTGATCAGCGAGGACGACGCGGGTGGCGGCGGGACGGTGTGTTGCATCCTTTTCCGGCCAGATAGTGCTCTACCCGTGAAAGTGCATGTGGAATGGACATATGGCGTCGAGGGCGATCTCAGGACAGGAAAGATCTTTCGTCAACCTGAAGCCCATCAGGCCGATGTTGATCTGACAGGACCAATCCCCAAGGACCCCACTATCTTTGTTGTGCACTTCTACCCTGACAACACAGTACAGGTTGAGGTTGCGGCAGACTATCCCAAGCCTCGCCTCAAACGGTCGGAACTTCAGCCAAAGAGGAAGCCATGAGCAAATCAGTTGCTGTTACATCAGTTCACTTCCCATCAGCTCCGACTGTCAAGTCACCCGCAGCGAGTGGACCGCAAAGCCCACTGCAATCAATTAGGGCCGATGCGCAGCGAGCCAGTAGCCGGAGCGGGGCCAAAGAGGATGCCAAGTCCACGCCAGTTGCCGACTGCCAGCAAGAGCCTTGGCTGACGTTTTATTTCGATGGCACGGGCAACAACGAAAAAATCGACGCCCCTACCAACGAACACAGCAACGTGGCCCGCCTTTACCGTGCCCGTACTCTGGATGTGGAGGCCAGGGGCCATGTGACTTACTACATACCCGGCATCGGCACTCCTTTCCGCGAAATCGGCGACAAAGGCGGCGATTGGAAGGCGGCGACAGCGTCTGGTGGGCAAGCCCGCCTGGATTGGGCCTGGGCCCGCCTCGAAGAGCAGATTGCCAAGGCTGCAGCTCGCGCCAACAATCCAGTCAACAAGATCCGCATGATCCATGTGGCCGTGTTCGGGTTCTCTCGCGGCGCCGCCCTGGCGCGGGCATTTGCCGTCAAGCTGCAGGCTGCCTGCCAGCAGGCGGGCACCGGATGGGTGTTCACGAAGGGGCAATACCCCATTCGCCTTTACTTCATGGGTCTGTTTGACACCGTGGCATCGGTGGGTGTGCCCACGTCCGCCCGCAAATACCAGCAAGAAGCGGTGGCCGCTGCGCCCTTGCTGGGCTTCCTGCCGGTGCTGATTGCATCCAGCGCCGATGGGCACGCCTCCTGGGCCTCAGACCTACGCATTCCCGCCATGGCAGAGCGTTGCGTTCACCATGTGGCGGCACACGAGATCCGCAACTCCTTTCCCTTGGACACGGCCTTGCAAGATGGGCGCTACCCGTCGAATGTTGTGGAGGTGGTGTATCCGGGCGTGCACTCCAATGTGGGCGGAGGCTACCGCCCTGGCGAAGGTGGGCGCTTGGCAAGCCCATTCGGCATGCTCAGCGCAGTACCCCTACAAGCGATGTACGACGAGGCCTATCGAGCGGGGGTACCGCTTCGCGCTGTATCAGGTCTGGTCCGTTCCAACAGCCCAGCGGATTTGGCAATCTATTTGGATTTCTTTCCTGCGTTGCAAGAGGACAAGGACATCCGCAACACCCTCATCCGCCGATTCAACCACTACACGCAAGCTGTTGGCCAGGGTGCTGCCCCCATTGGCAAGCTGTTCTCTGCGCACATGAAGCTCTACTTCCGATGGCGCATCGTGGACATTGGCCGCAAGCGGCTGGCGGCACAGGCCGGGCAGAAGGACACCACGGCCCAGCGGCTCTCGGTGATGGAGGCGCAATGGGGCCAGGAGCGCGCAGCCAAGCAAGCCAAGCTGGACGCGGTGGCGCACGAGGCCTCCAGCCTGGAGGTCAAGGCCTCGCTGTACCTCAATGCGGTGGCCAACATGCCTTTTGACACCACCGAGCGCGAGTCGTACATGCGAGAGGCCGAGCAATGCAGCCAGCGCGCCAAGGCTTTGCGCGAACAAGCTGTGCCAATGCAGGCCGCCATCGACACCATGCCCTCTACCGATGGCAGCTTGCTCAAGAACATGGCGAACTACGACCAACAGTTCCTGCAGGATAGCCAGCGCGTCTTGGCGGCGGACAAGCACAAGCTGACAGGTTTCGACAAGCTGCTGCGCGAGGCCTGGGACGAGCCGCTGAAGGATCCAGAGGTCATCGCCTTCTTTGACGACTACGTGATTGATTCGCTCGCGGGCTTTGCCAGCGACCGTACCCGTGCCACGGAAGCACGCGTGCTCTACCAGGGCGGCGACGAGCGCATAAAGTACGCGTTGATGTCCGGCGGCGGTGACGTCGCGCAGCGTGCGGCTTGATGGTAACTGCCGGCAAGAAGCACACGAGGCCCGCCACAAGACCTGGATGGGCCGAGGCACCTTGCGCACCACCTTGCGTGTCGGCACCTGGCGGGCTTCACCCAGTCCACGCTGGACCCGCTGGCCGCATTCGGGCTGAGCCCTGATCAAAAAGAGTTCTT
>CANBUA010000375.1 GCA_947372535.1 Burkholderiales bacterium
GGTGAAACTTTTTACAGGTAGCAGGGGCCCACGCCGCGCAGCTCGACCGCGGCCCATTCGGCGGCGGGGCAGCGTTGGGCCCAGGCCAGCGCCACGGCGGGGTCTTCGGTGTCCAGCAGGAAGTAGCCGCCGATCATTTCTTTGGCTTCGGCGAAGGGGCCGTCGGTCAGCAGGGTCTCGCCATCGCGTTTGGCCAGGCGGCGGGCGGCGGTGCCCAGGGAATTGACGCCCAGCAGCAGGCCGGTGGCTTGCAGCTCTGCTGTGAAGTCCAGCATGCGCTGGTAGACCTGCTCGCCGGCTTCGCGGCCGCGTTCGGCGCGTTGGCCCAGGGGTTCGACGATGAGCAGCATGTGGGGCATGGCGGTGGCGGGGTCAAGGGTGAGGTTCCGCCATTGTCGGGCCGGGTTGGGAACCTCACCCATCCCTCACATGTGGTCAGCGATGACCTGGAATGGGGCAGCGTTGGGCCTTGGATCTGCAGGCGTGAGGCTCAGAGCTTCAGCGCTGCCCTTCTGAGGGGCATGCATGACTGGCTGGACTGCAGCGATGACATTTTTTGCGACAACGGTGCTGAAAATTTCAGCAGCGTTGAGTGGTGGATTGGCAAGCGTGGGGGTGGCTTGGGCAAGCGTGCCCCTCTCTGGGGCATGGGTGGTGTTTGGGTGGCCGGGCTTGGGGTGTTTTGCTGGAGCGGTGCACCTTGGCGCATCAGCGGATGAGCTGGCATGGTCAGCGGCAACACGATTTGCCTGGGGGTTGACGGTGGCGCAGAGGACGCTGGACGATTTTTTGCCGACGCCAATGCTGGCGGTGCCGTTCATGATGTGTTTCGGGTGCCCAGTGACTACCGAGCGGGCAAAGAAGGGGATGTGCTGACGGTGGCGCTCCAGCAAGCGGCCGTCTGTGGGGTGGGCAACGGCCTTGGGCATCACCGTGGTGTCCACGATCACTTTGTCCAGGCTGGAGCGCTTGATCAGGCCGGCGGCAGTGCCTGAACCCGCATCGCCGCCGCAGCGCTTCAGTTCCCGCCGATTGCCTCGCCTGACTGGTAGACGTCCAGCAGCACATTGAAGGCGGCGATTGAGCCGTTGTCGCCCTTGGCAAAGAAGGCGCGACGGCCATCCAGCACCACCAGGGGGTTGGGGCCGATGGCGCGGGCGCGCCCACCCTGCAGCACGATGCCGGAGGACTCGCTGATGCCGTAGACCGGTGTCTGGCGACGCTGTGCTGCGATGCCATACAGGCGGCCCCAGCGGCGATCGGTCTGCAGTCTGGCCTCGAAGGCCTCGTGGACCACACCGAGTCCGGCTCGCAGCACCGCGTTGCCGGCCATGAAGGCGGCGATCGCGTCGTCCTCCACGGCGTCACCCACTGCGATGGCGTCGTAGTGCTCGCCAGCCGCAGCTGCCATGGCGTCGTCGAACATCACGGCAGGTGTTTGAGCCAGCGCTTGCCACACGGCCTTGCGCAAGGTCTCATCGGCCAGGGCCTTGGGCAACAAGGCCTGGTTGCCGCCTACGAAGAGCACACCGGCCGTGCCCGTGAGCGAGCCGAAGGACATGGCGCCTTCACCCTGCGCGATGACGCGTGTGCCGGCCGACCAGCCCGCAGCGGCCAGCGCGGCAGCGTAGGCGTTCGCGGCGTCCCGTGCCTCGTCCAGCGTCGCATAAGCCGAGGCAACGATGGCGATGGGGCCGGGGCGCTTGGCCGCTGCCGCCAGCTTCACGAACTGGGTCAGCACGGTGTGGCTGTCGTCGTCCAGCACACCGCCGCCGAGGATGACAGCCGCCTTGTGTGCAGACTGCGGCCTGGGCAGGCCCAGGCTGCTGTCAGGGTGCCAGGTGATGGGCATGCCGGCCAGCAGGGGTGTGCGGCGCGCCAGATCAAAGCCCAGGGCCCTGCTGGGCGGGACCAGGTGCGTGAGCACGCGGCGCGCCGACAGCGCCTGGTCCGCGCCCACCCAGCGGTGCTGAGCGCGGCTGGTGCGGAAGTCCACGATCACGCCACTGGAGGCGCCCGAGACCGGCCCGAGCCATCGGTCGGCCAGGATGGGCGCGCCCGTGTCGTAGTCAAAGCCCAGGCCCAGCAGGCCACCATCGCCGAAAGCATCGGCGGTTTGCGCGCTCGCGTTCAACATGCGGCCCAGACGGCCTCTTGAGTAAACGTGTTCGTCGATGACCAGGCGGGTCGAGCCAAACACAAGCCCACGCTGGCTGGCGGGCCTGCCCAGCCACAGGTCGATCGAGCCCTTGAGCAAGCCCGTGGTCGAATCGCCTGCATCGGTGTAGCCGGCGTTCATCGCCAGCGACTCGATGGCCGCGCCCGCGCTGGTGCCGCCAATGAGGGCACCGCGCTTGGCCAGTTCAGCCAGGGCGCCTTCGGCCAGGCTGCCAGCGAGGATGCGCATGGCGTAGCCCTGGTCGCCCCCCGTGAAGAAGACGCCGTCCAGCGAGGGCACGTGCAAGGCCGCCACGACGCTCGGGTCTTGCGCGTCCACAGCGCGGTAGAGCGGCGCCGAGCTGACCTTGCATCCCAGCGGGAAGGCCGCCTTGATGGGCGAGCTGGCCAGCACGGCATCACAAGCGGCCTGCAGGGCGAGCACGTCATCGGCCAGGATGCCGGGGTCTTCCGGCAGGATCGGGTCATCGGCGAAGGCGGCAGGCAGCATCACGATGTCGACGCTGGGGCCCTGCGCCTTGCGGATCACCTCCTGGGCATAGCCGGTCAGGGCCGTGTCGTAGGCCCCGCCGATGGGGTAGAGCCGGGCCGTGGCGGCCCCTTCATGGGACCCGGCTGCGAAGCTGGCAAGGGCGAGCACAACGGAGAGTGACACGGTGCGACGTGCCGCTGTCAAAGCAAGCTTCATGAGATTCCCTGGTTGGTGTGGGTGCGATCCGATTGCAACAGAGTCTGGTGACAACGAGCACGGATTGGAGCGCCGGGCAGCTTAGGGCTTGGACCTGGGCGAGTCAATTCAGAAGGATTTCAGGACGAGGCCCTGACGCACAGCACATGGCCGCCACGGGTGGACATTTGTTCGCCAGCAAACCGGTGGCCGTAGTCCGCTCCCAGGACCGTGGCGGAATACGGTTCCGTCAGCAGCGCTGGCGTGGAGGACAGGTACACGCCAATGGAAAGGGACAGACACCGATGGCTGCGAGGCAAACAGGGCGCCGCCGTGTTCGATGGGTCGAAGAGCGAACCGAGCTCGGCAATGGTCGGCAGTCGCCAGCCAAGCCGTGCGCCGGTCGGGTCCATCTCCTGCATGTGGCCTCAGGTTTTGACGGGTGGCGATCGCTGCGAAGAGGTCGTTCACCTCGTCACCAAGGGCGACGGCCGGGGCAGCTGCCTGCCCCTGCACACCCTCAAAAGAACGCCTGAAGCCCCGTCTGCGCTCTGCCCAGGATCAACGCATGCACATCATGCGTTCCCTCATAGGTGTTCACCACCTCCAGGTTCACCAGGTGCCGCGCCACGCCGTATTCATCGCTGATGCCATTGCCGCCCATCATGTCGCGGGCAAGCCGCGCGATGTCCAGCGCCTTGCCGCAGTTGTTGCGCTTCAT
>CANBUA010000376.1 GCA_947372535.1 Burkholderiales bacterium
TGGCGTGCGAAATCTGCCCCATCGATCCCCGGCAAGCAAAGCGCATCGACCTCGGCGGCGATGCTGCCGTGCCAGTCCACCACCGTCCCGAAGACATCAAAGGCCAACACCTTGATATTGCGGGCATCGAACAGAGGCGCCACCTTCACTGCAAGCTTCTCAATGTCCTGCATCTGACCGTCGAGATGGACGCCAAGCTGTTGATTTTTATGGGTTTTTTTGGCAACCAACTTCATTTACCCCACGATTTACCCCACCACAAACCTGGGCTGTCATGGGACGTCAAGCGACAAAAACGATCGCGGTTTCAGCTGCGCGCAAGACCTCTGAAGTCTAACATTCGAGGTCACTGCATCAAGGGCGGGTCACTCTCTATCAGCGTGTACGGTCGCCCCGTTGGGTATTGTCACAGCCCGATTGGTGAACGGCACCAACTTTGCTCAAAAGTGCGGTGGTGGGTGGAGATTTGATCTGGGCATCTATTTCTGCTTTGCTGAATTTTATGGATGGATCCTGCGTGGTTGACGTCGATAGTCGGAATGTTTGCTATCGCGCAATTCCTTTGCGCGCACTCAATGTTGTGGATCGCCCGCCGATAACGCTCTCAGGATTGCAAGCGCAATCTTGGGAGCCCCGGTCCAACTGGCGTCTTGCGAGAGTCGTGAGCCTCTGGGAATCAGACACATCAACCAGAAGAGATTTAAAAAATGTTCAGTCAATGGACCCTGAAGAAGAGGCTCGTGTGCACTTTTGCGTCAGTGCTGGCACTGGCTGGCGTGTTGATCAGCGTGGCGCTGGTCAATACCGGCAAGCTGCTCGAGACCGTCAAATGGAACAACCACACCTACGAGGTGCTGACCGAGTCCGAAAAAATGCTGCTGAGCATGGTCAACATCGAGACCGGGCTGCGCGGCTTCGTGGCCAGCGGCGACGAAGCGTTCCTGGCACCGTTCAAACAGGGCCAGCAGGACTTCGGGGTCCACTTCGACAAGGCCAAGTCGCTGACGTCGGACAACCCGGCCCAGCAGGGTCGTCTCGACAAGATGAAGGAGGAACACCAGCGGTTCATGGCCGTGGCCAACGTGCTGACGGCGATGCGCCGGGAAGTGACCGCCGGCAAGTCGCCGCTGGACGGCCTGCTGAAGGAGTTCGGTGCGGCGAAGGACAAGGCCGCGATGGACGCATTCCGCAGCGGCATTGCCGAGTTCGCCAAGGCCGAATCCGACCTGCTGAGCATCCGATCTGAAGCGCTGGCCTCGACGGCATCGACCACCAACTACACGTTGACGTTCGGCGGTCTTGCCCTGTGTCTGCTGACGGGCGGGCTTGGCTTCGCGCTGGCCCGCAGCGTTTTGCGTCAATTGGGCGGCGAGCCTGCTGACGCCGCGAATGTGGCAGATCGGGTCGCGCGTGGCGACTTGAGTGTCGCGGTGCCGTGCAAGCCAGGCGACACCACCAGTGTGATGGCCAACCTGGCGCGCATGCAAACCAGCCTGTCCGAGGTCGTTTCCAACGTGCGTCAGAACTCGGAGAGTGTGGCCACGGCCAGCGGTCAGATCGCCCAGGGCAACCAGGACCTGAGCCAGCGAACCGAAGAACAGGCTAGCGCGCTGCAGCAGACGGCGGCGACGATGGAGCAGCTCAATTCCACGGTGCGCAACAACACCGACAACGCCAAGCAGGCCAACCAGTTGGCACAGGGCGCTTCGGCCGTGGCCGCGCAGGGCGGCGAGGTGGTCGGTCAAGTGGTCGTCACCATGCAGGGCATCAGCGACAGCAGCCGCAAGATCGGCGACATCATCGGCGTGATCGACGGCATTGCTTTCCAGACCAACATCCTGGCGCTGAACGCTGCCGTTGAAGCCGCCCGGGCGGGCGAGCAAGGCCGTGGCTTCGCTGTCGTGGCGTCGGAAGTGCGCAGCCTCGCGCAGCGCAGTGCCGAGGCGGCCAAGGAGATCAAGACCCTGATCAGCCGCAGCGTCGAGCAGGTTGAGCAAGGCACGGTGCTGGTGGACCGGGCCGGCACGACGATGGGTGAGATCGTCGGCTCGATCCAACGCGTCAGCGACATCGTGGCCGAAATCACCTCGGCCAGCATCGAGCAGAGTTCGGGCATCTCGCAGGTGGGCAACGCCGTCAGCCAGATGGACCAGGTCACGCAGCAGAACGCGGCATTGGTGGAAGAAAGCGCCGCCGCTGCAGAAAGCCTGAAAGGACAGGCACAACAACTGGTGCAGGCGGTCGCGGTGTTCAAGTTGTCGAATCGGTCTGCCTTCATCGCAGGCGCCGTTGCCGTCCCGGCGATCCCCGAGCGTCGTGGCGTGGGCCCCGTCGCGAAGGCCTCGCCCCCGAAAGCCAAAGCCAAGCCGGCGGCTGCGCCGGTTTACGCCTCGAAGTCGAACGCCGACGCCCGACCTGCGGCACAGGTCGCCACGGATGACTGGGCGTCGTTCTGACGATCGCGCGGCGGGCCCGGTCCAGACCTCGTCCATGCCGCGAAGCGGGTTCGAAATAAATCTAGTTGTAGAAGATCGTCCCGCGCCTGGGTGAGCGCACCGGCGCCCGCCGCACACTCAGGGTCACCGGTGACGCGTACGCGATGTCCATTTGCCTGGCCTGCCGGAAGCAGAAGCCATCAAGCTCGTCGAAAATTCCCCACGGGATTTTCCCCCACGCCAACGCCACCAAGGCCAGAGGAAGCTGAAAACATAGTTCCGAACCTGCATGGTGGGTTTGATCAATTGGGTGCTGTTCATGCATTTCTGTGGGGCCGAGACTATTGTGATCTGGCGAAGCGCTCGGCCGACCAAGTCAGCAGCAAATCAAGTAGCAACTACATGGTGGATCAGGCAGAAGAGGAGTCCAGCCGGCCGAGGCCTATGACCGGTTAAGGCTGGTGCTGCCGCACAAGAATCGAAACCGGATGTCGGCTGCCACCTTAAAGCTGACATTGATGGCTTCCTCTGGTGGAAGTCATGTCCCCCCTGGAGCCTGGCGTTGGCTGGTGGTGAGCAAACTGCACACGCTGGCGCCATACACCGCGCCATTCAATGACTGCATCGGAAAGCCGCGAGCTAGCGCTCGGTGAGCCGGCGCGGCTGGAAGCGGCCTCTCAAAGAGCGACCTGCGCGCTGGCACCCAGCCCGACTGCGACGTCAGTTCAATGGCCCTCGAGCCAACCTTCCACGGTCACCCCTCAAGCGTTCGCGCCGCCGCATCTGCCGTGTCCTGCGGCGTCGTGTTGAAGGCGATGGCTGCGCTGGGCGCGGCCTGGTGCACGGCATTCACCAACTTCTCGAAGAGCAGCAGGCTCTTCGGCGGTATGCGGATGCCACCGCCGATCACGACGCAATCGTAGAATTTCCCGGCAAGCTGCTTCTTCACCATCTCGGTCGCCGAATCATCGGGCTGCACCAGGCACAGCTCGGCGGCCCAGCCGCGAGCGGCCATCTGCTGCATGCCGATCGCGATGCCGGCATGGATCTTTGCGGCGTCGAAGCCGGGTGGCAGCGCCGGGTCCGAAAAATCGACGGTCTCGGGCTGCTGGCCGATGAATAGC
>CANBUA010000377.1 GCA_947372535.1 Burkholderiales bacterium
GCGCAGGTGCCGGGCTACCTCGGCTGGCGCCAGTTTGAAACGCTGGAGGCACCGCCGTTGGGATGGCAATGCGTGGATTTGCGAGCCGTCGGGGGTGAGGCAAGGGCTGCATGGTCTCGCGCCTTCGCCCATGAGCCCCTGGCGGTCGAGCAGGGTGAGGTGTTGCGCGTGGGCCTGGCCAGGACGGCTGATGGCCGATGGACACTGGCCGTGGCCGCCTGCGCCTTGCTGGTCGATCGCGGCAGCTTGCAAGCGCTGATCGAGCAGATCATGGCCATCCCCGCGGGCATGCCGCTGGACGACGAGGTCTTCCAACATGGCCAGTTCCTGGCCTGGCGCCAGGACTTGGCGCAGGATGATGGTCCGGAGGCACGACAGGCCCGCGAGCATTGGTCGGCCGCGCTGCCGCCAGTGGCGGAGCAACAGGCGCTGGCCTGGAGCCGGCAGCCGACAGGTGAGGTCCTTGAGGCCGATGCCACGCCCAAGCCACGGGCCCAGTCCAGCCGGGCACTGACGCCCGCTTTGGTCGCCGGGATCTCGGGCCTGGCCAGCTCACAAGGCTTGCGCATCGATACGGTGCTCCAGGCGGCTTGGTGGCTGCTGCTGTCGCGACTGGGTGGGCATGAGCGCTTCATGGCCGGCTGGCAGCACGATTGCCGCCTCGATTACGACGTCATGCAGGGCGCGGTCGGCGTGTTCGACAAGGTGCTGCCTTGGTTCATCGATGTGTCGGGCGATGAACGCCTGGACGACTGGTTGTCGCGTTTCGGGCAAGCGGCCGAGCATCATGTCCAGGCACAGGAATACTGGCCGGTGGAGGCCCCGCCCGCCACGGCGCATCTGGCGCTTGGCTTTTGCTTTGACGCTGCCACGCGTGAGGCCCCGGGCCAAGCTGACCAGGCGGGTTGGCGCATGCGCGCCTGGCCGGCGCCTTGGCCTGGTTTCGAGCTGGCGCTGCAGGTGACCTGGCGCCAACACAGCGCCGAGCTGACCGTGCATCTGGACACCTCGCGTGGCAAGCGCTGGTCTGCGGCGCACCTGCTGGCGCAGTACGCGACTTTGTTGGAAGGCATGGTGTCGGCCCAGCCATCGGTGCCCGTGTCTTCATTGCCTCTGGTGGGGCCGGCCGAGCAGGAAGCCCTGCTGGCACGGCAGGGGCAGACGCGGGACTTCGGCACGGCCACGGTCACCGAGCACATCGCGCAATGGGCCGCCCGCACACCCGATGCGCCTGCCGTCGAATCGGGCCATCGCCGCTTGAGCTATGCCGAGCTGCTGTCGCAGGCCGATGCCCTGGCCGGCTGGATGAAGCATCAGGGCGTGGGGCCGGGCACCTTGGTGGCCTTGAACCTGCCCCGCTCGATCGATTTGCTGACGGGCGTCCTGGCAGCCTGGCGTCTGGGTGCGGGCTACCTGTGCCTGGAGCCTGAGTGGCCATCAGCGCGGCGCCAGGCGGTGCTCGACGATGCGCGCCCGGCCCTGGTGATCGACGGGCCCGTGGACATCGGCGCCCATCATCCCATCCAAACCGCCCACGCAGGCGGCCTGCAAGACGTGGCCTATGTGCTCTACACCTCGGGCTCGACTGGGGTGCCCAAGGGCGTGGTCATCGAGCAAGGCCAGTTGCTCAACTATGTGGCCGGTGCGTCGCAGGCGATGGGGCTGGACCAGGTCCGGCGCTGGGCCTTGACCGGCTCGGTCGCGGCCGACCTGGGCAACACCGCGCTGTTCGGTGCCCTGTTCAACGGCGCTTGCCTGGTGATCGCCGATCAGGCGGACATGCGCGACGGCCAAGCCTTTGCACGCTTCATGGCCGAGCACCGCATCGACGGGCTCAAGATCGTGCCCTCGCACCTCGATGCCCTGCTCGATGCGGATCGGCCGGTGCTGCCGGCCAAGCTGGTGCTCGGTGGCGAACCGGTGCCGGGCGCCTTGATCGAGCGCATCACCAGGCTGTCGCCCACCACCGACACCTTCAACCACTATGGGCCCACCGAAGGCACGGTCGGGGTGATGGTGCATGCGGTCCAGGCGGGCCAGCAGGCGCAGGCGCTGCCCTTGAGCACGGTGCTGCCCAACAACCGCGTGCTGGTGCTGGATCCAGCCATGCGCTTGACGCCCATGGGCGCCTTGGGCGAGGTCTACATCGGCGGCCCTCAGCTGTGCCGAGGCTACCTGAACCGGAGCGTCGAAGGCGCTTTCGTGGTCGATCCATTCCTGCCTCGCGAGAGGCTGTACCGGACGGGTGATCTGGCTGTCGTCCTGCCCGAAGGCGGCATCCAACTGGCCGGGCGCGCCGACCTCCAGGTCAAGGTCCGGGGCTTTCGGGTCGAGCCCGCCGAGGTCGAATCGGCCCTGCTGGCAGAACCTGGCGTCCGCCTGGCGGTGGTCCTGGGCTTTTCAACGGAAGGCGCGGGCGTGGAACTGGTGGCCTTCGTGGTGGCGGACGAGCCCATGTCCGCGCCCCGCGCATTGGTCGCCTTGCGAGAGCGGCTGGGCCAGGTCCTGCCCGCCCACATGGTGCCATCCCGGTTGATCGGCTTGAGCGAGTTGCCACGCCTGGCCAACGGCAAGATCGACCGCCGCACCTTGACGGCGCTGGCGACTCAAGCGGTGGCCGATGCGGACCCATCGCGGCACATCGCGCCGCGCGATGCGGTCGAGTCCGTGATCGCCGATGCGATCGCCCATTTGCTGGGTCGCGAGTCCATCAGCATGCACGAGGACTTCTTCGACCTGGGCGGCCATTCGCTCCTGGTCATCAAGCTGGTGGCGCGGTTGCGCAAGCTGCTCAAGGTCGACATCGCGCCGGGCGTGGTTTTCGACCATCCCACCGTGCCCGCGCTGGCCCAGGCCGTGCGCGAGGCCGCGCCCGATGCCGATCAACTGCTCAAGCTGGCCGAGCTGCAACGCCAGCTGGCGTCGCTGAGCCCGCAACAGCGCGCGGCCCTGACCCAGCGCGCTTGAACATTCCTTTGCCATTCGAGAAAGATGCCCGGGCAGGCCGAGGTCGGCCGGGCAAAGAGGACCGCTCCATGAATGATTTGAACCACGACCTGCTGGCGGCGATGCTGGACGACGACGATGCGGACGACCTCGATCAGGCCATCGTGGCGACTACTCGGGAGGGCGACGAGGTGCCGCTGTCCCACTCGCAGCAGCCACTGTGGTTCCTGCAAAGCATGTCGCCGGGCCTGACCGCCTACAACCTGCCGCGCGTGTTCCGTCTGGCAGGTGCCCTGGATGCCGATGCCTTGCAACGGGCCTTCGAGGCGGTGGTCGCGCGGCACGCGGTGTTGCGCACCCGATTTTTCGAGCGCGATGGCGTGCCGATGCAGCAGGCACTGCCGCCGGCGCCCTTTGACCTGGCGCGGCTCGACCTTTCAAGCCTGCCAGACCATGAGCGTCAAGGGCGGCTGGACGACACCATCGACCGCATCGTGGACCATGTGTTCGATCTGGGCACCGCGTCGCCCTTGGTGGCCTGCCTCATCCAGCTCGGGCCGCAGGA
>CANBUA010000378.1 GCA_947372535.1 Burkholderiales bacterium
CGAGATCGAATGCGTCTCGGTGATCTGGCCGTTGGCATCTTGCAGCAGGTAGGTGCGGTTGCCGTGCAGCACGCCGGGCGAGCCCAGTTGCAGCGACATCGAATGCTTGTCGCCGCCATAGCCCTCGCCCGCCGCCTCGACGCCGATCAAGCGGACCGACTCATGCGAAATGTAGGGGTAGAAGATGCCCATGGCGTTGCTGCCACCGCCCACGCAGGCGACAACGGCATCGGGCTGGCGGCCGATCTTGGTGGGCATTTGCGTGAGGCATTCCTCGCCGATCACGCTTTGGAAATCGCGCACCATGGCCGGGTAAGGCGAAGGCCCCGCCACCGTGCCGATGATGTAGAAGGTGTTCTCAACGTTGGTGACCCAGTCACGCATGGCCTCGTTCAGCGCGTCCTTGAGCGTCTTGCTGCCGGACTCGACGGGGATGACCGTGGCCCCCAGCAAGTGCATGCGGTAGACGTTGGGCGACTGCCGTTTGACGTCCTCGGAGCCCATGTAGACGACGCATTCCATGCCGTAGCGCGCGCAGATGGTGGCCGTGGCCACGCCGTGCTGGCCGGCGCCGGTTTCGGCGATCACGCGGGGCTTGCCCATGCGCTTGGCCAACAGGGCCTGGCCAATGGTGTTGTTGATCTTGTGCGCGCCGGTGTGGTTGAGGTCCTCGCGCTTGAGGTAGATCTGCGCGCCGCCGATCTCCCGGCTGATGCGGTCCGCATGGTAGATGGGGCTAGGTCGCCCGACAAAATCGGCCAGTTCGCGGTGGAACTCAGCGATGAACTCAGGGTCGTTGCGGTAGTGCTCGTAAGCGGCCTTGAGTTCATCCAGGGCGTGGATGAGCGTCTCGGAGACAAAAGTGCCGCCATAAGGGCCAAAGTGGCCCTTGGCATCGGGCTGATCGTATTTCAACATGAGGTCAATCTTTTCTTCTTCATCCGTGCGGAGCACTGCTGAGACTTTCGGCACATTGCCGATCGGCCGCCCGCACGGCCTGACAGAACTGACGCATCAGCGCCGCATCCTTGATGCCCTTGGCGGACTCGACCCCCGAACTCACATCCACCCCCCATGGGCGGACTTGAACCACACCCTGCGCCACGTTACCGGGGTGCAGGCCGCCCGACAAAATCATCGGACGAGGGAGTTGCCGGGGCAACAAGGACCAATCGAACACCTGCCCGCCACCGCCGTAGCCCTCGACATGGGCATCGACCAGAATGGCCTGGGCATGGAGATATTGCTGGGCGAAGTCTAACAAATTGAAACCAGGCGCCATCCGGGCCGCTCGCAAATAGGGGCGGCGCACGCGGGCGCACTGGGCGGGGGTTTCGTCGCCATGGAACTGCAAAAGCGCGTGAGGCACGGAAGAGACGGCGTCCTGCAGCAGGTCGGGCGAGGCGTTGACCACCAGCAAAACTGGCGTCACGAAAGGCGGCAGCAGGTGTGCCAATTGGGCCGCCCGCGAGAGGCTGACGTGCCGAGGGCTCTTGTCATAGAGCACGAAACCGATCGCATCGGCTCCGGCGGCCACGGCGGCCACGACATCGGATTCTCGGGTCAGGCCGCAGATCTTGATCCGCGTCCGGTGGTCAGCATCGAGGGGCATCCAGGGGTGGGGGCCGGTCAGGCCCACGAGTGGTCACAGCCGCCATTGTCTCAAAAATGGCGGCGGCTGACCACCTTTTCGATGATGATGACCTGGCTTGCGGTCAGATCCCAGGTCAGCGCGGTAGCCAGCCCATGGCGGGCACCTGCTCGGGCAAGCCCCAGGCCGGGTCATAGGTCGGCCCCATGAAATACAGGCCATGCGGCGAAAACGTGGGCGCGGCGACCTTGCGGTTGCGCGCCAGGAGCACTTCCCGCACCCAATCGGGCTGTTGCGCCCCCGTGCCCACGGCCAGCAGGCAGCCCATGATGTTGCGGATCATGTGGTGCAAAAAGGCCTTGCCCTCAAAGTCGAAGCGCCAGTAAATGCCCTGCTCCGGTGTGTGCCCCGAGCCTGCGCAGCGACGCACCTCGATGTGCCGCAGGTGCTTGACGGGTGTCGGCGACTGGCATTGCGAGGAGCGAAAACTCGAAAAATCATGTTCGCCGACCAGGTGGCGCGCGGCCGCCTGCATGGCCTGACCATCGAGCGGGCGGAACACCCAGCCCACCTGTTGCGCCTCCAGGGCCGGACGGACCGGCGCCTCCAGCACGATGTAGCTGTAGCGACGCCCCTGAGCGCTGTTGCGCGCATGGAAGGTCTGCGGCACCTCGATCGCCCATTGCACGGCGATGTCATGCGGCAAAAAAGTGTTGGTGCCGCGCACCCATGAAAACGGATCGCGCGCCAGGTCGGTGTCCAAGTGCACGACCTGGTTGATGCCATGCACGCCCGTGTCCGTGCGTCCGGCGCAGAGCACAGAGATGGGCACGGTGGCGAACTTGGACAAGGCCGCCTCCAGCTCGTCCTGCACCGTGCCGCCACCTGCCTGGCTTTGCCAGCCTTTGTAGGCGGTGCCGCGGTATGAAACGCCGAGGGCGACCCGTCGGGTCGCCCTCGGCAGGGGCTGGTCAGCCCCCGGGACGGTCTCTGTGCTCATCAACCCAGGTTGTCGAGCATGGATTGCGCCTTGGCACGCACAGGGCCTTGCGAGGTGGCCACCACTTCTTGCAGCAACTCACGGGCGCCATCGACATCACCGATCTGGCGGAACTCTTCGGCCAGGTCCAGCTTTCGGGCCATCGGGTCTGCTGCCAGCGCGGCGGCCTCATCGGCGGCCGGGTTGGCCGCAGGCGCTGGCTCGTCGAGGTCCAGGCTGATGTCCGACAGATCGAAGGTAGGCGCTTCAGGGGCTGGTGTGGGTGATGGGAACTCGTCGAACGGTGCGGGTGCCGTGGGTGGCGTGGCAGCAGCCGGTTCGTCATCCAGCGGCAGGTCGAAGTCGAGCGAAACGTCGGGCTGAAGCGCCGGCTCGGCCACCAGGGTGACCGTGCCGGGCACGCTGGCCACAGCCGGCGCGACAGGCTTGTCGTCAAAGGGCACCGGCGCGGAGATGTCCAGGTCAAGGCCCAGGTCGTCCACCACAGAGGCCACGGTCGGCTCCGGCGCGGCAGCCGCGTGCAGATCAGGCATCTCGGACAAAGGCACCGTGCTGGCGCCCAGGTAATCCGGGTAGACCGGCTCGGCAGCCTGGTACAAGGCCGGTTGGCCGCCTGGCTGGTACAGCGGGTTCTCAGGATCGATGCTCAGGCCCATTTCCTGGGCCCTTTGCCAGTCCTCGCCCTGCCCGCCGGTCACGCTGTGCAGGTCGATGGCCAGTTGCTCGAAGCCCTTGGTATCGCGGCGCTTGGCATAGACCTCCAACAGCTTGGTGCGGATGGCCAGGCGATCGGGGTTGCTGCGCAGGGCTTCCTTGAGGATTTCCTCGGCTTGCAGGTCGCGGCCATAGGCCAGGTAGACATCGGCCTCAGCCACGGGATCCACATCGCCGATGGCATCGAGCTGGCTGAGCG
>CANBUA010000379.1 GCA_947372535.1 Burkholderiales bacterium
AGGAGTTCGGGTTGGGGGCCGGGAAGGATTGGGGGTTCAAGATGGACGTGGGGTTGCGGATTCAGGTCGAGGCTGTCACCAAGGAATGATGCGCGCATGAAAAAACCGGCCCTGCGGGGCCAGGTCTATGCCGGCTGTGGCTGTTCATCGACGAACTGAGCTCGCTGGCGACAGCTGAAAGACCGCCACGGAGCTCAGCAGTCGCGATGCCTGGCCCTTCAGGCTCTCAGCGGCGGCCGCGCTCTGCTCAACGAGCGCGGCATTCTGCTGAGTCGCCTGGTCCATCTGGGTGATCGACTCTCCGACCTGCGCAACCCCTGCACTTTGCTCGTTGCTGGCCGAGCTGATCTCGCCCATGATGTCGGTGACACGCTTGATCGACCCCACGATGTCGTTCATGGTGACGCCGGCCTTGTCGACCAGCCCCGACCCCTGTTCAACGCGTTCGACGCTGACAGAAATCAAGCCCTTGATTTCCTTGGCTGCATCGGCACTGCGTTTGGCAAGGTTGCGTACTTCGGTCGCAACGACGGCGAAGCCACGCCCCTGCTCGCCTGCGCGGGCCGCTTCGACCGCGGCGTTCAATGCGAGGATGTTCGTCTGGAACGCAATGCCGTCGATGACGCCGATGATGTCGGCAATTTTCTTCGAGCTGTCGGTGATGTCCTTCATGGTGCTGACCACTTGCCCGACGATGGCGCCCCCCTGCACGGCCACGGCGCTCGCCGCCCTCGACAATTGATTGGCCTGCTGCGCGTTGTCTGCGTTTTGCTTGACCGTGGCGTTGAGCTGTTCCATGGATGCGGCCGTTTCCTCGAGCGAGGCTGCTTGTTGTTCGGTCCGCTGGCTCAGATCCATATTGCCTTGTGCGATTTGGGCGCTGGCTGTCGCTACGCTCTCTGAGGTGTCACGCACCGATCCCACGGTTTGGCTGAGGGAGGCCTGCATGCGGGCCATCGACGCCACCACACTGGTGGTATCGCCGGCGGCAACGTTCACGACCGTACTCAGATTCGAGTCGGCAATGGCGTTGGCCAGAACCGCCACGTCGGTCGGTTCGCCGCCGATCTGTTTGACGATGGACCGGATGACGAGGATCGCCACGCCGAACAGCGTCGCCGCAGCTACCAAAGTCACGACAACCGACGTGACGGCTGAGCTCGATAACGTGGCGACTGCTTGGGCGTGGGTCTTGGCTACCGCTTTTTCGTTGAAGGCAGAGAGTTCGTCGATGGACTTGCCGACGTCGTCGAACTCTTTGCCAGAAGCGTCCCGCACCTGGGTCCGTGCTGCACTGATGCGAATAGCGTCGCCGGACTTGATGTCGGGAATCAGCGCATTGGCATGCGCCTTGAACGTATCGAACTTGGCTCGCACGGCGTCAAAGAGCTTGCGCTCAACGTCGTTGTCGACTCGCTTGTCGTAGTCGACGAACAGTGGCGCCAGCAGCGCAACGTTATCAAGCATCTTCTTGTCGTTTTCCGCAACCTGCTCAGCCGTGTCCGACAGGGCAAGTCGCAACTCGGCATCACGCACGTTGCTCACGGCGTCGTTGATCTTTCCCGCGATAACCAGGCTAGGCGTCGCATCGTCGGCCACATCAGCCTCAGCCTTGCCGAGTGATTGCAAGTTCACGTAGGAGACAGCGCCGATGATTCCGCACGCGACGATGCCGACGGTGGCGATGGAGAGCAGCTTGCCGCGCAGGCCCAGATTAATGGTGAACATGTTGGTCTCTTTGGGTAGTTGGGCAAGTGGCATCGCCATGGTCCTTCAGAAGCCGACGATGAGCCGTCCCCAGAAGGAGTCGACCTGGCACTCGCCCTGGGACTTGACCGGCGCATCCTCGGTAGTCAGCGGTCTTCCCGCCTGTGTGGGGTCGCAAATGTGGCGGTAAGGGTAAGAACGCCGAGCGAGAACCGTTGGCGTCGCGATACGTTCCAAACGTACCCGATTCGTCGCGTACGTCGACTTGAACTCATTGCACATTGGCTGGCCCGATTGAACGCATGAAGCGTCGACAATCGACCGCATGAACCTCGCGCTGTCGGTCCACCTGTTCTTATCGGCAATAGAGGAGCGTGGTGTAGCTGCTTTTCGTGCGCAATCGCCCCCCGTGCGCTGGCAAAGGCGTCAGGCTTCATTGAAGGGGCTCGACTCAGGTCCAGGCATGCGGGTGGGGCGAGAATCACGGTCATGACCGACGCTCAATACACGACCTTGCCTCAATGGCCCAACGCTTATCCGGCCAGCGGCGCCAGCGCCACCCTGAAACGCCTCAACGAGGATTTCATCGTGACCGAACTGCCGCTGCAGTTGCCCTCCGGCGAGGGCGAACACATCTGGCTGGACATCGAAAAAAACGGTGCCAACACCGCCTTCGTCGCCCAGCAACTGGCCGAGGCCGCTGGCGTGCAGGACATGGACGTGGGCTATGCCGGCCTCAAGGACCGCTACGCCATCACCCGTCAGTGGTTCAGCATCTATTTCCCTAATGGGAAAGGGAAAGGCGAGACGCCCGACCTGACCCAGCTTCAGCACCCGGAATTCAAGGTGCTGAGCCAGAGCCGCCACGTGAAAAAGCTGCGCCCCGGTGATCTGCAGGGCAACCGATTCCGCATCGTGCTGCGTGACGTGACCGGCGACCCTGATGCCATGAAAGCCATCGAGGCCAATCTCAAGGCCATTGCGTCACAAGGCGTGCCCAACTACTTCGGCGCACAGCGTTTCGGCTTCGATGGCGGCAACATTGAGCAGGGCCGGGCCATGCTGGCGCGCGAGATCCGCGTGCGCAACCCGAAGAAGAAGGGCATCTACCTGTCGGCAGTGCGCTCCTTCGTCTTCAATGAAGTGCTGGCGCTGCGAATCCAGCAGGGGCTCTGGGGCCAGACCCTGCCCGGTGACGTGATGGACGAGGCCGGCCGGCCCACCGGACCACTCTGGGGACGGGGCCGCGTGAGCACCACCGATCAAGCTCAGGCCCTGGAAAACGGCGTGGCCGAACGTCACGCCACCTTGTGCGGCGGCATGGAATACGCCGGTCTGGATCAGGCGCGCCGCGCCCTGGTGGCAAGCCCGGTGGACATGTCGTGGGCATGGCCGCAAGCCGATCAACTGGTGCTCACGTTCTCTCTGCCCGCCGGGAATTACGCCACGTCTGTTCTGAACGAGATCCTCCGCACCACGGAGCCGGACCGGCACACAGAGAACGAGCCTGCGGCTGTCGAATGACGGGCACTGAACCCGCAGCACCTCGAACTGCTGTCGGATCGAACCGGCCTGTATCGACACCTCGTCGCCCTCGCATTTGCCCAGCATGGCCCTGCCCAAAGGGGCTTCGCTGCTCATGACCTGAACGAGCTGAGCGCCGCTGACCAACTTCATGCTGCCCCCATCCGGGCCCAGAAAGAGCGATTGCTGCTGGCCGTCGGCATCGACCAGGCAGACCAGCACGCGCTCATGAAAACCGGCCCACGAGGTCGGT
>CANBUA010000380.1 GCA_947372535.1 Burkholderiales bacterium
GCTGGATGTGGTGGAGGTGTCGCTGGCCTATGGCTACGACATTGGCATTGCGACGTCGTGGCGGTGGTCCAGGCAGTCGCACCAGCCGGCGGAGTGGTTGGCGCCCTGAATGGGGGCAGCGGTGCCAGGCGCTGGGGCATGGGTGGGGCGCGGGGGCCCGACCCATGGGGTGCCGGGTGGTGGGCCGTGAGGGGGATGAATGTGAAGGGCCGGCTGGTGGCGCCCGGGTGGCGGGGCTCTGAACGGCGTGCGTGCCCTTCGGAGGGGCATGCGCGAGGCCTGTGTGCTGCGGTGCTGGGGATGTGATGGGCGGCGGGCGGGGTTGTTGGGCCTGGGTGGTCGGGGTATGACGCCCCGTGTGCGGAGCTGGCGAGCCTTGTGCTTGCCCCAAATGGGGGCGTGCGCGGGGCGTGTTTGCTGCGGGCTTGGGGTTCAGGGGGGCCGCGCGTGGGGCTGCGGGGCTGCAGGCATGGGGGCCATGTGCTCCGGCTGCAAGGCCATTTGGCTTGCGCGAGGCATGCGGCCTGTTGTCGGCGGATCGAAATCGGTGCGGCCCGTGGCTGGGCTTGGCCCAAACCGGAAGTTGGATTGGACAACTCGAGTGACGGTTGAGCAGCGATTGCTGCTGTTGGCGGTCACGCACTGCACACACGGTCTTGGCTACATTGCAGTCGATGGCCCAATGCGCCTGAAACCACTGGAATGACCGGTTTCGATGAAACCGCTGACATCAAAGCGGTCGATGGACATCTTCTGCCGTGGGTCCTGCCGATGAAAACGCATCAATGCTGGCCGCAGCACTTCAGCAGAACTGATCGCGGTACTGAGTGGGCGTGCAGCCGGCCCAGCGCCGGAAGGCTCGGGTGAAGTTTGCCGGGTCGCTGTAGCCCAGGTGGGCGGCTATGCCATCCACGGCGTGGCGGCCCTCACGTAACATGGTGCAGGCTTGCTGGTGGCGACGCTCATCTATCACCTGTCGGAAAGTCAGGCCCTGGCGATCCAGGTGGCGCCCCAGCGTGCGGGCCGTAACGCCCAATCGCTGGGCTACCTGTGCCATTGTCGGATAGCCCTCTGTCGTCAGGGCAAGGGCGTCAGCGATCTGCCACGTCAAGTCTCCTGATTGCGTAGAAAGGCTTTGCAAGGCTACCTCGCAGGAGGCGCGGGCTTGTCGCGCGGCTTCCGGATGCCCCATGAGCAAAGGGACATTCATCGCATCCAGGGGAAGGACCAGTTCGTCCACGTCGCAGCCGAAATGCACCTCGGGTAGCCGGGATGCATACTGAGCGAAGGCAGGTTCACGAGGCGCTGTG
Source organism: Burkholderiales bacterium (assembly GCA_947372535.1). The sequence continues at coordinate 1,311 of CANBUA010000380.1, forward strand.
AAGCGCAACAGCACGCCGGGGGGAGGCGGCAAATTGCCGCTGAGGCGACGCCCCGCATGGATCCAGGCGGACATCATGCTTTCTGTGGCGAAGCGCCGTAGCGGCCCCAGGGGGAAGCGCTCTGTGGCCCGGATGCGCAGCGCTTGCTCACTCCGGACCATGGACAGATCGAAGTACCAGCCATTGAGCCGCCAGTAGGTGACGGCGAGTTCGATCGCGTCGACCATCGAGCATGCCGACAGCAGTGCGTTGCCCAGTGTGCCCAGCATCGATGGGGGAAGGTTCAGGCCAAACTCGATGCCCAGACAGGGGTCTCGCGTGAGCCGCATGGCGGTCAGGCACAGTGCGGCGAATTCAATACCGTAGACCTCACCTTGGGCACGGTCCAGCAGCATGGGAGGAAGGCCTGCCTGTGCCAGCAATTCGGCCTTGGCGATGCCGCGCTGCTCTGTCACCAGAGCCACCAGGCGAGCCAAGCTCAGGGGCATAGCTGGCGACAGCAGGCCATGCAGTGGCACAACGGCACCTGCCGAGGCTAAAGCTGCAGCTCCGGCGGGCTCCGAGGAGGTTGGCAAGCCTGAATTGACCATGAAGGGATCGATGGCGAAAGGTGTCTGGTTCGGAAGTCTCTGCAAAGAATCGTAATGCGAGACGTTCGAACTTGCACCCCGGCGAAACGCCAAGTCACACTTCATCGCCACTCATTCAGAGGAGCGCGCATGTCAGCCTGTCGCGGTGGCACTCAGGCAGCTTTGGGCAAGCAACGCCTGGCGCAGCTGGAGAGCACCTTTGGTGGTGGACTTGAACGGCGACAGCAGATCGTGACGCTGGATTCCATTGGCGATTCGCAGCGCTCATTGATTTGTGCGTGGCCGGTCGGGCGTTGGCACCCACACGCCTGCTGGGAGAGTGCCTTCATGCCGTCGAAGGCGACATCCCCGCTCACGGCAATGGCAATTGGCCAATGCTTGGGTACTCGATGCTGCCAAAGTAGAGCGAGGCGCCCCGCTCTCGCACACTGGTGATGGGGGCATAGGCAGCGTCGGTCGCGTCTTGCAAGTCCGCGACCACTTTGCCGTTGAGGCCCAGCTTCAGCACCCAGGCATGCTTGGCTGCCTTGGGCCGCAGGGCCTCAGGAATGCGGTACACCGCTTTCAAGAGCGCGGGGTAGGGCAGGATGCCATCGAGCATCACATCGCGAGGGGCGAACAGCGCCAGCCAGAAACCGTCTCGGCCGTTGTAGCTGATGTTGTCCGGGAAGCCTGGCAAGTTCTCAATGAAGGGCTCGAACTTCCCCGCCTTGGGCCCCTTGAGCCAGTAGCGCATGACGCGATACTGGAGCGTCTCCGACACCAGGACATAGGCCTCAGCGGGCCCCAGCGTCACGCCATTGGCCACGTGCAGACCAGAAGCCAGGGTGGTGGTCTTTCCTGTTCGCGGATCGTAGCTGAGCAAGCGGCCATGGTCCCCATGCTCAAAGACGTCGGCCATCATCTTGTCCAAGCCGAATTTGGACGAGGCGTCAGAAAAATAGATGACGCCGGACTGGGCTTGCACCACGTCGTCGGTCAGCTTGAATGGCACGCCATCAGACTGGTTGGACAACACCTCGACCTTGCCCTGCGTGACACGCAACAGGCCCTTGATCGCATCGGCCACCAATACGGCACTGCCGTCAGCAGAGGCAAACGTGCCCCAAGGGCGCCCGCCTGTGTTGGCGAGTTCTTCATGCGTCCGCCCATCAGCAGAAAAGCGAACGACGCGGCCATCAACGTAGCCTGCGTAGATGCGCCCTGCATCGTCAAATGAAATGCCCTCGGGCCCGACGCCCACATCCAGGCCGATGCGCTGGATGCCTTGCAGTGCCTGGTTCGTCGGGCTGTGTTGAGCGAGTGCCGGTGGTGACCAAGCGCCTGGAGCGATTTCCACAGGCCATAACGAAAGGTAGGCGATGGCAGCGATCGCGATCACGCCGATGAAGGGTGCGGCTCTCATGCTCGGAAGAGCTTGCGTTGGGAGGCCAATGTCACTTGGGCTGATTCACCGTGGGCTTGACTTCTGCGGGGTTGTTCCAGGTCTGGCGGGGAATGGCCGCACTGGCACCACTGAGCTGCAACCGGGCTGCGGACACCACGTTTTGCACGGCA
>CANBUA010000381.1 GCA_947372535.1 Burkholderiales bacterium
GCAGAAGGCAGGATCACCCTGCCCTGTTCATCGGGCAGGCATTCGGCGCTGCCTTGGCGCACCGAGGCGATCAGGGAATGGGTGGTGCCCAGGTCGATGCCCACCGCGATGCGTCGCTGGTGGGGGTCGGGCGATTGTCCGGGCTCGGAGATTTGCAGCAGGGCCATGTGGGTCTTGTAGGGGGCTCAGGCGGCGTTCAGAGAAAGATGGGGAAACGGCGGGGTCAGACGCCGTCCTCCAGGCGTTCGAGTCGGGCGTCGATTTCGTCGGTCAGGCGGTCGATGAACATGAGGGCGCGCACCTCTTGCGCGGCCTGTTGCACCGCTGCCGTTTCAGGGGCAACGGCGTCCAGCAATGCGGCCACCTGGGCCAGGCGCGCCTTGCGCTGGGCCGACACCTTGGCCGCCAGGGCCTCGACATCGGCCAGATTGACGGCCTCTTCCAGGGCTTCGCGCCATTCCATCTGTTGCATCAGGAAGGCACCGGGCATGGCGGTGTTGTTGTCGGCTTGCACCGACACCCCCGCCAACTCACACAGGTAGGCAGCGCGCTTGAGCGGATCCTTCAGGCGTTGGTGCGCCTCGTTGACCCGCACGGCCCATTGCATGGCCACGCGTTGCGCAGCGGCGCCATCGGCCGCAAAGCGATCGGGGTGGACCTGCGCTTGCAGGGTCTTCCAGGCCGTGTCCAGCTGGGTACGGTCGAGGGTGAAGGTGCGGGCCAGGCCCAGCAGGGTGTAGTCGTCAGCGTCGATGTTCATGGCCACCATCCAGAGTCTGGTCGAAAAAGCGAAACCCCACCACGAGGTGGGGCCTCTTTCGACGCAAGGCGCGTGCCTTGTCAGATGCGGAAGGACTCGCCGCAGCCGCAACGGTCGCGTTCGTTGGGGTTGTTGAACTTGAAACCTTCGTTCAGGCCTTCGCGCACGAAATCCAGTTCGGTGCCATCGATGTAGGGCAGGCTTTTCGGATCGACCAGGATCTTGACGCCCAGCTGCTCGAAGATGATGTCTTCGGGCTCGATGTCATCGGCGAACTCGATCTTGTAGGCCAGACCGGAGCAACCGGTGGTCTTCACGCCCAGGCGCACGCCCACGCCCTTGCCGCGGCGGCCAATGTAGCGCTGGATGTGGCGGGCAGCCGCTTCCGTCAGACCCACCCTCATGCCTTCGGTGATCTGGGCGATCTCGGCCAACGGCCCATTGCCAGGGCCACTGGTGCAGGAAGCGGGGGCGACAGAGGTGTCAGGCAGCATGCTTGGCTTTGTAATCGTTGACGGCGGCTTTGATGGCATCTTCGGCCAGGATCGAACAGTGGATCTTGACCGGGGGCAAGGCCAATTCTTCGGCGATCTGGGTGTTCTTGATCTCCATCGCCTCGTCCAGGGTCTTGCCACGCACCCATTCTGTCACCAGCGAGCTCGAAGCAATGGCCGAGCCGCAGCCGTAGGTTTTGAAGCGCGCGTCTTCGATCACACCGGTGCTGGGGTTGACCTTGATCTGCAGCTTCATCACGTCGCCGCAAGCGGGCGCGCCGACCATGCCGGTGCCCACGGATTCGTCGCCTTTTTCAAAGCCGCCCACATTGCGGGGGTTTTCGTAGTGGTCGATGACCTTTTCGCTGTATGCCATATCAATTACCTCAGTGTGCAGCCCATTGGATCGTGCTGATGTCGATGCCGTCCTTGTACATGTCCCACAACGGCGAGAGTTCGCGCAGCTTGGCCACGCGCTCTTTCAGCGTGCCGACCACGAAGTCGATCTCTTCTTCGGTGGTGAAGCGACCGATGGTCATGCGCAGCGAGCTGTGGGCCAGTTCATCCGAGCGGCCCAGGGCACGCAGCACATAGCTGGGCTCCAGGCTGGCCGAGGTGCAGGCCGAGCCCGAGGACACCGCGATGCCCTTGATGCCCATGATCAACGATTCGCCTTCGACATAGTTGAAGGACACGTTCAGGTTGTGGGGAATGCGGCGTGCCATGTCCCCGTTCAGGAAGATCTGCTCGATGCCTTGCAGGCCGGCCCACAGGCGATCGCGCAGCGCCAGGATGCGCACGTTCTCGGCCGCCATTTCTTCCTTGGCGATGCGGAAGGCTTCGCCCATGCCCACGATCTGGTGGGTGGGCAAGGTGCCCGAGCGCATGCCGCGCTCATGGCCGCCGCCGTGCATCTGCGCTTCGATCCGGATGCGGGGTTTTCGGCGCACATACAGCGCGCCCATGCCCTTGGGGCCGTAGGTCTTGTGCGAGGCCAGGCTCATCAGATCGACCGGCAAGGTGGCCAGATCGATCTCCACCTTGCCGGTGGCCTGGGCCGCATCGACGTGGAAGATGATGCCCTTCTCACGGCACATCGCGCCGATCGACGGGATATCCTGGATGACGCCGATTTCGTTGTTGACGAGCATGATCGAGATCAGGATGGTGTCAGGGCGGATGGCCGCCTTCAGGACATCCAGATCCAGCAGGCCATCGTCCTTGACATCGAGGTAGGTGGCTTCAAAGCCCTGGCGCTCCAGCTCACGGACGGTGTCCAGCACGGCCTTGTGCTCGGTCTTGACCGTGATGATGTGCTTGCCGCGGCTCTTGTAGAACTGCGCCGCGCCCTTGAGGGCCAGGTTGTTGGATTCGGTGGCGCCGGAGGTCCAGACGATCTCGCGGGGGTCGGCACCGATCAGCTCGGCCACCTGCACGCGGGCCTTTTCCACTGCCGCTTCGGCTTCCCAGCCATAGGCATGGGTGCGCGAAGCCGGATTGCCGAAATGCTCGCGCATCCAGGGAATCATGGCGTCGACGACGCGGGGGTCCATCGGCGTCGTGGCGCCGTAGTCCATGTAGATCGGGAAATGCGGGGTCATGTCCATGGGGACTCACACACGCTGACGCCGACGTCAGTGCCTTCAGGCACCAACGGGCCTCAGCTTCCATTGTTCAGTTGTACTGGGGCTGCCCCTTCAGCGCATCCGTGGACGCACCTGCGGGACAACCCGTGATTATCGAGCCTGCCGGCTTGCCGCTGGGCGGCAGGCCAACTGCGCCCCTCATTTGGTCAGGGCTGCTCCGAGCGCAAACACGGAGTTGGGGGCCGTGACCTTGATGGGCTTGACCACCGGCTGGGTGGAGATGGCGCGCTTGATGGGCTGGGCCTCGATGGACACGCCCTTGGCCAGCTGGTCTTCCACCAGCTTGCGCAAGCTGATCGAATCGAGGTACTCGATCATCTTGTTGTTCAAGCTGGTCCACAGGTCATGGGTCATGCAGCGACCGCCGTCTTCACCCATGCAGTTTTCCTTGCCCGCGCAACCGGTGGCGTCGATGGGTTCATCGACGGCCACGATGATGTCGGCCACGGTGATGTCCTCGGCCTTGCGGCCCAGCGAGTACCCGCCGCCGGGGCCACGGGTGCTCTCGAC
>CANBUA010000382.1 GCA_947372535.1 Burkholderiales bacterium
TCAGGGCGCCCAGGATCATGCGCACGCTGTTGACATCGCCATTGCTCATCAACCACCACCAGCTGTCGTCGCGCTCGGTCGAGAAACCCAGGCGCGTGCCCTGCACGTTCAAGCGTGCGCGCAGCACCTGCTCGGCCTCCGCCAGGCGCTTGTCGCGCTCGGGGATGTCCTTGGTTCGGTCCAGGATCATGAGCCAATCAATCACCGCGCCCGTGGGCCACTGGTTGGGCAGCACCTGGATGGACCCCAGCATGCGGCTCTGGAATTTGCCGGTGCGACTGAGCGCCTCCATGGCCGCCAGCTTTCGCACATCCAGGTCGCCATTCTTGAGGAAGGCCGGCGCCCAGAACTCACGCTTGATGCGCCCTTCGACGAAAGCGATCAAGCCCAGCGTCATCTTCTCGCGCGTCTCTTGGGGGATCTGGAAGTCGTAGCCCAGTTGGCTCGCCTCATCCGTGATGGACAGCAAGTAGGCGGTCAGCGAATCGCTGCCCGTGTGCGGCGAGCCGGCGCTCGGCGGGAAGTAGTTGGCCAGGCCGTCTTCATCCAGGTAGAGCGGGATCTGGCGGGCAATCGCCTGCCAGGATGCCGTGTTGCGCAGGCCAATGGCCACCGAGGCCTTCTGCTCCAGGCAGGACCAGGGATAGCGCGCGAAAAAGTCCTGCACACCCGGCAGGCCATCGGCCAGCTTCGGCTTGAAGGCCACCTCGATGCCACCACGCAAAGCGCCCTTGCCATCGGCCAGGGCCTTGAGCGGTGGTGCGATCGGGATCACCGCCTGCTTGTCCAGCCGCATCAAGGTGGCCTGCTGCACCGTCACCGGCACGGCCTCCGCGACCTGTTGCGTGAACTTCATGCGGTCCTGCACCTTGCCCGCTTGCGCGGCCACCTGCCAGTCGATCTGCTTGACGTTGAAGGGCACGGTGATGTCCCAACCCACCTCGGCGGCGGCATTGGCGTTCAGGTGCACACGCTGCTCGGGCAGGGCGCCGCCGGCCTGACCCGCTTGCCCGGTCAGCACGGCCTCCATGGCCTGGCCCGTGGTGTTGCGAAGGGTGAACATCGCGCGGTAGCGGTCTCCTTCGCGCACCAGCGGTGGCACCCCAGAGACGATCTGCAAGTCCTGCGTGGCGCGGATGCTGGCGCGGCCCGTGCCGAACAAGGCCGTCTCGTCACCCTTGACCGCATCGGCGATCACCACGATCCTGAAACTCGTGAGCGAATCGTTGAGCGGCACCTTGACCACCGCCTCGCCCTTGGCATCGAGCACCACGCGCGGGTTCCACAGCAACAAGGTGTCGAAGAGCTCGCGGGTCGGGAACTGACCGCCGCCGCCGCCAGCCGGCGCGGCTTTCTTGCCATAGTGCCGCTTGCCGATGATCTGCATTTGCGCGGTCGATGTCTCGATGCCATAGCCACGCTGGCGGATCATCGCGCCCAGCAAGTCCCAGCTGTCATTGGGCTTGAGTTCCAGCAGTGCTTCGTCCACAGCGGCCAAGGTCACCTCGGTGCCGGCCGGGGGCGCCGAGCCATCGGGCAGGCTCACCTTGACGCGCACCTGGCTGATCGCGCGGATGGGGTAGCTGTTTTTGTCCGGCAGCACCTCGACCTTGAGCTGGTGTGCGGCGATGCCCACCTCGATCTCGGCCAGACCGTACTTGAAAGCGGGCTTGGACAAGTCCACCATCGCGGTGGGCTCCTGGTACTGCCGGCCCTCGTCGCGGTAAGCCTGCCACCACTCGCTGGGCGCGCGCCAGCCCCAGGAGAAGAAGGAGTACCAAGGCACTTCGCGGATGCGGCCGCGCACAGCCAGCACCGACACATACACATTGGGGCCCCATTCGGCCTTGACCTTCACATCGATGGTGGGGTCCTTGCCATTGAGCTCGGCCGTGAAGGTCTCGAGGATGCCGTTGCGCTCGATGGCCACCAAGGCGGTCGCATGGCGGAAGGGGCTGCGAACCTGAAAGCGTGCCGTCTGGCCAGGCTCGTAACGGCGCTGCTCGGGGATCACATCCATGCGGTCCTGGTTGTCACCGCCAAACCAGACCTCACCCTGGCGCGTGACCCACACCGACGCGGCGGACTGCGCCACATGACCGCCGCTGTCCTTGGCCTGGGCGATCAGCTCGACCTCGCCCACGCTGCTCAACTCGACCTCGCACAGCACCAGGCCACGCGCATCGCTGGTACCACTGCACACCTCGCCCAGGTCCTGGTCGGCATTCTGGTTGTCGTAAGCGTAGAAGCCGCCCACCAGGCGTTTGCGGGTCGAACTGGTGTGGTGGGCCACCGCCCGCAAGGCCACGTGGATGCCGGCTTGTGGCTTGCCGCTGGTGTCCAGGGCCACCATCTGCGTGGCCACCTTTTGTTTGACGGATACCCACGAGTCCGTGCGCACGCCCAGCACCACGGCGGAGGGCCACACTGGCAGCGTCTGGCTCAGGGTCTGCACCTCGCCATTGGGGTCGGCATAAGTGGCTTGCACCAGCAACTGGCGCGGCGTCTTGACCTCGGGGATCTTGGGCAAGTTGACCGTGGCCGCGCCTTGGCCATCGAGCTTGACCGCCAGCTTGTCGGCCACCAGTTTGGCGCTCTCGTCGCGCGTGTGCTGAGAGGTGTCGGCGTCTTCCTCGTCGACATAGTCTTCAGAGAAAAACCCCCGCGCATTGGGATCACGTGGCTCGCGCGGCGGGTTGAAGCTGAAACCCGGATAACGCTCCGTGCGCAAGGTGCTGGAGACATCGACATCGCCCAACTGGGCCGACACACGCACCGCCAGGTCGGCCGCACCGCCGCCATTGCCGTAGTTGATCTGCACGCCGATGGGCACGTCCTTGGGCTGGATCAGTGCGCCCTTGGGGCCACTGAGCCGCCCGGTCATCACCGGCAGGCGGAACTCCTCCACACGGAAGCTCCCGGTCTGCCAGGTGCGATCACCCTTGACCAAGCTGATGTTGTAGACGCCCAGCTTGGCATCCTGCGGGATCTGGAACACCGTTTCCGCATGGCGATTGCCACGCCAGGTCAAAGGAAACTCGAACTGCTGCCCCGAGCCCTCATGGACGATGCGCACTTGCTCGGGCAACTGCTTGGCGTCGATCAGCCGCAAGCCCTTGAGCGCTTCGGCCCGCGCATGGTGTTTCATGGAGACGGTCTGGCCCGCACGCAGCAAGGTGCGGTCCATCACCGAGTGGTAGAGCACGGTCTCGGGCTGCGATCGGTCGCTTGAGTTCACGTGGAAGCGCCAGGATTCGATGCCCTCGTTCCAGCTGGACCAGACGAAGGCCATGTCTGGGCGGCCTTGCTCGTCGGTCTTGCGGGCGCTGACGAAGTAGCCTTCTTCATGGCCTGAATTGCCCTGGCCTGCGCAGTAGCCCCAATC
>CANBUA010000383.1 GCA_947372535.1 Burkholderiales bacterium
TTGTTGCGATGGCCGAAGATGTACGGGGCCATCTTGGGGTTCCAGAAGCGGGTTTGGTGACCAAAGTGGACACCGGCTTCCAGCATTTCGCGCATGGATACGGGCATGTTGAGCTCCAGAGGTTGGGTCTGAAAGCCGACGTCGATCAAGTCCTGCTGGCACATCTGTGCCCGCAGCCACTCGACACCTTGGGTTTCGTCGGCTTCGCGGCTACCGTCAGCGCCAGCCCCCTGCGTACAGGGGCGCCATTGCTGCCGTGTTTCACCCGAGGATTCGGGCAAACTCTAGGATTCTAGCACGCAAATCACTGCTGGCGCGAGCTGCCCAACGGGCGGACCGACAGGGCCGCCCCGGCCGACTCAACGGCGCGGCGCCTTGGGCTTGCCACCTGCCTTGCGGGCCGGCTTCTTGCCCGAAGGCTTGGTGGAGCGCGCACCCTCACCACCCGCAGGCGCCTCGGCCGAGCCCGACTTGCCGCCGGATTTGGCATGTGCCCGCACTGCACGCTTGGTCGCGCGGTCCTCAACCTGGATGGAAGCCAACTCGTCCTGGGCATTTCGGAAGCTGCCCTCCTCGCCGTCGCGTCCACGCCGTCGGGTGTTGCCCGCCGTTTGCACGGGGCGTGCCTCCGCGCCTTCTTTGACCATGCGGAAGTCGATTTTGCGCGAATCCAGGTCCACGCGGGAGACCTGCACCCGCACCCGCGCGCCGACGCCATAGCGCACGCCGGTGCGCTCGCCGCGCAACTCCTGTCGCGCCTCATCAAACCGGTAGTACTCACCGCCCAATTCGGTGATGTGGATCAGGCCCTCAACGTACAGGCCGTCAAGCTGCACAAACAGCCCGAAGCTCGTGGCCGCCGTGACCGTGCCGCCATATTCCTCGCCCAGGCGCTCGCGCATGAACATGCATTTGAGCCAGGCCTCGACATCCCGCGAGGCCTCATCGGCTCGGCGCTCGTTGGCGCTGCAATGGATGCCGACCGTCTCCCAGGCAGCCGCCTCTTGAGGGCTCAACTGCCCCTTGCCCTTGCCCGTCTTCATGGCGGGCTGCTGCTTGGCCGCACCACCCGGCTTGCGCTTGAAATTGCCCACCGAATGCTGCACATCCGGCAGCTTGAGGCCGTAGCGCACCTGCCCCAGCAGCGCCTTGATCACGCGGTGGACCAGCAGATCCGGATAACGGCGAATCGGGCTGGTGAAGTGGGTATAAGCCTCGTAGGCCAGACCGAAGTGGCCACTGTTGATCGGCGTGTAGATGGCCTGCTGCATGGATCGCAACAACATGGTGTGGATCTGGGTTGCATCTGGCCGGTCTTTCGTGGCCTGCGCGATCGACTGGAACTCACCGGGCTTGGGGTCTTCGCTCAGGCTCAGGCCCAGGCCCATGGCCTTGAGGTAGTTCTTCAGGATGTTGCGCTTCTCGGGCGTCGGGCCTTCGTGCACGCGGTACAGCGAAGGGTGCTTGGCCCGCAGGATGAAGTCGGCCGAGCACACGTTGGCGGCCAGCATGGCCTCTTCGATCAGGCGGTGCGCCTCGGTGCGCGTGCGCGGCACGATCTTGGCAATGCGCCCGTTGTCGTCGCACACGATCTGGGTTTCGGTGGTGTCGAAATCGATCGCACCTCGGCCCGAGCGGGCTTTGAGCAGCGTGCGGTACACCTCATGCAGATGCAGCAGATGCGGCACGATCTCGGCGCGCTTTTGCGCCTCGGGGCCACGCGTGTTGCCCAGGATGGCCGCCACTTCCGTGTAGGTCAGCCGCGCATGTGAATTGATGACCGCCGGGTAGAACTGGTAGCCATGGATTTCGCCTTCGGCGTTGACCACCATGTCGCACACCATGGACAGGCGCTCGACGTCCGGGTTGAGCGAGCACAGCCCGTTGGACAGCTTCTCGGGCAGCATGGGGATCACCCGGCGCGGGAAATACACCGAGGTGGCACGCTCGTAGGCATCGCGGTCCAGGGGCTCATCGGGTTTGACGTAATGGCTCACGTCGGCGATGGCCACGATCAGGCGCCAGCCATTGGGCGTCTTGGAACGCCCCACCGGACAGGGCATGCAGAACACGGCATCGTCGAAGTCGCGCGCGTCTTCGCCGTCGATGGTGACCAGGGGCACGTCGGTCAGGTCCACGCGGTGGTGCTTGTCGGCTGCGCGCAACTTCTCAGGCAACTTGGCGGCCTGGGCCAGCACGTCGTCGCTGAACTTGTGCGGCACCTCGTACTTGCGCACCGCGATTTCGATTTCCATGCCCGGGTCGTCGATGCCACCGAGCACTTCGGTGACGCGCCCCACGGGCTGCGCATGCAGGGATGGCGCCTCGGTCAGCTCCACCGCCACCACCTGCCCAGGCTGCGCCGAACCCGTGGCCCGCGCAGGGATCAGGATGTCGCGACCGAATCGGCGATCTTCAGGCGCCACCAACCAGGCACCACCCTCGTTCAGCAAGCGCCCAATGATGGGCACCTTGCGGCGCTCGACGATGTCGAGGACCAGGCCTTCGGGACGGCCCTTGCGGTCATAGCGAACGATGCGCACCTTGACGCGATCTCGGTGCATGACCGAGCGCATCTCCTGCGGAGAAAGATAGACGGAGGTTTCACCGTCGTCGGTGTAAACGAAGCCGTGGCCGTCACGATGGCCCTGTACGGTGCCTTCGAGTTCGCTCATCAGGCCAGCGCTGCTGGTGTTTGTTTTTGTCATGGACGGCATTTTGATGCTATAGTTTCAGCTTTCGCGGAGAGCGCGCTTCCAAAGAAGCGCAGCGCTATGCGGAATAGAAGTACCTGCCCAGGTGGCGGAATTGGTAGACGCACTAGTTTCAGGTACTAGCGGGTAACTCCGTGGAGGTTCGAGTCCTCTCCTGGGCACCAAATGCAAGGCCGATTGATCTGCGATCAATCGGCTTTTTTGCATTCCGGGAACGGGGTTGAGCCGGACTGCCGCAAACCGCTCCGCACAGACATCCATGTCTGCGACGGAATCCCGGTTCGGGTGGCGTGAGCTCTGGGTGATCGGATGGATCATGTGCGTCTTCAGGGTACACCGCATTGGCCACCCTTCCCCACCCATCCGCACCGCAAAACCGCAATCAGGTTCAGTGCACGACGTCTGCGCCACATCAAGACCAGCAGGCTGCATTATTTTCACAACAGCTCGACATATCCCAAAAAGTCATGCTAAAGTCTATGTCTTCGCTGATCACTGCAAAGCAAGAACAAGCCAAGCAGTGATTCAAGCAGACAGGTACCTGCCCAGGTGGCGGAATTGGTAGACGCACTAGTTTCAGGTACTAGCGGGTAACTCCGTGGAGGTTCGAGTCCTCTCCTGGGCACCAGGTCATTCTGGTTGAAAACGCCGATTGGTTCACACC
>CANBUA010000384.1 GCA_947372535.1 Burkholderiales bacterium
GTCACGCCCGACGGCAAGGTCGCCGCCACCGTGGGCGGCCTGGCGCCTGCGGCCAATGTGGACAAGGCGCTGGAGATCGTGCAAGGCCTGGGCCGAAAAGGCGCCGCAGCCAAGTCCTGATCGGTCCGCGAGCCATCCCATCAACACCATGAGGACCATGCCATGACGCCATATTTCATCCGCCAGATCATCGTTCAGCGCGCAGTGGGCGTGGCGGCCGTGGCCACCTTGCTTGGCGCCTTGCACGCGCAGACCCAGGCGCAAAGCAACCCGGCGCAGGAGAGCCAGGCCGCCGCGGCGACGACCACCCCCGCCATCCGTGGCGTGATCGCCGCCGGCACGAAGATCGAGTTGATCAAGGAAGGCTTCACCGGCACCGAAGGCCCCGTGGGTTTGTCCGACGGCAGCCTGCTCTTCACCGAGACCAATGCCAACCGCGTGACCCGCATCGCGGCTGATGGCACGACCTCCACGTTTGTGGAAGGCAGCAACGGCGCCAACGGCCTGGGCTTCACCGCCAATGGCGACCTGTACGCCGTGCAGGTGCTCAAGCCGCGCGTGGGCATCATCTTCCCGCCTGAGAAGGTGCGCACCCTGGCCGACAACTTCGAGGGCGCGCCCTTTGGTCGACCCAATGACCTGGTGGTGGACAAACAAGGCAACGTCTACTTCACCGACTCGGGCGCCAACCCGCCGCCGCCCGGCACGCCCGCGCCTGATGCCAAGGCCGACGCACGCCCACCGGCCAAGCCCGCCGTGTACCGCATCTCCCGTCAGGGCGAGCTCAAACGGCTGGCCGCCGACATTGAGCGCCCCAACGGCATCCAGCTCAGCCCGGATGACAAGACACTCTACGTCGCCAACACTTACGGCGAGTACTTACTGGCCTATGACGTCCATGCCGATGGCAGCCTGGGTCCGCGCCGCAACTTCGCCAAGCTCGAAGGCTGGCGCAAGACCGAGACCGGCGGCACCAGCGGTGCCGATGGCTTGGCCGTCGATGACCAAGGTCATGTCTTTGTGGCCACCACCACGGGCGTGCAGGTCTTCGACAAGCAGGGTGCGGCCCTCGGCACCATCGCCCTGCCCAAGCAGCCACAGAACCTGGCCTTTGCTGGCGACGACAAAAAGACCCTTTACGTGGTGGGGCGTGGCGCGGCCTACCGCATCGCCGTGCTCACGCCGGGCTACGGTGGCCGGGCCAAGTAAGCAACTCCTAAGGAATCCAAGATGAGCACACGCCTGACCGCCAACGATTTCGCCCCTGAAGTCCTCAAGCTGTTCGACCAATACGTGCACGGCGGCCTGAGCCGACGTGGCTTTGTGCAGTCGGCCGGCAAGTACGCCGCCGCCGGTGTCACGGGCGAGGCCTTGCTGGCCGCCCTGGCGCCCAACTTCGCCCAAGCCCAGCAGGTGCCGCAGAACGATCCGCGCATCACCGCCAAATACGTCGAGATCCCATCGCCGCAGGGCTACGGCACGGTGCGCGGTTACCTGGTCTCGCCAGCCAAGCCAGCGGGCAAGCTGCCCACGGTGCTGGTGGTGCACGAGAACCGTGGCCTGAACCCGCACATCGAAGACATCGCACGCCGCCTGGCGCTGGACAACTTCATCGCGTTTGCGCCCGATGCGCTCTTCCCGCTGGGTGGCTACCCTGGCGATGAGGACAAGGCCCGCGAGCTGTTCCCCAAGTTGGACCAGGCCAAGTCCAAGGCCGATTTCATCGCCTCGGCGCAGTGGCTCAAGGCGCACGCGGCGGGCAATGGCAAGGTGGGCGCGGTGGGCTTCTGCTACGGGGGCGGCATCGCCAACTACCTGGCCACGCAGCTGCCCGACCTGGCCGCGGCCGTGCCTTTCTACGGCGGCCAACCCACCGAGGAAGAAGCCGCACGCATCAAGGCGCCCTTGCAACTGCACTACGCCGGTAACGACGAGCGCATCAATGCGGGCTGGCCCAAGTACGAGGCGGCCTTGAAAAAGGCCGGCGTGCGCTACGAGGCTTTTGTCTACCCCGGTGTGCAGCACGGCTTCAACAACGACACCACGCCGCGCTACGACCAGGCGGCTGCCAAGCAGGCCTGGCAACGCACGGTGGGCTTTTTCAACCAGACGCTGCGCACGACCTGATCTCCCGCTTCGGCCGGGCCCGCGGGTGAGGGGTGGGCCGGGCATTTCCACCCACCTCCATCACACACAAGGACCTTTCGATGAAGCACCGTCTGAAACAACTGACCGCTGCCGCCCTGGCCATCGGCACGCTGGCCACCGCAGGCATCGCCGTGGCCCAGCAAGCCCCCAAGCCCGAGCAACTGATCAAGTGGCGCCAGTCGGCCTACCAGGTCATCGCCTGGAACACCGGCCGCGTCAAGGCCAACGTGGACGGCCAGTTCAACAAGGAAGAAGTCATCAAGGCGGCCAACACCATCGCCGCCGTGGCCAACTCCGGCCTGGGCTCGCTGTTCGCGCCCGGCACGGAAACCGGCAAGGGCTGGCACGACACGGCCGTCAAGCCCGAGCTGTTCACGGACAAAAAGGCCGCCGAAGCCGGCGCCAACTTCAACCGCGAAGCCAACGAGCTGGCCAAGGTGGCCCTGGCTGGCGATGTGCCCACCATCAAGGCCCAACTGGGCAAGCTGCAAGGCACTTGCAAGGCCTGCCACGATGACTTCCGCAAGAAGGATTGAGGCGATGCTGCGTTCTTCTTCGATCCGCCTGGCCTGCGCCGGCCTGCTGTGCCTGGGCACGCTGGTGCATGCACAAACACAAGCGCCTGCCGCAACGGATGCGCCCAAGCCGCCTTTCAGCTTCTTCGTGACCAGCACGGGGGTGGGCAAGGGTGCCGACCTCGGTGGCCTGGCTGGCGCCGATGCGCACTGCCAGAAGCTGGCGGCGGCCGCTGGTGGTGGCGCCAAGACCTGGCGCGCTTACCTGAGCACCCAGGCCAAGGACGGCCAGCCCGCGGTCAATGCGCGCGACCGCATCGGCCAAGGCCCCTGGTACAACACGCGCGGTGCTGTCGTCGCGCGTGACCTGGCCCACCTGCATGGGGACACGCTGGAGCTGGCGCGCCTGGGCAGCAACCTGACCTGGGCCACGGTGTTCACCGAGAAGAACGAGCCCGTCAAGCGTGCTGGCGACAAGCCCAACGAGCACGACATCCTGACCGGATCGACGCCCGATGGCCGCGCCTACACCGATGCCGCCGACCACACCTGCAAGAACTTCACCAGCAGCGCGGCCGATGGCTCGGCGCAGGTCGGTCACTTCGACCGCACCGGCGGTGGCAACACCTCGTGGAACTCCACGCACGCCAGCCGAGGCTGCGGGCAGGAGAACCT
>CANBUA010000385.1 GCA_947372535.1 Burkholderiales bacterium
GGTCAGCAAGCCCAGCAGCGAAAAGCCGCAGAAGAAGGTGGTGGCGTGCGTGGCGAACAGGCCAATGGCGGGCAGCGCCAAGGTGGGGGCGTTCATGGGGTCTCCTGATGTGTTGTGTGTGGTGCAGATGCTAGCCACGGCACACCCATCAGGGGCCACGTCAAACGCTTGATCGCTTGTGTGGCCCGCCGGAGGCGGGTGCGGGCGCGCTTGTGGCTGCAGGCACCAGGTCGAGCGAAGCTGTGGGTGACACCTGCGCATCGGATGCGGGCGACACCGTGCCAGGCACACCCGCCGTCACTTCCTCGCCCAGGATCCTCACACCCGTCTGGACGTCGAACACCACGTGCTGTCGATGGACACGCTGCTGCCGGCACGCAGCGTGACGCTGGGGGCCACGATGCGCACGTTCATCAGGGACAAGGACGTGGTGCTGTCGATGACCAGGTCGGTGTCGGACGTGATGCTGCCGTTGGCCAGCGTCAGGTGGTCTGTGCAAGAGATCAGGTAGGTGGTCGCCGAAGCGACCGTTTGCCGCGTGCCGCTGCAGGTGTCGATGGCGACCTTGGTGACGCCGTCGGTGACGTCAACGGCCGCCAGGGCTGCTGTGCCTGCGACCGCCACACCGGCCAGCGTCAGCGCCAGGCCTGCCAGCCCGCGTGTGTGTCGTGAAAAGACTGCCATCTGCCATCCCCATTTTTTGGTGTCGATTTTGGGGAGGCAGTTTAGGCATGCCGGGTGGTCTGTGTGTGTCAGCACCGTCAAACGGGGGCTGGCCGGGTGCAACGGGCTGGGGTCGCAAACCTATCAACTGGATGTCGGGCAATTGCGCCTCCGTTAGGTCGGAGCGTCCACAAAAGTCAGGCAAGGTTCACGTCCGAGTTGAACCTACAGTTAGGCTGGAGCCCGTAGGGAAGGTGTTGCACTTGCCATTTGAATGAGAACTGATGACGGAACAGGAGGTATTGGCGAGCATTGTGGAAGAACAAGTTAACGCGGGAGAATTCTCTAAGTTACTTGCAGAGGTACGGCTTTGGCAACACCAGGAGGAAGTTGAAAACACCTTTCTTCTGTAATAGGCCAAAAGAGGCGAAACTCGTCCATCCATTCATCCTCGGTTGATTTTAAAAAATGGTTTCTTTGATGATCGGCTGTGTAGTCGCAATGCCCAGCAATGCTAGTCATGCCGACCTGCTCATCGATGATAGATTTGAGCCGCCTCATGTCCTCAATCATTACGCAATATTTTTTCTCCAGTCTAGCGCATATTTCCGAACTATTTGATTTTGAAAAGCATAATACGAGCCCGTCTTGTCGATAGATGTCGACATTGATCATGTCAGGAATGGGGGCACCGTCAATTGAGCAGCCAGTAAATGTGTTGCCAACATTGTTGCCTTCGAATTTGATAAATGGCGCAAGACTTAATAGATCAACGTTTGAGTCGTGAATCAAATTTTCATCGGGTGTTTGAGTTCCTTTACGCGTCTCGGACAAGTACGAGCTGGCGGGCTTGATTGGCACAGGTCCGCCGCCCGAAATCCATGTGTATACATGCTTTTCCTCTGCGAGGTAAAGGAATTTTGGCCCGCTCATGTCAACCCTCGTTGGCCCCTTCCCTCTTCTCAGGGAGTTGGAATATCGATATTGGGCCGGATTGCGCATTGATGTGTTATAGGCATGTGGCTGCTGAATTTCTTTGCTGCCACATTTTGGACACCTAGAAAGTACTAGCAATTGTTTTTGGGGCGCTATCGTGAAAGACCATTTACACCTGGGGCAAGAGATCATATTCGTTGCGGATTCGTGTCCGTAGCCAGTTGAGCTTATCTATATATCGGACGTCCATCTGAGCCACCTGCTCGATATCACGGCCCCCGCAGCATTGCCATGCAAGCAGGCTACTAGACCATCGTGTCTCAGGTCAATATTCGGCGACCACCCAATCAGGGTCCCGCTGTCTCAATTTCCGCCAATGGGGCACTTGATCCCCGCAACTGGGGCTCTTCGCGCCCACACGCCGGGCCCTGCACGCCGGCGCGCCGCACCCCACAACCCGGCGCGTCGGGTCAGGCCACCCGGCACGCCGGGCCCTCACGCCCGAAACGCCGGCTTCACCGGTGCCGCATGTCAGGTGCCACAGCCCCGCACGCCGGGCCGTGGATCCCCAAACGCCGAGCCCTGGTGCCCCGCAGTCGGAGCCCTGCACCCCCACAGCCCGAGCCCCCAAACCCCACCCTCCGCCACCCAGACCCCCAGCCCCCGAGCAAAACAGCCCGGCAAGCCAGGCTGTTCACCTCCGGAGCCGAGGCTCAACACCCCGGCGGCCTCAACGGCCTCCAAAGCCTTCAGGGCCTCATCCAGGACCAGGCTCGCAGTTCCAAGGCCATCGCCCTGATGCGCCTGGCGCACTCGGTTGTGGGTCCAGCCGGTCGGGAAGCAGCCGATGGCCCAATGGATGGTTTCCACGTCGATGGTGAACCGGTTGCCTGACAGCGGGCAGGGCCAGTTTCTTCATGGCGGTGCTGCCTGTGTTGGAAGGAAAGCCCAAGGCCGCTGCGCGACCAGTGGCTTCAACCCGCCCCCAAACTCGCCGACACCACGATCACGACCAGCCACAGCACACACACCAACAAGAAGTTCATGACCGCCCTCACCTTCTGACCGGGCGGCCGGCTCTTGTACAAGTAGTACGGCACCGACAGCAAGCTGAACAGGATGATGGCCCCACCCAGCATCGTGGTCCGCTTGTAGTGGCGCTCGGTGGCGTCGATGTAGTACCAGAGGTAGGTGAAGGCCACCATCAGCACACTGAAGATCAGGTCAATGGCCTTGGTGAGCGGGTCGTGGTGGGTTTCCAGGTACCCGACCAGGGTCGCGTAGAGGAACACGATGGACAACAGGGTGAATTGGGCCAATCGAGCGTTCATGGTGCGGTGAGGTTGATCGCGAGGGTTGCGCAACTGCCCTGACCCTGGGCCCGATCGATGAGCCGATCAGGCACCGGCCAAATCATGTGGGCAGCACGAATGAGGCCGCGATGCCCGCCAGGCACATGAGCGGTGACAGCCTGCCCTTCCATTCTGCCCCCACCGCCTGGCTGAGCACGGCCCGTCAGCCCGCGTGTGCATGGTGACAAGACGGCCACCCGCCATCCCCATTCACGCAGGCCAGGTGGCCTGCACGCTGGGCAAGCCCAGCAGCTGGATGTCCGGCAGGTGCCGCTGCACCTCGTCATGCGTGCGGCAAGACCGCAGCGTGGCGACGACCACCGGCAGGGGCTCGCTCCAGACCTCGGGCAGGTCGCGCTCATGCGGCGGC
>CANBUA010000386.1 GCA_947372535.1 Burkholderiales bacterium
GCACACGCAAGGATCATCACAATGGCCGTGACCACCGTCGCACAATTCGCCGCGGAGCTCAATCGCCCGGCTGCGACACTGCTGGAGCAGCTGCAGTCTGCGGGCGTCCCCAAAGGCGCGCCGGAAGACGTGCTCACGGAAGCCGACAAAGAGCGTCTGCTCGATCACCTGCGCAGTGCGCACGGGTCGAACAGCGCCGAGCGCAAGAAGATCACCCTGACGCGCAAGTCGACGTCCGAAATCAAGCAGGCCGACGCTTCTGGCAAGGCTCGCACCATCCAGGTCGAAGTCAAGAAGAAGCGCGTGTTCATCAAGCGCGACGAGAACTCGGGCGTGGATGAGGCGGTGCAAGCCGCTGCCGAAGCCGCCGAGCTGTCGAGGCGTGAAGAAGAGGCCCGTGCCCATGCTGATGCCCTGCGCGAGCAGGAGGAAGCCCTGGCTGCGGCCCGCCGTTTGCGCGAAGAAGAAGAGCGCCGCGAACGCGAAGCTGCCGAAGAGCGAGCCCGCCTGGCCGCCGAGCAAGCCGCTCGCGATCTGGCTGCGCAAGCCGCGGCGGCTCCGGGCGAAAAAGCCGCCGCCGATCGCGAAGCTGCGGCCGTACGCCGTGCTGCTGCGCAAGAGGTGGCCCGCGCCGAAGCAGCAGCCCTGACGGCTGCTGCGCAGCGTGGCGCCAAGGGCGGTGTGATGCGCGCAGCGGTGGACAAGTCTGCTGCTGCCGAACCTGCGCCGGTTGCGGAAGCTGTGCCGGTCGTGGCAGAGGTTCAGGCCGCGCCAGCCGAAGCGGCTGCGCCCGTTGTGGCGCCCGCAGCCCCGGCCGCAGTCGAGCCCCCCAAGAACGTGGTCCGCGTGGTCAAGGCCAGCAACGTCGAAGCCGAAGAAAAGACCCGTCTGGCTGACCTGGCCAACCGACGCAAGGCGGCAGAAGCCGAAGCCGCCGCCATCCGCGCGATGATGAACGCGCCGAAGAAGGTCCTGACGGCCAAGAAGCCGGAAGAGCCTCCCGCGGCCGATGCCAGCAAGGAAGGCATCAAGGGCACGATCCACAAGCCCAAGGGCGCTCCTGGCACGACGGCTGCAGCTGGTGCTGCCAAGCCTGGCGACAAGAAGTCGGTCAAGTCGGAAAAGCTGTCCTCCAGCTGGGCCGGTGACGACAAGAAGCGTGGTGTACCTGGCAAGACCGGCGGTCGCGATGCGGCCCCCACGGCCAATCGTGGTGGCTGGAAGGCCCCTGGCGGCAGCCGTGGTGGTCGTCGTGGTGATCACCGTGGTGACAACAACTCCAATTTCGTGGCACCGACCGAGCCGCAAATCGTCGAGGTCCACATCCCCGAAACCATCTCCGTGTCCGATCTGGCACACAAGATGTCGGTGAAGGCCACCGAGGTCATCAAACAGATGATGAAGCTCGGCCAGATGGTCACCATCAACCAGCAGCTGGACCAGGAAACCGCCATGATCGTGGTGGAAGAAATGGGCCACAAGGCGTTCGCCGCCAAGCTGGATGATCCGGATGCCTTCCTGGAAGAATTGCACGAAGATCAGACGGCAGAGTCCTTGCCTCGTGCGCCTGTGGTCACTGTCATGGGTCACGTCGACCACGGCAAGACCTCGCTGCTGGACTACATCCGCACCTCGCGTGTGGCGGCTGGCGAAGCGGGCGGCATCACGCAGCACATCGGTGCCTACCACGTGAACACGCCTCGCGGCATGATCACCTTCCTCGACACCCCGGGTCACGAAGCCTTCACGGCCATGCGTGCCCGTGGCGCCAAGGCCACCGACATCGTCATCCTGGTGGTGGCGGCGGACGACGGCGTCATGCCCCAGACCAAGGAAGCCATCCACCACGCCAAGGCGGCTGGTGTGCCCATCGTCGTGGCGATCAACAAGATCGACAAGCAGGGTGCCAGCACCGAACGCGTGACGCAAGAGCTGGTGGGCGAACAGGTTGTGCCGGAAGCCTACGGTGGTGAATCACCGTTCGTGCCCGTGTCGGCCAAAACGGGTCAAGGCATCGACGAACTGCTGGAGCAAGTGCTGCTGCAGGCCGAAGTGCTGGAACTCAAGTCGCCGGTCACTTCCATGGCCAAGGGTCTGGTGATCGAAGCCAAGCTGGACAAGGGCCGCGGCCCTGTGGCCACTGTGCTGGTGCAATCCGGCACCTTGAAGCGCGGTGACATCGTGCTGGCGGGTGCCTCGTATGGCCGTGTTCGCGCCATGCTGGACGAAGACGGCAAGGCGACCAACGAAGCCGGCCCTTCCATTCCGGTCGAGATCCAGGGTCTGGCCGACGTGCCGGGTGCTGGCGACGAATTCATGGTGCTGAGCGACGAACGCCGCGCCCGTGAAATCGCCACCTTCCGCCAGGGCAAGTACCGCAACGTCAAGCTGGCCAAGCTGCAAGCCGCCAAGCTGGAAAACATGTTCGAACAGATGGGCCAGGGCGCGGACGTGCAAACGCTGCCCCTCATCATCAAGGCGGACGTGCAAGGCTCGCAAGAAGCGCTGGCCACTTCGCTGCTCAAGCTGTCGACCGAGGAAGTGCGCGTTCAGATCGTGCACGCCGCAGTGGGTGGCATCAGCGAATCCGACGTCAACCTGGCGATTGCCTCCAAGGCAGTCATCATCGGCTTCAACACCCGTGCAGATTCGGGTGCCCGCAAGCTGGCCGAGCACAACGGCGTCGACCTGCGCTACTACAACATCATCTATGACGCCGTGGACGATGTGAAGGCAGCCATGGGCGGCATGTTGGCCCCCGAACAGCGCGAAGAAATCATCGGCTCGGCCGAGATCCGTCAGGTGTTCATCGCCTCGAAGATCGGCACGATTGCCGGTTGCATGGTCACCAACGGCGTGGTGCGTCGCAGCGCCCGTCTGCGCCTGCTGCGCGAAAACGTGGTCATCTACACCGGCGAACTCGAAGGCCTCAAGCGCTTCAAGGACGACGTCAAGGAAGTCAAGGAAGGCTTCGAGTGCGGCCTCAACCTCAAGGGCTACAACGACATCAAAGAAGGCGATGTCCTGGAGTTCTTCGAAATCAAGGAAGTCGCCCGCACCTTGTAAGGCATTCACGTGCCTTCGGGCCCGACCCGCGACCCCGCCCACCTCAGGCGGGGTTCGTGCTTGAGGGCCCGTGCTTCAGGAGTTCACCATGCGCCATAAAAAATCAGCCCCCAACCGCAGCCACCGCGTCTCTGACCAGATTCAGCGCGATGTGGCCGAGCTCATCCGTGAGCTCAAAGACCCGCGCATCGGCATGGTCACGATCAACAGCGTCGACGTGACGCCTGATTACGCCC
>CANBUA010000387.1 GCA_947372535.1 Burkholderiales bacterium
GCAGGCCTTGACTTGCCTAGAATCAACCTCATCTGAGCGTTCAGGACGGCGAGGGCCGGCCAGCTCGGTATCTACGGAGAATTGAAGATGGATCGTTCCTTGAAGCCCCTGGACGCGGTGTATGGCACCTCCCTGGGTGCCTCCCAGCAGCAGCGCGTGCTCCGCAACACCTATGCCTTGCTGGCGCTGAGCATGGTGCCCACGGTGTTGGGCGCCTGGCTGGGCGTGAGCACCGGTTTCAGCTTGTTCGCCGGTAGCCCGATGATCGGCATGGTCGTCTTCATGGCCGTGGCCTTTGGTTTCTTCTTCGCGATCGAGAAGTACAAAGACTCCGGCGTGGGCGTGATGCTGCTGCTGGGTTTCACCTTCTTCATGGGCCTGATGCTGTCTCGTCTGCTGGGCTTTGCATTGGGCATGGAGCATGGCGCCCGCGCCATCGGCCTCGCCTTCGGTGGCACGGGCGTGGTGTTCGCCGGCATGGCGACGTTGGCCGGCAGCATCAAGCGCGAACTGCCCGGCATGGGCAAGTGGCTGATGGCCGGCGTGATGGTCATCCTGGTGGCGGGCATCGCCAACATCTGGCTGCAGATGCCCGCGCTGATGCTGGCCGTGTCCTGCCTGGCCACGGTGATCTTCTCGGCGTTCATCCTGTACGACATCAAGCGCATCATCGACGGTGGCGAAACCAACTACGTATCCGCCACGCTGATGATCTACATGGACGTGTACAACGTGTTCACCTCGCTGCTGCAGATCATCCTGTCGCTGACTGGGAACAGCGACGACTGATGCCCGTGTGTTCGGGGCGCGCTGGCAACGGCGGCCCTGAAACGACAAACCCGGCACGACCGCTCTGGTCTGCCGGGTTTTTTCATCGCCTGTTGCCGATGGGCGGCTCAGTCAGCGCTCAGTATTGATCGCCATCGCCCACATACGTGCCCGGGGCCAGGTTCTCGAAGCGCGTGTTGGCCTTCAGGAAGGCCAGGTGCATGCTGCCCACCGGGCCGTTACGCTGCTTGCCGATGATGATCTCCGCCATGCCGGGAATCTTGGATTCCTTGTTGTAGTACTCGTCGCGGTAGATGAACATGATCACGTCGGCATCCTGCTCGATGGCGCCGGATTCGCGCAGGTCGGACATCATGGGGCGCTTGTCGGGGCGGGTTTCCACAGACCGGTTCAGCTGTGACAGCGCGATCACCGGGCACTGCAGTTCCTTGGCCAGGGCCTTGAGGCCCCGCGAGATTTCGCCGATCACGGTGGCGCGGTTTTCTTCATTGCCGCCCGAGCCGCTCATCAGCTGCAGGTAGTCGATGATGATCAGGCCCAGGGTGCCGCCGAACTGGCGGGCCAGGCGGCGGGCCCGGGCGCGCAGTTCGTTGGGCGACAAGCCAGGTGTCTCGTCGATGAACACGTTGGCAGTGCGCAGCTTTTCAACCGTCTCGCTCAGGCGGCTCCATTCGTCGTCGCTCAGGCGGCCGGTGCGCAGGTTCTGCTGGTTGATGCGGCCGATCGAGCCCACCATCCGCAGGGCCAGCTGCGAAGCGCCCATTTCCATGGAGAACACGGCCACGGGCAGGCCTTCGTTGACGGCCACGTTTTCGCCGATGTTCAGCGCAAAAGCAGTTTTGCCCATGGAGGGGCGGGCGGCCAGGATGATCAGGTCGCCCTTTTGCAGGCCGGCCGTCATCTGGTCCAGGTCGATGAAGCCGGTGCGCACGCCGGTGACATCTTCAGCGCCGTTGTCGGCCAATTCGGTCACCCGATCAAGCAGGTCCACGACCAGGCCGTCCATGGCGTGGAAGCCTTGCTTGTTCTTGTTGCCCTCCTCGCCGATCTTCATGATCTTGGCTTCGGCTTCATCCAGGATGTCCGACACCGAGCGGCCTTGCGGGTTGAAGGCGTTGGTGGCGATCTCGTCCGAGGCGCTCACCAGTTTGCGCAACACTGCGCGCTCGCGCACGATCTCGGCATAGCGGCGCATGTTGGCCGCGCTGGGTACCGACTGGGCCAGTGCGTTCAGGTAGGCCAGGCCGCCCACTTCCGTGCCCTTGCCCTGCATCTGCAGGTGCTCGTACACCGTGATCACGTCGGCGGGCTTGGAGCCGTTCACCAGGGCCTGGATGGCCGCGAAGATGAGCTGGTGCTCGTAGCGGTAGAAATCACTCTCGTGCAGGATGTCGGAGGCGCGGTCCCAGGCGGTGTTGTCCAGCAGCAGGCCACCCAGCACGCTCTGTTCGGCCTCGATGGAGTGGGGCGGCACGCGCAGGCGGGCGATTTCGTCGTTGGTGGCGCCACCAAGTGAAGCGTTGATGTTCAGGGACGAGGGGAATGCAGCAGCCATCTTGCGATCATAAGTGGCCCGGGCGAAGGGGCCTGTGGACAAGGCTGTGGATGAGCTTGGGACATCCGGGGGAAATCACGGGATAAGCCCGTGGCAGCTCGCAGTGCGCGCTGAGCGGGCACGAAAAAGCCGGCGCTAGGCCGGCTTTGCGAGCTTGGCAGGTGCCTCACCAGGGTCTTGGCCCCGGCGAGTGCAGCTTGATCCGGGAGATCAGTCGGCTTGAGCGACGACAGCCACGGTGACGTCCACCACCACGTCGGTGTGCAGGGACACCGACACAGCATGTTCGCCCACGATCTTCAGCGGGCCATTGGGCAGGCGGACCTGCTGCTTGGCGACGTCGAAGCCGGCAGCCTTCAGGCCTTCGGAGATGTCGTGGTTGGTGACGGAGCCGAACAGACGGCCGTCCACGCCAGCCTTCTGACTGACGGTCACGGTCTTGCCGCCGAGCTTCTCGCCCAGGGCTTGAGCGGCAGCCAGCTTTTCAGCAGAAGCCTTTTCCAGTTCAGCGCGGCGGGCTTCGAATTCGGCGACAGCCTTTTCGGTGGCGCGACGGGCCTGGCCGGTCGGGATCAGGAAGTTACGGGCATAGCCGTCCTTCACGCGGACCACGTCACCCAGGTTGCCCAGGTTGCCGACTTTTTCGAGGAGGATGATTTGCATGGTGTGGACTCCTTAGACCTTGTGCTGATCGCTGTACGGCAGCAGGGCCAGGAAGCGAGCACGCTTGATGGCGTTGGTCAGCTGACGTTGGTAGATCGCGCGGGTGCCGGTCAGGCGGGCGGGGATGATCTTGCCGTTTTCAGCAATGAAATCGCGCAGGGTGTCCACGTCCTTGTAGTCGATTTGTTCGACGTTGGCGACGGTGAAGCGGCAGAAGCGCTTGCGGCGGAACAGCAGGGATTGCGTGTTGCGCTTGGTCTTGCGGTCCTTGGAGAACTTGCCGTTCTTCGAGCG
>CANBUA010000388.1 GCA_947372535.1 Burkholderiales bacterium
GGGTCACGCTCGTCGAAGTCCTGCGCCAGCAAGGCCAGGCCCGAATCGCGGTCCAGGCCCAGGGTGAGCTGGGTCAGGTCGTTCGAGCCGATGGACATGCCATCGAAGAACTCCAGGAACTGCTCGGCCAGGATGGCGTTGCTGGGCACCTCGCACATCATGATGATGCGCAGGCCGTCCGTGCCGCCTTGCGAGGCGCGCACCAGGCCCTGGTCGGCCAGCATGTTGGTCACGCGCTCGGCCTGCTTCAAGGTGCGCACGAAGGGCACCATGATCTCGACGTTGGTCAGGCCCATGTCGGTGCGCACGCGCTTGAGTGCTTCGCATTCCATGGCGAAGGCCTCGCCGAACTCGGCGCTGATGTAGCGCGAAGCGCCGCGGAAACCCAGCATGGGGTTTTCTTCCTCGGGCTCGTAGCGCGAGCCGCCGATCAGCTTTTTGTACTCGTTGGACTTGAAGTCCGACAGCCGCACGATCACCGGCTTGGGGAAGAAGGCCGCCGCGATGGTGGCGATGCCTTCGGTCAGCTTGTCGACGTAGAAGGCGCGCGGGCTCGCATGGCCACGGGCCACGGACTCCACGGCCTTCTTCAAATCGGCATCGATGTTCGGATAGTCCAGAATGGCCTTGGGGTGGACACCGATGTTGTTGTTGATGATGAACTCGAGGCGCGCCAGGCCCACGCCGCTGTTGGGCATCTGGGCGAAGTCGAAGGCCAGCTGGGGGTTGCCCACGTTCATCATGATCTTGATGCCGATGTGGGGCATCTCGCCGCGCTTGACCTCGCTGACCTCGGTCTCCAGCAGGCCGTCATAGATGTGGCCGGTGTCGCCTTCGGAGCAAGCCACAGTCACCAAAGCGCCGTCCTTGAGGCGCTCGGTGGCGTTGCCGCAACCGACCACGGCGGGGATGCCCAGTTCACGCGCGATGATGGCCGCGTGGCAAGTGCGCCCGCCGCGGTTGGTGACGATGGCGCTGGCGCGCTTCATCACGGGCTCCCAGTTCGGGTCGGTCATGTCGGTGACCAACACGTCGCCGGGCTTGACGCTGTCCATCTCGGCCAGGCTGTGGACGATGCGCACGGGGCCGGTGCCGATCTTCTGGCCGATGGCGCGACCTTCGGCCAGGATGGTGCCGGTGCTCTTGAGCTTGTAGCGCAACTCGGTCTTGCCTTGCTGCTGGCTCTTGACCGTCTCGGGGCGTGCTTGCAGGATGTAGAGCTTGCCGTCGCCACCGTCCTTGCCCCATTCGATGTCCATGGGGCGGCCGTAGTGCTCCTCAATCGTGAGGGCATAGCGGGCCAGCTCCAGAACGTCCTCATCGCTCAGGCTGAAGCGGTTGCGCTGCTCGGGCAGGGTGTTGACGGTCTTGACGAGTTTGCCGGTGGCCGCTTTTTCCTGCGGCGTGGCGAACTCCATCTTGATCAGCTTGGAGCCCAAGTTGCGGCGGATCACCGCATGCTTGCCCGCCTTGAGCGTTTGCTTGTGGACGTAGAACTCGTCGGGGTTGACGGCACCTTGCACGACGGTTTCGCCCAGGCCCAGGCTGGACGTGATGAAAACCACATCGGGGAAGCCCGATTCGGTGTCCATGGTGAACATCACACCAGCGGCGCCCAGGTCGGAGCGCACCATGCGCTGCACGCCTGCGGACAAGGCCACGCCGTCATGAGCGAAGCCTTTGTGCACGCGGTAGGAGATGGCGCGGTCGTTGTAGAGCGAGGCGAACACTTCGCGCATCTTGGCCAGCACGTCGTCGATGCCGACCACGTTCAGGAAAGTCTCTTGCTGACCGGCGAAGGAGGCGTCTGGCAAATCTTCGGCCGTGGCGGAAGAGCGCACGGCGAAGGATGCTTCCGGGTGCCCGGCAGTCAGGGTGATGAACGAGTCGCGGATGCCTTGTTCGAGCGCGGGCGGGAAAGGCGCGTGCTCGACCCAGCCGCGGATCTCGGCACCGGCCAGGGCCAAGGCGCGCACATCTTCGGTGTCCAGGGCGGCCAGGCGCGCACTGATGCGCTCGGTCAACTGGCTGTGGTTGAGGAACTCGCGGAAGGCGTGCGCCGTGGTCGCAAAACCAGTGGGCACCTGCACGCCCGTGGCGGCCAACTGGGAGATCATCTCCCCCAGGCTGGCGTTCTTGCCCCCGACCGACTCAACATCGGTCATGCGCAGCAGTTCAAACGGGACGACCAGCGAGGTCGGCTCGAAAAGTTGAGACATGGAAAACTCCGGATAGTAAAAAATTGGGGCGACTGCTGGGCATGGCACGCCTGTTGTTGGAGTGATGGCGCCATGCCTGACAGAGGCAATGGCACCATTCTAGGGTTGTCACGGAGTTTGTGCTGGCATCGCATGCGACAGGAAAGACATGTGTTTCGCACCTCCGTGGCACAGCAGGTACAGTCTTGCGTGAATTTTTCTCGAACACCTCAATCACCCACTTGATGCGCTCTGCGCCGGAGATCTGCCATGCAATTGCTCGACAAAGTTGTCTACACCGCCCACGCCAGCGCCACCGGGGGCCGCGATGGCCGCGCCATTTCGTCGGACAACAAGCTGGACGTGGCCCTGTCCGTCCCGACTCAGATGGGTGGCAAGGGCGAGGGCACCAACCCGGAGCAGTTGTTTGCCGCTGGTTACTCGGCCTGTTTTTTGGGTGCCATGGGTTTTGTGGCGGCACAACAAAAGCGCGCCTTGCCACCCGGCACCAAGATCGAGGGTGAAGTGGACATCGGCCCCATCCCGAACGCTTTCGGCATTGCCGTGCGCCTGGACATCAGCCTGCCGGGCATGTCGTCCGAAGACGCCAAGGCCCTGGTCGATGCGGCTCACTTGGTCTGCCCTTACTCGAACGCCACGCGGGGCAACATCTCCGTGACTTTGGCCATCGTCTGACGCAGCACTGATGTGACAATGGGGGGCACCGCGCCCCCGTGCGCCACCTTACCGGGCCTCTCAAGGCCCCGCGCATGTCATGTCCGACCGCACCGCGTTTTTCATCTCCGACAGCACCGGCATCACGGCGGAGACCTTCGGGAACTCCATCCTGTCGCAATTCGCCATCAAGCCCAGGCATGTCCGGCGACCGTTCATCGACACGCCGGACAAGGCCTACCAGGTGGTGCGCGAGATCAACAACGCCTTCGAGCGGGAGGGCAAGCGGCCCATCATCTTCATGACCATGGTCAATGAAGAGATCCTGAGCATCATCCGGCCCTGCAAGGGCAAGGTCTTCGACATGATCAAGACCTTCGTCGAGCCGCTGGAAGAAGAGTTCAACATGAAGTCCAACCACCGGGT
>CANBUA010000389.1 GCA_947372535.1 Burkholderiales bacterium
GTGCACGGTCCAGGCATTCACGACGCTCTTGGAGGCATCGTAGGCAGGGATCTTGAAATCAAAGATGGGCGAGGCCGGATCCGTGTGAAGGCCGAACGAGCCCAGTTGGCTGGACAGGTTGACGATGCGCCCCGAAGCCGCAGCCTTGAGCAGGGGGAGGAAGGCCTGCGTGACCTCGACGACCCCAAACACATTGGTGTCGAAGGTCTCGCGCCAGACCTTCAGCGACTGCTCGGAGGGCTTGCGGTCGATGGCATCCAGCAGCACGCCCGCATTGTTGACCAGGATGTCCAGGCGGGCGAAGGTGGCCCGCACATGGGCGGCCGCGGCCACGATGCTGGCAGCGTCCGTCACATCCAGCGCCAGCGGATCCACGGAAAGCCCTTCCGCCCTGAGGCCCTGGGCTGCCTGGGTGGCGGATTCAAGGCTGCGGCCCGCCAGAAGCACGTGGACGCCTGCCTGCGCAAGCTGCCTGGCGGTTTCCAGGCCGATGCCACGGGTCGCGCCAGTGACAAGTGCAATCTTGGGGTGGGTGGTCATGGGTGAGGCTCGCTGTCAGGCCAGGGTGATGCCAAGTATTGCCTGAGGGGGTTCACCACGTGCCCGTCGATGGCATGGGCCCGTGCGGTGAACGCGGCGTGAATCTTCATTGGCTTAAATGACCGAGCGTTGAACTCGACCGTCCGAGTTCCCGAGTTCAAGCGTGCCTCAAATGGGTTTGCGCATGGAGATCTGATGGCTGTAGGCCGGGCTATTTGGGACAGGCTCGTGCAGAAAGGCGCATGTGTCTCCCGGTTCATGGCAAATTGATTTCGTAGCGAATGAAGCCCGTGTGTTTGGCTACTCGATCGTAGAGCTGGCGCGCTGCCTCGTTGCTGCTTTGCGTGAGCCAATAGACGCGGGGGGCGCCAAGGCGCTGCGCATGCTCGCTGACATGTTCGATGAGCGAGCGCCCAACGCCCTGGCCACGCATGGCCGGCGCCACGTACAGATCCTGAAGGTAGCAGACGTCGCCGCTCCAACTGCTCGCATGAAAGAGATAGTGCGTGAAGCCCACCAGCTGCCCATCTGTTCGCGCTGCAAAGGCATGAAGGCCGGTGCCCGAATGCAGGCGTTGCCAAAGCCGCTCGTAGTCGCCCGGTTGCCGTGAGGTGTTGTAGAAGCCCATGTACGCCTCGGCCAAAGGCCTCCAGGCATCGAACTCTGATTCGAGAAGCGGTGAAATTTTCAGCATGTCTTGCCTGAATTGAATGGTTTAAGTCCCGACGGAAGGCCGAAGCTCCTGGTTCTCACCTTTGCTCGGGCCGCAGGCTCAGGAGAAAGTTGCCCCTATGGGCGGGGGCCCAGAACGAGTGCAGCCACGATGCCAACGATGGCGAGGCAGGTGAGGCCAATGGCGACAGACACCATTCGTCGGCGTGCGGCCAATGTCAGAAATTTTGCCGGATCAACCTGAGCAAAAGTGATGGCCAAGCCAGACATGGGCACTAAGCAACAGAGCCAAGCGACGGCGCCATGGACAACCAGCGGACCGCTCTTGGTTGAAATGGCCAAATGCCCCTTTGCCGCGCCAATGACAAAGTACGCAATGAACGCCATCTCGATCAGGTACAGCGGGATGGTCCATGCTCTTGGCAACAAAGGGTGCTTGTTGTGCGGTGTATCCAATCGAACTCCTTCAGCCTGGGCGGTATGCGTCAATTGGCCATTGTTGACTCCGGCCCTGTTTGCATCATTCTTGAACCAGTGATTGTTTCCGGAAAACGGCCTTCCATTGCCAAGACCATTTTTCCTTGAAGATCCAACCCTTGGTGATGTTTTGCCAACCTTCGACGAGAAGGTCTCATCACTCGACCTGCTCAGCAAGGCGTGAGTTTCCGTCTTGCTGGGCGTGTTCTCGCCGCCGCCTGATGCGGCGTGGGAGATCTCCCAAGCTCCTGCGTGGCAAACGAGTTGAGTGTCAACACCACGCTCTGCTGGCCGCCAGCCGGCTAAGGTAGCCGGTTGCGCGCAAGGCCTTGCGCGCAACGCATTTCTCCCGGTCCCTAAGGCAAACAGCTTCGTGATCCAAGTAGCGCAAATCCACGCACCAAGCTCTGTACTCGGCAACCCGAGCAATTTGCCTGGCGAGCCACCCAGCCCGTATCTCAAACACTGGCGTGCCAAGCCCCCTTGAGCTGCTCCAGCGCCGCCGGATCTTCCATGGTGCTCAAATCCCCCGTCCCGCGCCCCTCGCACACCGCCTGAATGGCCCGCCGAAGCAGCTTGCCCGACCGCGTCTTGGGCAGCGCCTCGACAAACACCACCCGCTCGGGCCGCCCCACCGGGCCCAGCTCGGTGTCCACCGCATGCGCGATGCTGGCCCGCAAATCGAGCAAAGCCGCCTCACCCTGATGCTGGGCCGCATTCTTAAGCACAGCAAATGCCGTCGGCACCTGTCCCTTGATGGCATCAGCCACCCCCACCACCGCCACCTCGGCAATGGCCGGATGGCTGCTGATGGCCTCCTCAATCTCGCGCGTGCCCAGGCGGTGCCCCGCCACATTGATCACATCGTCCGTGCGCCCCAGGATGAAGTAATGCCCCTCGGCATCGCGCTCGGCCCAGTCGAAGGTGCTGTAGGTCTGGCGGCCCGGGAAGGTGTCCCAGTAGGTGCGGGTGTAGCGCTCGTCGTCTTCCCACAGGGTTTGCAGGCAGCCGGGCGGCAGGGGGTATTCGATGGCCAGCACGCCTTTGGCGTCGGGGCCGCTCACGTCCTGGCCCGTGACCTGGTCGATCAGGCGCACGTCGTAGCCGGGCATGGGCACGCCGGGTGAGCCGGGCGGTGCCACCAGGCTGGGCTGCACGCCCTGGGCCACGCTGAGGATGGGCCAGCCGGTCTCCGTCTGCCAGTAGTTGTCGATGACGGGCTTGCCGATGGCCTGGCTGATCCAGGTGGCGGTGGGCTCGTCCAGCGGCTCGCCGGCCAGGAAGAGGCGCTTGAGGCTGGAGAGGTTGTGGCGCGTGAGGCAATCCGGGTCTTGCTTCTTGAGCACGCGGATGGCCGTGGGCGAGGAGAACATGACGCTGACGCGGTAGCGCTCGACCAGCTTCCACCAGATGGCGGCGTCGGGCCGCACGGGCGTGCCTTCATACAGGATGGTGGTCATGCCCGCCATCAGCGGCCCGTAGACGATGTAGCTGTGGCCCACCACCCAGCCGATGTCGCTGGCGCAGAAGAAGGTCTCGCCCGGCTCGCCGCAGTAGATCTGCTCCATGGAGGTGGCCAGCGCGACGGCGTAGCC
>CANBUA010000390.1 GCA_947372535.1 Burkholderiales bacterium
TGTACAAGAACAACTCCTATGACAAGCTTGAATTTAAGCTAATAGATACGCTCACTGTGATTGGCAATGATTGCGCCCACAACAAGCCTGAAGCGACGGAGGCGCGAGTCATTCATCTGCTTGAGCAATTGGTGGCTCTGCTTCCAAGGCTAAACACATGAGGCAGAACGATCGCATAGCGTCAGTTCGAGCCCTTTGCATCAACGTGAGTTCAGACACCAATTGCAATCCCGTGCCTTCGCGCCGCGGCCTAACTGGTTGGTCAAGCCGACACGAACCTTGCCCGACTTTTGTAGACACTCCGACCTAACAGTAGGAGTTTCATATGGCCGCCCCTGGCCCCAGAAAGATCAAGCGCTATACCGATGACTTCAAAGTCTCGGCCGTCAAGATGAGCCATGAGCCCGGCATTCTGATCAAGGATGTGGCGGAGTCTCTTTGCATCCACCCATTCATGCTGTCGCTGTGGCGCAAGCAGGTCAGAGACGGGACGCTCAAGGGTGTAGCAGCCGAGGTCGATGAGGTCTCCACCTCTGAACTCAAGCGCCTGCGTGAGCTGGAGAAGAAGTACAAGCTTCTTGAGCAGGAGCACGACCTGCTAAAAAAAGCCATTCGGTTTGTTTCCGATCCAAGTCGAACATCTTCGCCTTCATCGAAGCAAACCGTCAAACGCACCCGGTCCAAGTGATGTGTACCAAGTACGGCGTTTCTCGCGCTGGTTTTTATCGTTGGCAAAAGCGTGATGTCAGCGCACACGCCAAGCGCGATGCTGAGCTGCTGGAGCAAGTGCATTTGGCCCACCGAGAGAGCCATGGCTACTATGGCAGCCCCAGGGTAACGCACGCATTGAAAAATCAAGGCATCGAGGTGGGCCGTGGGCGCATTGCACGCCTGATGCGCCATGCCAGGCTCAAGGGTCACGGCAATGGCCTGTTCCGCTCTCGTGTGGGCACCTATAAGTTCTTCTCGGCTGTGCCAAACACCATCCGGGACGTCAGCATCGATCGAACCGATCAAGTCTGGATCGGCGATGTCACGTACCTCAAGGTCAGCGGACAATGGCGTTACTTCGCCACCATCATGGATCGCTACTCACGGCGCATCATCGGATGGAGTCTGGCCAACCATCGAACCGCGCAACTAACCATTGATGCACTCAACCATGCCGTGCGCAACCGCAAGCCTCCCAAGGGGGTTTACTTCCACTCCGACCGGGGCATCGAATATGCAGCACTTGAGTACAAGGCCAGGCTCAAAAAGCATGGCTTCATCCAAAGCATGAACCGCCCAGGCACCATGAACGACAACGCCCACATGGAATCGTTCTTCCATTCGCTCAAGGTCGAGGGCCTGTATAAAAAGACCTTCAGCTCGGACCAAGCCCTCAGCGATGCCCTCATTACTTACGTCCAGTTTTACAACCAGAAGCGCCTACACTCATCGCTAGGCTACAAGGC
Source organism: Burkholderiales bacterium (assembly GCA_947372535.1). Next base: position 1,458 of record CANBUA010000390.1, read on the forward strand.
TCCGGCCGTGTATGAAGGCGCCCAGACCTATCAATCCAGTGTCCACTAAAGTCGAGCAAGCCTCCGCCTACAAGCTGCGCTTGTAGGTGCCCTCCGTGCTTCGCACTCCGGCGCGGCTTACCTGTGGCTACAAGGGCTTCCCCATCTGTCAAGCAATAGCTGACCCCGGCTCGCGCAGCGAGCCAATATCATCAAAACCAAATACAACGCCGACGCAGATCAGGCGAGCAAAGGGAGACAACAAGGTGCGGACTGGCCAGACTACAAACGGTCATGAACGCGGCAGCTCAAATGCCGCAGACCCTGATGCAAGACGCACGCGGGCGACCCATTCGTTAGCCGGCAAGCGCCTTGGCGCTGCCCACGAGTTAAACGGTCACTGCCCGCGCAGGTCCAACCTGTTGTCATCAACGCATGCCGTCACGCGGCGGAAGTATCTCGGTCTAGCTCGGCATCTCGAAGGCCTCGCCTCGTCGCAGCACGGCCCACGCCATGCGGGCGTTCTTGGCCGCGATGGCGATCACCGCGCGCCAGTAGCCTCGTCGCTCGGCCAGCGCCTTGGCCCACGTGCTGATGCGGTCGGCTTTGCCGGCTGCCGCATTGAGCACGGCCCTGGCGCCCAACACCAACAGGCTTCGCAGGTAGCTGTCGCCGGCCTTGGTGATTCGTCCCAGTCGGCTCTTGCCGCCGGAGCTGTACTGCCCCGGCGTCAGGCCCAGCCAGGCCGCGAACTGCCGGCCGCAACTGAACTCGTGGCCATTGCCCACCATCGCCACGATGGCCGAGGCCGTGGTCTCACCGATCCCGCACAGCTTCATGAGCTGGCGTGCTCTGGCGTCTTCCTTGGCCATGCGCGTGATGTGTCCGTCGTACTGCTCGATGCGCTCGTCCAGCCGGTGCAACTCGCTCAAGGCATCGCCGATGGCCAGATTGGCATGGCCGGGCAGATCTTCAAGACAGGCGGCCGCCTGGCGCCGCACCGTGGCCGCCTTCAGCGGCAGCACGATGCCAAACTCGGCCAGCAAACCTCTGATGCGATTGATCGTGGCCGTGCGCTGCTCGACGAAGCCTTGCCGCATGCGGTGCACGCTCAGCCTGGCTTGTTGCTCCAGGCTCTTGACCGGCACGAAGCGCATGTTCGGTCGCTGCACGGCCTCGCAGATCGCCGCCGCATCGGCCGCGTCGTTCTTGCCGCGTCGCCCGCTCATGCGATACGGTGCCACGAACTTGGGGGCCATCAGCCGCACGGTGTGGCCAAAGGCCTCGAACGTGCGGGCCCAATGGTGGGCACCCGAACACGCCTCCATCCCAATCGTGCACGGTGGCATCGCCGCCACCACGCCCACCAGCTTGTCGCGCGCCACCTTGGGCGACACCAAAACCGCCTTGCCGTGTTCATCAACGCCATGCAGCGCAAACACGGACTTGGCGAGATCGATTCCAACGAACAAAATAGCCATGGACTTCCCCTTTCGGATGAAACAAAGATGAGTACTTCGCACTTCCCATCTTGGTCTTTCATGACCGGCGCCGCAAATCAGCGGCTAGTTCGGGACGGGGAAGTCCCTTTCATTCGTTAGGCCTCTCATGAACATACCAACAAACCTCCAATTCGGTGAGTCTCAGCAGGATTTTTGGGTTTGGGTAAACCCCTCGAGTTGGCTGGTGAGACACCAAATCTCTATGGTTGGTTGCTTCATATCCGCTGGCAGCGTAGCCCGTGGGGAAAGCAACTTGCCTTTCATTCCGAATCCTAAGTTCACTGGCGACGTCTCACCGTTTTCCATCGGTGTGACCCACCACTACACAGCAGAGTACA
>CANBUA010000391.1 GCA_947372535.1 Burkholderiales bacterium
GCGGCCACGTTCACCAGGCCCGACTTGAAGGCCGGGTTGACGGCGTCCAGCGTGCCGTCTTCCGTGAAGGGCTGGCCCGCGTTGGCGCTCAGCGTGATGGCCGAGGGGCCCGCACCGATGGCCGTGAAGTTCAGGGTGCCGGTCAGGAAGGCCCCGGCCTTGGGCGCCGAGAAGGTCGCAAAGAAGGCGTCCGTCACGGTGCCGGCGTTGTTGTCGATGGTGCCGCCGCTGCGGGCGAACTCCCAGCTCGTCGGGATGACAACCGAGTCCAGGTGCAGCACCTTGGCATCGAAGGCCAGCTCGAAGCCGCCACCCAGGATGGCGTTGCTGAAGTCAGCCGCTTGCACGTCCAGGCTGAAGGTTTGGCCGACTTTGACGTTCAGCGGCGTGGGGCTGATGCTCAGGCTTTGGGCTTGAGCGGCGTTCATCGACAGGGACAAGAGGGTGGCGGCCAGGGCCAGGGTCAGTGCTTTGAAGTTCATGATGGATCCTTAAGAGAAAAGTAAAAATACAAGGGTTGAGGGAACGAGAAGAGATGAGGGGTCAGCGGGCGGTGTTGCTGCCCAGGTGCCAGGCCGAGGGGCCAGGGGCCTTGCCAAACGTGCGCTTGACCAGGCCCAGGTCCACGGCGTTGACGACGCCGTCACCATTGGCATCGCCGAGGCGGCCACGCTTGCCGAAGTTGTTCTTGACCAAGCCCAGATCGACCGTGTTGACCACGCCGTCGTTGTTGAGGTCACCGTCGCAGGCATCGCCGTAGCCGTCGCCATCGGCATCGTGCTGGTCCTTGTTGGGTACGAGGGTGCAGTTGTCGCGGCTGTCGGGGATGCCGTCGCCATCGGTGTCCACTTCCTTGGCGGCAGCTTGCGCAGAGCTGCCATCGGCCGAGGCCACGCGCACCACGACGTTGTCGGGCTTGCTGTCGCCCAGGTCGATGTTGCCCACGCCATCGGCATTGATCAGACCGCGCCCCAGTTCGGCGCCGGTCTTGGCATCGAAGGCCACAGCGCTGATCCAGTCCTCATTGCCGCGTTCACCAGCGGTGAAGCGGGCATTGACCTTGACGGCCTGGGCCTGCAGCAGCACGTTGGTGATGACCAGTTGCATCGGCGGGTTCACGCGCAGCTTCAGGCTGGGATCGCCCAACAGGTTGTAGATGTTGAGCTCCTGGCGCAGGCCGCCGACGCCGGGGCGGCTGCCGCTGGTGTCCAGCGGATGGCTGTTGGCCGCAGAGCCCGAGGCCACGTCCGAGATGTAGGTCTTGGCGTAGTTCAGGATGTCGCCCAGGCGGCGGATCGAGGTGCTGGTGCCATAGCCCGACAGGAGGCCGGGGAAGACCGCGTCGAACATGCCCAGCGTCAGGTGATTGTTGTCCACCGTGCTGCTCTGGCGGGTGTCGCCAATGATGGCCAGGGCGCCATCGGATTTGCGCAGGAAGGCCTCGGCCCAGTTCACCGTGCTCACGCCGATGTTGTAGGGGCCGGTGCCGATGTTGGCCGCCAGGTCCACGGTTTCGTTGTCGAACACGCCGCTGGCGCAGTTGATGCTGAAGACCACGGGGAACTGGTTGTTGGTGACCGACACGCCCGACAGGTTGGAGGTCGAGAAGCCCGGGTGGCTCCAGCCGTCCCACCAGCCGTGGTCGCGGTGGAAGACGAGCGCGCTGCCTTGGTTGATGGCGTTGGTGACATCGGTGCTGGTGGCGTTCCACGCAAAGCCTGGCTTGCGCAACTCGGCCGGGATGGCGGCACCACCGGCGTAGAACTTGGGGTCCACATTGGAGGGTGTCCAGTACAGGCGCGCCACGTTGTAGCCCAGGCCCTTGGCGTGGTTGCGCACGATCTCCGAGGTCTCGACGAAATTGCGCGCGTCACGGCTGGTGTTGTTCTGCTGCGGCTGGAAGTAGGAGGCAAAGGTCAGGCGGTTGTAAAAGTCCTTGCCGAACAGTGGATCGGACGGTGGCGAGACTTCAAACGCCTTGATCTTGCTGACGATGGTGTTGGCCTGCGCCAGGGTGTCCACCGGCAGTCGGCCGATGCCGAATGGCGGGATGGTCACGGCGGTGGCGCCGGGCTGGAACTGGCCGTACCAGGTGTCGGCGGCATTGCGGGCCGGGTCCCAGAAATTGACCTGGTCGTAGTGCGTGGGCACATATTCGGCATCGCCCATGAAGAGCACCCACTTGGGCCGCACGAGGTGGCCGTTGTAGTAGCTGGCGATCCAGTTGCGGATCTGGGTTTCGGTGGCGGCGGGGCCGGCGCCGGTGATCTCGGCTGTGGTCACGACCCGTGTCGAGATGCCTTGCGCCACCTTGTGTGCCTTGAGGTCGTCGGCGGCAAGCTTGAAGTTGGGGTGGGTGACGATCAGCAGGCGCGCGCCGAGCAGGGCCGGGTTGATCTGGATGCTGGGGATGCAGCGCAGTTCGTTGGCAATGGCCTTGTTCACCGTGAACTGGAAGGCGGGCAGGGGCAGGCCTTCGACGTGTTGGTCGATGGCGTCCAGGCCCTTGTCCTGGCGCGTGCTCAGCCAGTCCTTGTTGAGGCGTCGGTCGTAGATGAAGCACTTGCCGGGGTGCTTGATGGTGACGAGGTAGCTGCTGTAGTAGGTGATGAGTTGGTCGGCCGGGCTGTAGCCATAGGGTGTGAGGCGGTAGCCCTGCACATTGGCATCGCCCTTGAACACGGGCACCTCGCCTTGCGATTGGCCGGGGCCCTTGACGCCTTTTTGCCAGAGGGCCTCGTCATAGGCGAACACCGGGCCGGTTTCCTTGTCGGCGGTGGGTGTGGACTCGGGCGCTTGCACGGGATACAGGCGGGCGGGCAGGCGTTGCAACTGGCCTTCGGGCGTGATGGTCACGTCGCGCTTGTCGGTGTCGACCGGCAGGGCCACCGAGAAGCCCGACAGGGGCACTTCGGGCAGGCCGACTTCGCGGCTGTCGTTGATGACGGTGAGGTGGCCGCCTTCCTTGGCCGAGAAGCGCTGGAACACGCCCTTGGGGGTGTCCACTTCGGTCAGCACGGGCTTGGGCACGATCACGCGGACCACGGTGGCCTCGGCGCTGGTCGAGACCGTGATCACCTGCACGCCATTGGGCGCGGTGGTCTGCGCCCAGACGGCGCTGATGGCGACCGACTGGAGCATGGCCAGGCAGGCCAGTTGGATCGCCTGTTGGCGACGAACAAAGGTTTGGCCTGACTGGCCTTGGGGCATTTGCTTCATGGAAGCCTCCGGGTGGTTTGAAAACAGACCGGAGGCTAAAGACGCAGGGCAA
>CANBUA010000392.1 GCA_947372535.1 Burkholderiales bacterium
CGCTACTTCGAGCCTCAGACCGGCGAGATGGGGCCGCGCTTTGCCTGCACCTGCTCGCGCGAACGCGTGGGCAACATGCTGCGCAACCTGGGCGCAGAAGAGATTGAATCCATCCTGGCCGAGCAAGGCCAGGTGGACATCGGCTGCGACTTCTGCGGTCAGCATTACCTGTTTGACCCGGTGGACGCGGCCGAGCTTTTCACGTCGGGCGCGGATGTGGCGCCGGGCTCAGACCGGCTGCAGTGAGGGCCAGGGCAGGCCGAGGTCCTGCGCCATTTCTTTGGTGAGGTCGGGGTCCACCTGCCAGGGCTGAGCGGCCAGCAGTTGCCGCCAGTCGGCGTTGAACGATGCGTCCAATGGAGAAATCAGCACCAGGGCTTGCCCGCTGATCGGGTGGGCCAGGCTCAGCTTCCAGGCATGCAGCCACAGGCGCCCTGCCCCCAGGCGCGCTGCCCACCAGCGGTTGTGCGTGCCCTTGCCATGGGTGGCATCGCCCAGGATGGGATGTGACAGGTGCTTCAGGTGTCGCCGGATCTGATGGCGGCGTCCGGTCTCGGGCTCGGCCAGCACGAGTGCGGCGCGGGTCGTGGGGTAACGGTCGACGGGCACATCCAGGCTGAGCGTGGCCAGGCGGCGGAAATGGGTTAGCGCGGCCTGAGTCGGGGCATCGGGCGGTGCGTCATCCGGCCTCAAGGCGTGGTCCACTGTGACCGGACCATCGGCCGGCCAGCCCCGCGCCATGGCCAGGTAGCGCTTGTGCACCTGGCGCTGCTCGAAGGCCTGGGCCGCCAGACGCGCCGTATCCGGGTCCAGCGCCAACAGCAACACACCCGAAGTGCCCTTGTCCAGACGGTGGATGGGGTAGACCCATTGGCCCAGTTGGTCGCGCAAGCGAGGCTGGACGATGCGGGTTTCATGGGCATCCAGGCCCGTGCGGTGGACCAGCCAGCCCGCGGGCTTGTGGATGGCCACCAGGTGGGCGTCTTGCCAGAGGATGCTCAGCTCAGGGTGCGCGATGGGGGCATGCGGGGAGTCCGGATCGCCAGGCGCCAACGGACCTGGCGGCATCGGCTCAATGGGATGCGGCATCGGTCTCGCTCCGTGTGCTGGCCAGCCAATGGCGCTCGCGCTCGCAATCGCCATCATCGCAGTCTGCACAGACCCAGCGCCAGCGAGGCGCACGCCGGGCTTCTTCGCTTTGCGCCGCTCGCGCCCAGGCGTGGAGGATCACGGCCGCAGCCTGATCGCACAGGCTGCCCTGGTCGGATTGCAGGATGGCGTAAGGCCAGGCGCGGCGGTCCAGTTCGGCACGCCAATGCGGCGGGGCAGGCTCGATCAGCAGCGTGATCAGCGGCGCTGTTGGCTCGACATCGAACTGGCCATCGGCAAGGTCTGGCAGACCTGCGCCGGTTGACAACGACTGATGCAAAACCAGGCCATCAGGCCAGTCGCTGCGCACAGGCAAGTTGTGCAACAGCGCATCGACTGGATCCGCCCCCCCCAGGCACAGCGCCCAAAGGCTCAAGTCAGCGGCCACCGCTCGTCGTGGACGCAGCCTCGGTGGCCGGGTTCGGCTGCACGGCGATTTGCCGGGTGGTCAATTGAACGAAGATCTCGTCGGGCTTGACCATGCCCAGCTCGGAGCGGGCTTTTTCTTCCACCATCTCCAGGCCTTCCTTGAGGTCGGTGACCTCGGCCCGCAGCTGTTCGTTGTGGGTGCTGGCTTCAGCGTTTGCGCGTTGCTGAGCCTGGACCTGAGAGCGCAGCGACATCGCGCGCGGCACACCACCCTTGCCGAACCAGAGTTCGGCCTGGATGAGGGCGATCAAGGCCAACAGGGCCACGGTGGCAAAACGCATGCGCGGATTATCCACCAAGCGCGCACCCATGAAAAAGGGCCACACCTTTGCAGGTGCAGCCCTTGGTCGTGGTCAGCAGACCTTCAATCCGTTCAGCGCAGGTTGTAGAAAGCGCTGCGGCCGGGATACACGGCCACGGTGCCCAGGTCTTCTTCGATGCGCAGCAGCTGGTTGTACTTGCTCATGCGGTCGGAGCGGCTCATGGAGCCGGTCTTGATCTGGCCGGCATTGGTGCCCACGGCGATGTCGGCGATGGTGTTGTCTTCGGTTTCGCCCGAACGGTGGCTGATGACGGCGGTGTAGCCGGCACGCTTGGCCATTTCGATGGCGGCGAAGGTTTCGGTCAGGGTGCCGATCTGGTTGATCTTGATGAGGATCGAGTTGGCGATGTCCTTCTCGATGCCTTCCTTCAGGATCTTGGTGTTGGTCACGAACAGGTCGTCACCCACCAGCTGAACCTTCTTGCCCAGACGCTCGGTCAGGTGCTTCCAGCCGGCCCAGTCGCCCTCGCCCATGGCGTCTTCGATCGAGATGATGGGGTACTTGTCGACCCAGGTGGCCAGCATGTCGGTCCACTGTTCGGCGGTCAGGCTCAGGCCTTCGCCTTCCAGGTGGTACTTGCCGTCCTTGAAGAACTCGGAAGCAGCGCAGTCCAGGCCCAGCATGATCTGCTCACCGGCGGTGTAGCCGGCGGCCTCAATGGCTTGCAGGATCAGCTGGATGGCTTCTTCGTGGCTGGCCACGGACGGTGCGAAACCGCCTTCGTCGCCCACGGCCGTGCTGATGTGCTTGTCGTGCAGGATCTTCTTCAGGGCGTGGAAGACTTCGGCGCCGTAGCGCAGCGCTTCACGGAAGGTGGGCGCGCCCACCGGCAGGATCATGAACTCCTGGATGTCCAGGTTGTTGTTGGCGTGGGCCCCGCCGTTGATGACGTTCATCATCGGCACGGGCAGTTGCACCGCGCCCATGCCGCCGAAGTAGCGGTACAGGGGGATGCCGGCTTCCTCGGCCGCGGCGCGGGCCACGGCCATCGACACGGCCAGCATCGCGTTGGCGCCCAGGCGGCCTTTGTTGTCGGTGCCGTCGAGGTCGATCAAGGTCTTGTCCAGGAAGGCTTGCTCGGAAGCGTCCAGGCCCAGCACGGCTTCGGCGATTTCGGTGTTGATGTGCTCAACGGCCTTCAGCACGCCCTTGCCCAGGTAACGGCTCTTGTCGCCGTCGCGCAGCTCGATGGCTTCGCGCGAACCGGTGGAGGCGCCCGAAGGCACGGCGGCGCGGCCCATCACGCCGCTTTCCAGCAGCACGTCGCATTCGACGGTGGGGTTGCCGCGGCTGTCGATGATTTCACGGCCGATGATGTCAACGATGGCGCTCATCTGAAATGTCCTCTTGTGATGTTGAAA
>CANBUA010000393.1 GCA_947372535.1 Burkholderiales bacterium
TGGCTGAGCATGACCGGCGGCCGCGTGCCCAACCCCTGGTTCAGCACCGACCTGGTCTGGAGCGAGAACCTCAACTTCGAAGGTGTGGCCGTGTCCGCGAAATGGCCTGTAGAGCCGCAGTCGCCCTTCCAGCCCTTCGCCACGCTGGGCGCGTTCCCGATCCGTGAAGACGGCCCGCCCACCAAGAACGGCCGCTGGCTGTACGGTGCACAAGTCGGCATGGGCTGGCAGCCCAATGCGCAGACCCACCTGAAGTTCGGCTTAGCGCAATACATCTACAAAAACCTCGAGGGCCACGTGGAGACGGACTACAGCTCCGTCACAGGTGCTGGCCCCACCTACGGCCACTCCGAATACGAAAGCGGTTTGCGCCAGAGGGGCAACACCTTGTTTGCCATCAACAGCCCGCTGGAGAGCGGGGGCTTCACACCCGAGAAGGTCAGATGGGGCCTGGCCTCCAAGTTCCGCCCCCTGGCTTTGACCATGGCGGCCGACTTCGCCTACTTCGGGCCCTATTCGCTGATGATCTCGGGTGAGTACGTGACCAACACCGCCTTTGATCGCCAGGAGATCGACCGCCGCACCGGCTACCTCCTGGAAGACGGCGACAGCAAGGGCTACCTGATCCGCACCGTCTTTGGCGCCAAAGAAGTCCGCACGGCCGATGACTGGCAAGTGGCCCTGGCCTACCGATACCTGGGCTCGGACGCCGTGCTGGATGCCTTCACGGATTCCGACTTCGGCCTGGGCGGCACCAACCACCAGGGCTATTCCGTGGCGTTCACCAAAGGCCTGGACCGCAATACCTCGGTCGGCCTGCGGTATCTCTCGACCCGCAGCATCGACTCGCCAACGTCTTTCTTCTTCCCGACCGACAAGTTCTCGACCAGTTCTTTGCAGGTGGACCTCAATGCGCGCTTCTGACCTCCGCACCGCTCGTCGGCTGCCAGCCTTTGGGCTGACGCTCTGTCTGGCCGCCCTGAGCATCGGCCTGGCCATGCCCGCACAGGCCGAGGGCAAAAAAGACCCGCAGGAACAGGCGGTACGCCGCCTGCGTTTGCAGCTTCAGCAACTCCAGCAAGAGCAGGCCGCCGCTCAGGAACAACTCCAGCGGGCGCTCCAAGACAAGGCCACTGCCGAGGCCGCCCTCCAACAAGCCGATGCCGAGCGCCAGGCGCTCAAGACCGGCGTCGCCGCCGCCACCCGGCAAGCCAGCACTCAGGCTCGTGAGCTGGGCCAGGCGCAGCAAGGTCGCGATGCCTTGCAAGGTCAATTGAAAGACACGCAGGCTCAATTGACTCAGGCCCGCGAATCGCTGCGACAAGCCCAGTCACGTGCTGCCGAGCAAGACCGCTCTCTGGCCGCCGTCACCACACGCACCCAGCAGCAGGACCAGCAGATCGCCACCTGTGCCGCCCACAACGTCGCACTCTATCAACTGGGCAGCGAGCTGCTGTCCCGCTATGAACACAAAGGCATGAGCGAAGTGCTGACATCCCAAGAGCCGTTCCTGCAGACCAAACGAGTGGCGCTGGAAAACCTCGTTCAGGGCTATCGCGATCAATTGGACAAGGCCCGCCTGGGCTCGGCCACAGCACCTGCCCCAAGTCCGTGAAGGGGTGGGCCAGTAGGGGCTTTGGCGATTCACCTCACAATGGCTTGAATCGACAAAACCAAGAAAGCGCGTTCACATGTCCGTCACCTTCAAATCCAAAGCCACCGGCGACCTGTTCATGGTCTCGGCCCACGCCCAAGCACTGTTGGAGGCCATCGGCAAGACCGGCCGCCAGCCGGGCATCCTCACGGTTGAGCAAATGCCCGCCGCACTCAACACCCTTCGCAGCCTGTCCGACGAGGTCCCTGAAGAGGCCTCCGACAAGGATGACGGCGATGCGCCTGCCGTCAAGCAGGATCAGGACGGCGTCAGCCTGCGCAAACGCGCCTGGCCTTTTGTCAAGATGATCGAGGAGGCGCAAGCGGCCAACGAGCCCATCGTCTGGGGCGTCTGAAAACGCAGAAAACTGCCCCGCAGGCGAGAGGGCCGAAGCCGGTCCGGACTTGGCAAGCCATGCCACTTTCAGGCATCATGTTGCAATGCAGCATTCAGTCACTCGCCTCGTGGTGGTTCGCCATGGAGAAACGGCCTGGAATCGCGACACGCGCATCCAGGGTCACACCGACATCCCCTTGAACGAACGCGGCCTCTGGCAAGCCAGCCGCACGGGAGAGGCCCTGCGTGAAGAGGGCGTGGTGGCGGTCTACAGCAGTGACTTGCTGCGTGCCGCGCAAACAGCGCGTGCCATCGCCGATGCTTGCCAAGCGCCTCTGCACCTGGATGATCAGTTGCGTGAGCGGCACTTTGGCTGCTTCGAGGGCCTGACCCACGACGAGATCCTTGCCCGCTCGCCCGTGGAGGGCCGACGCTGGCGTGAGCGTGATCCTGAATATGGCCCGCAAGGCGGAGAAACCTTGCAGGATTTTTACGAGCGCTGCATCGCCGTGGCCGAACGCCTGGCTCGCCAGCACGATGGCGAAACCATCGCCCTGGTGGCCCATGGTGGTGTGCTCGATTGTTTCTACCGTGCCGCCACGCATGTGGGATTGACGACGCCGCGTTCCTGGCAGATCGCCAACGCCAGCATCAACCGCCTGATCTATTCATCCGAAGGATTCGGCCTCATCGCCTGGGCCGACACCGCTCACCTTGACGACGAGGGCTTGGACGAGGTCAGCGATGGTGTGCTGGCGACGGTGACGGCATCCAGCCTGAGCCCGGCCAGGTAGGTGTCCAGCGACTGTTCGCCAGATTTGACCAAGGGGAACAGCGTGGGCTCGAGCATCCACAACTCGATCAGGCCACTGACCAGCGCGGTCAGGCCGACGGCCACGGCCAATGCCTTCGGGCGCGGCTGGATGAGCCCGAGTTTCTGGGCCTGTTTGACCGCAGCTTCGATGTGGGTACGACAGCGCAGGTGCACATCAAGGTGGCGGACTCTGGCAGCATCCAGTTCGTCCACGAACTCGGCCTTGCGTGTGGCCACATTGAGGACACGGCGCGTGCGCTCGTCGTTTTGGATCAGCTTGAGCGCGCCCAGCAGCACGCTGCGAATCTGCCCGATGGGATCCTTGTCGGGGCGCTCGGTCAAACCCATGATGGCGTTCTCCATCGGGAAGACGGCGCGGTCCATCATGGCGTTGAACAGGTCGGCCTTGTCCTTGAAGTGCCAGTAGAGCGCACCTCGCGTCAGGCCAGCTTC
>CANBUA010000394.1 GCA_947372535.1 Burkholderiales bacterium
CAGCTGCACACATGGCGGCGCGGCGTTCACATACCGAGCTCGATCAAGCAATGTCAGGTTGTGGGGTAGACCTGCCCTAAGCCGAGGGGAGCCATCACGGTCAGCTTTGAGCCGCCGCCGACATTCGGTGTCGAATCACCTGCGGCAGCCTACAGCCTGAATCGGTCAACCCGCCCCAGGTCGTAGCCGCATCACCAACGCCATCGCCTTGGACCCCTGCGTCGTCATCTGCGTCGCCTTACCCGCAAACCTCATCCACGGCACCTTCGAAAACGCCGCTCACCTGCAATCGGGCAGCCTCTTGTGGCCCACACACAGCCAAGCCACAAACACATCGTGTGCCGTCCTCACCTTTGTGGGCCTCCACCGGCGCACAAAGGCCCCCCGATGCAGCGCCATCAGCCACCGATGCCAAATCCAGGCCCATGCATGCCCATCCAAGGGGCGCGCACGAAGCCCCACACCCCAACGATGCTGAAATTTTCAGCACCGCTGTCGCAAAACATGTCACCGGTGCAGTTCAGCACTGCACAGATGCCCCTGAGAGGGGCGCGGCCCGAGCCTGCAAGGCCACGCCTGCCCCAGCAAGCCGCAACGTTGCCCACTTGGGGGGCATCCACGGGCCTTTGAACTGCATCGGTGCTGCCCCCAAGGTCACGGATGCGCCCGGATCAGCCCGCGCGCCAGCCGGTCTCAGCGGCGCCGACGCGCCGCAACCACCAGCCCCGGTATCGCCAACCACCACAGGCTGCCCGATGCGGGCTCGGGCACCGCAGACGTCGGGCTGAGGGAGATGCTGCCCAGGTGGTAGCGATAGCCCGTCGGGTTGTTCGTCAGCTCCAGCGAGCCCGACAAGCCCGTGAGGTGGTCGCCCAGCGCAGTCGTGATCACATCGTCGAAGTTCGCGGACGTGCGCGTCTCGTCCACCAGCGTCACGGTGTCGCCGGTGCCGGCGCGGCCCGTCAGCGTCAGGTGGTAAGTGGGCGTGACGAAGTTCACGGGTGTGAAGCAACCGACGCCACACTTGGACGACCACACCCCGTTGATGAACAGCAGGTTGCTGGTGTCCAGGTACTGGCCGCCCTTGAGCTCGATCTGCAGGCCCACATCCGATGGGCTGTTGAATTGCGCCGCCAAGGGCAGGGCCAAGCTGGCCCGCACCGGGCCCGGTGACGTGCCATTGCTGAAGACCGCTGTGGCCGCCTTCCCCGCGTAGAAACTGTTGGAGCTGATGTCGATGCCGCCGGACGGCGTGGCCACCGCATCGAAGCCCGCGTACTGCGCCACCATGAATCTGCTGTCCGACATAAACAGCTGTACGGGGTAAGGAATGCCGGGGTAGTCCGCAGCCTCGTCGCGCCAGAAGCTCAAGGTGAGGCAGCGGCCAGCTTGACCCACGCTTTCAAAACGCTCGATGGAGTTGAAGCCGTCCTGGGCCATGTGCGAGGTCATGTTGAGTTGGATGCCGCTGGATGCGCCGGTCAGCCTCAGGGTGTCAGACCAGAACCTTCAGCCCGATTTCCCCTGGCGCAGATCGCCCCCCCGAGGACCTGTTGCTTCATCAGGAATGCGACGATCTCGAAGATGGCCAACGGCGCCAGCCCCAGCAGGAAAACGTCGGTCAGCAGTTCACGGTATGCGTGTCGCTTGATGTTGAGTCTGCGCAGGTGCTGGTGTGCCATGCGGCTTCGGCTTGTCTGGCAATGCTCGCGATGTTCGTCATGTCGATTTCCTTTTGCGGGTTGACGGCTGTGGCTGCGGCGCTTGTGGCGTCGCCTGGGTGGATGGGTGAAGCGCCATCGTGCCTGTGACCAAAATGGCCAGCAGCTCTTCCGATTCACTCAGCAGGGCATCTCGCTGCTCCGGCCCCTCCAGGTAGCGCACCACCAGTGCATAGACGGCGCGTCCGTAGACGCCCAGCACGCGCAACCACATCGCGTCGTTCCCATCGGGCAGCAGCTTCATGGCGCGCTGTTCCACCAACATGTCTCGGCGCATCTCGTCCAGGCAGCGCAGCAAGCCCATGCGGCCCTCGCTGGGTGGCCCGTGCAGCGTGCGGTAAGCCACGAGAAACAAGTCGCGATGGCCCGCAGCAAAATCAAACAGCCAGCCCACCACACGGCGAACCACCGACGGATCGCGCCCGACATCCGCTCGGGCCGCGCTGGTGCCCTGTCGCAGCTGCATGGTGAACTCGGTCATCAACTCCGTCTGCAACTGCCCGAGGCTGTCGAAGTGCCGATAGAAGGTGTTGTGGTTGAGCCCGGCTTCACGGGCCAGTTCCCGCAGCGAGAGCGTGTCGGCTTGCTGCTGGCGCGCCAGCATGCGCAAGGCTGCGTCCATCAGCTGTCGCTTGCCCGTGGCCATGCCTTGTGTGCCCATTTGTGTGCTCATTTGTGTGCTCATGTTTGACACTGAGTATCCATTTGGATACATTGTAGCCACTTGGATACTCAGGAGCAAAGAGATGCGTTGGTGTCGCATGTCATCACCGGATGACACTCAATCGGTTTGGCACGTTGAAGAGGGGGGGCAGTGGCGCCTGGCCACGGCAGAAGAAGTGGCCACGAGATCCTGGCTGCCTCAACCCATGGGCGGCGCGCCCTTGCCGTTTCAGCCGCTGTCGTTTCGAGACTGCAGCCTCTACGAACAGCACTGGATCCAGTCGTCACGAGGCTATGCCAAGCGCTTTCTGCCCGCAGCCAGTGTGGGCACGACCTTGTACGAACGGGTTCTGCGCAGGCCCTTTCCCGCGTTCAAGCCACACCCATTGGCCTACAAGCAGCCGGTCTACTACTTCGGCAACCACTTGAGCTTTGTGCCCAGTGGCACCCCCATCCGTGCCCCCAGCTTCACGAAGGCACTGGACTATGAATTGGAGTTGGGGGCGGTGTTGCGCAAACCTTTGCTCAATGCCACCCCCGAGCAGGCGCTTGATGCGATCGGCGGGTTCGTGGTCGTCAATGACTGGAGCGCACGCGACATCCAGCGAAGCGAAATGGCCACCGGGCTGGGGCCACAAAAGTGCAAGCACTTTTGCAGTTCGATGTCCAACGAGATCGTCGATGCGCAGGATGTGCTGCCCCGCATCGAGCAGCTCAAGGCTTACGTCGAGGTCAATGGGCAGATCATCGCCAAGACCAGCACAGCCAACATGCTGCATGACTGGGCCCGCACCTTGAGCTACCTGTCGATGGACGAGCCCTTGTGGCCAGGCGAGCTCATCGCAACAGGGA
>CANBUA010000395.1 GCA_947372535.1 Burkholderiales bacterium
CCCGTCAGCATGTCGGTGCGCGCCAGGTTTTCAAGCTCGACGCGGTGGTGAGAAAAACTGCGGAACAAGATGACCAAGGCCAGCAGGAAAGGCATCACGCTGATGTTGAAAACCAGGGCCAGCGCCTTCCACCAGTGCGCGGGTTGTTCGCCGGTGAACACAGGCGTGCTCAGCAATGAGGAGGGTTTGAGCACCCCCATCGACAGCAGCACCAGCGATGCACCGACCATGGCCGCACCCAGGACCATGCCGGGCATCATCATTCGCAGGTCGAACAGCGCCCTGGCGATCACGAGCGCCTCGACCACCACCATGGCCATGGGCGTGTCCAGCATGCCGTAGCCCACCCACAGAGCCATGGGCATCAGCAGCGCGGGCGTCACGGCGGCATGCGCCAGCCAGCGGCCCGCCTCGGGCTCGGTCGTGTCGCGCCGCCACCAGGCGATGGTGCCCAGCAGGGCCAGCCAGCCCATCAGTGTCATCACCGCGTGGTGCGCATCAAGCAGCCGCGCTGGGTTGTACAGCGGCAGGATTTCCGGCGTGCGCAGGGCATAGGCCTGCAAGGCCCAGATCACACCTAGCAGCAGCAGGTTGCCCAGGCAATACAGCACGGTGCTGCGCGCCATGCTGCGTGCATACATCCAGGGCTGGAGACGCGCCCGCCAGGCGTTCAAGGTCATGCGGACACTCCGTTGGCGACCGTGCTTTCCATGATCGAGCACTCGGTGCGGTTGCGTCCCGCCGCCTTGGCCCGGTAGAGGTTGTCGTCGACCTGGCGCAGCAACTGCTGGGCTGGCACACCCAGGCATTGCACGGCGCCCATGCTCACCGTCAGGTTGAAGGTGGTTTCGCGCGACTGGAACTGACAACCGGCCAGGCTGGCCTGCAGGCGCCGGCACACCGCCTGCGCTTCCGCCATGGTGGTGTTGGGCAGCAGCAGGGCGAACTCCTCGCCGCCCAAGCGCGCAGCCAGGTCGGATGGCGTGCGCACGCCGGTGGCCAGCACCTCGGCCAGTTTCACCAGCACTTCATCGCCCTTGGCGTGGCCGTGGCGGTCGTTGATGTGCTTGAAGTGATCCGCGTCGATCAGCAACACGGTCAGGGGTTGGCGGTTGCGCTGCTGCCTGGCCAATTCGGCCTGAAGGCGGTCCATGAAATGACGCCTGTTGGCCAGGCCGGTCAGGCCATCTGTGGACGAGAGGTGGCGCAGCCGCCGGTGCATGGCGTCATGGCTGGCGAACAGCATCATCAGGATGGCAACCACCGACACCATGCCGACATACAGAACCACGCCTTGCCACACGGCCCACCAACTGCGGGGTTCGCCATGCTCAAAGGCCAGGGCCGTGATCGCCGGGGCGTACGGCATGCCGTGGAAAACCATCAGCACGTTGTACGCCATGAGCGTGCCGCCGCACAAGACGATGACCGCCAGCATGATTTCCCACTGGAACAGGAGCAGGCCCATCACCGAGGCACCCAACAAGGCGAGCGTCGGCCCGGCCGAGAAGGTGCCGACGAAGATGGGGATGGCCGTGTAGACCAGGCCGATCACCAGCGCCACCAGGAACTCCGCGCCGGGCCGCGCCTGGGGCTGGTGCCGCCTTGGCCACAGCCAGAGCACGGTACCCAACAGCATGAACAAAGCCAGTCCGAGCAGCCCTTGTGCGAGCCACATCACCTCCATCCGCAGGCCCATGGCAATGTGCGGCTGGAACATGCCGTAGGTGTGCATGACGGCATAACAAAGCAGGAACGGGCCGACAGCACCGATGGCCATCAGGCAACGGGCGACAGGGGTGGAGTCGATCAGTAAGCGAGCAATCGCTTGGCGCATGTCAAGGAAGCTGGGACAGCGGGCTGGGGGCTCAATCCGTCATCATCGGCTTTTTTGAGCGGGAATTCCCGCATTCTGTACCTGTCATGCCCACAAAGCACAGGGCTTGGCGCATGGGCGTGTCACGCTCGCCACTCGGCTTGGGCTATGCTTTTCGCCATGAAGCTGATTCTTCGTTGGTTATTGCTCTCGGCGGCGTTGTTGTTGCTGTCCCAATGGGACACGGGCATCGTGGTGCGCAGTTTCGGGGCCGCCATGCTGGCCTCCCTGGTGCTCGGGCTGCTCAATGCGGTGGTGCGCCCACTGCTGATCCTGCTGACCTTGCCGGTCACGGTGCTCACGCTGGGTCTGTTCCTGTTCGTGATCAACGCGGTCACCTTCCAGCTCGCCTCCCGGCTGCTGGATGGGTTCCAGGTGCACAGTTTCATCGATGCGCTGGTGGGGTCGATCCTGTACAGCATTTGGGGCTTGGTCATTGACGCGGCCCTGGAGCGGTTCTTTCGCCGCTCAGATGTCGAATGACTCGCCCGGCTCGGCTCGGATGGCTCGCTCAACCAACTGGCGGTTCAAAGGCGCGGCAAACGCTTCGATGAAGGCGTAGACATAGCCACGCAGGAAGGCTCCGCGCCTGAAGGCCAGCCGGGTCATGTTCACGGCGAACAGGTGGCCGGCGTCAATGGCCTTGAGGGTGCGGTCCCGGTCCTCGTCGTAAGCGATGGAGGCGACCACGCCAACGCCCAGGCCCAGCTCGGCATAGGTCTTGATCACGTCGGCGTCCATGGCGGTCAGCACGATGCTCGGCTGCAAGCCTTCGCGGGCAAAGGCCTCGTCGATGTGCGAGCGGCCGGTGTAGCCCGCATCGTAAGTGACCAGCGGGAAACGCGCCAAACGTTGCAGGGTGAGCGGCTGGCCGTCCAGCAAGGGGTGGCCCAAGGGCACCACGACGCTGTGCGTCCAGCGGTAGCAGGGCAGGGTCACGAGTTGATCGTATTGCGTCAGGGCCTCGGTAGCGATCCCGATGTCGGCCTCGCCGCTGATGAGCATTTGAGCCACCTGCTGGGGCGAGCCCTGGTGCAGGCTGAGGGTCACCTGAGGAAACAGCTGGCGGAAATCGCGCACCGCCGAAGGCAGGGCATAGCGTGCCTGAGAGTGGGTGGCGGCGACCGACAGCGGGCCCGCGTCGTGCTGGGAGAAGTCTCGCGAGGCGTTGCGCAGGTTTTCCGCATCGGCCAGCAGGCGTTCGATGATCGGCAGCACTTGCACACCGGGCTCAGTCATGCCGGTCAGACGCTTGCCAGAGCGGATGAACAGCTCGATGCCCAGTTCATCTTCCAATTCGCGGATCTGGCGACTCACGCCAGGCTGAGAGGTGTGCAGGGCATTGGCGACCTC
>CANBUA010000396.1 GCA_947372535.1 Burkholderiales bacterium
GAGGCCACGCACAACCGCCGCATGACCATGAAGGCCGTGGCGGCCAGCTCGCTGATCACGCCCACCACCCAGGTGGTCGCGGCCATCGGCATCGCCATCATCCTGACCTTGGCCTTGTGGCAGGCCAGCAAGGGCGAAGCCACGGTGGGCGAGTTCGTGTCCTTCATCACCGCGCTGCTCATGGCGATGTCGCCGATGCGGCACCTGACCGATGTCTTCCAGCCAATCAATGGTGCGCTGATCACGGCCCGTGGCGCTTTTGAGCTGCTTGATGCGCCGCCCGAACTTGATGCGGGCACCGAAGTCATGACCCAATGCCGGGGCGACGTGCAGTTCAAGCAGGTCAGCCTGCAGTACGACGGGGGCGCGGCGCCAGCGCTCGATGGCTTGGACCTGGACATCAAGGCTGGGCAGACCGTGGCCCTGGTGGGCTCCTCGGGGGCAGGCAAGAGCACCGTGGTCAGCGCCTTGTTGCGCTTTGCCAATCCCACGTCAGGCCAGATCCTCTTGGACGGCGTGCCGATCGAGACCCTCAAGTTGTCGAGCTTGCGTCGGCATTTCGCCGTGGTGTCTCAGGACATCGTGCTCTTTGATGGCACGGTGGCCGCCAACGTGGCTTATGCCAGCGCCGGCGGCATCGACAGGGACAAGGTGCAGCGCTGCTTGCAGGCGGCCAACCTTTGGACCTACATCGAGGCCCAGCCACTCGGCATGGACGCGCCCATCGGCACCAACGGCAGCCGCCTCTCAGGCGGGCAACGCCAGCGGCTGGCGATTGCGCGTGCGCTCTACCGCGATGCCGCCGTCTGGATTTTCGACGAAGCCACCTCGGCCCTCGATTCGGAGTCCGAAGCCGTGGTCCAGCGCTCCATTGAAGACCTGCGTGGCAACAAAACCCTGATCCTCATTGCCCACCGCCTGAGCACCATCCGCAAGGCCGACATCATCGTCGTGATGGCCGATGGCCAAGTCGTCGAGCAAGGCGATCACGCGGCATTGATGGCGCGCCAGGGGCTGTACGCGGGCATGGTCAAGATCCAGTCCGCGCACTGATCCGCCCTCATCCCGGGGATCATGTTGGGAAAATGCCCCGTCATTTCAGGGCAAATCAGACTAGATCCTGCCGGGATGCCGTTTACATTCGGCTGGCGGAGCGCTCATCCGCAATCGCCGGGATAATGTTTTTCATCTGAGCCTTCCGTATTGCATTTCACCATGGCTGAACCTTTGGCAGAGTCTTCCGGCACCTTGTCCGGCGTGGCCCGCGTGCTGGTCAACGCAGGCAAGCTGGACGCGCGTGCCGCGGAAGACCTCACCAAGACGGCACGCGAGCAGCGCCGCAATTTCGTCTCGACCTTGCTCAACACTGGGGTGATCAAGCCTGACGACCTGGCGCACACCTTGTCCGTGGCCTTGTCCGTGCCTTTGCTGGACCTGTCGGCCATCGACGTACAGCGCCTGCCCAAGGGCGTGATCGACGCCAAGCTGTCTGCGCAGTACCAAGTGCTCGTGCTGTCCAAGCGGGGCAGCCGCCTGTTCGTGGCCGGGGCCGATCCGACCGATCAGGAGGCCATCGAGCGCATTAAGTTCGCCACCCAGCTCAACCCGGAGTGGGTCATCGTCGAGCATGACAAGCTCGTCGGCATCCTGGAAGGCGTCAACAGCAGCACGGGCGACCAGATGGCCGCGCTGGCGTCCGAGGATTTCGAGTTCGACATCACCGACGATGGTGGTGTGCCAGCCGCCGAAGCCACGGAACTGGCGTCCGACGTCGAAGACGCGCCGGTGGTCAAGTTCCTGCAGAAAATGCTGGTCGATGCCATCAACCTGCGCGCATCCGACCTGCACTTCGAGCCCTATGAGTACAACTACCGGGTGCGTTTCCGGGTGGACGGCGAGTTGCGTGAAATCACCCAGCCGCCGATCGCCATCAAGGACAAGCTGGCCTCACGCATCAAGGTGATCTCGCGCCTGGACATCTCCGAGAAACGCGTGCCCCAAGACGGCCGCATGAAGCTCAAGTTCGGCACCAAGAGCATCGACTTCCGGGTCAGCACCTTGCCCACCTTGTTTGGCGAGAAGATCGTGATCCGGATTCTCGATTCATCCAGCACCAAGCTGGGCATCGAGGCCTTGGGCTACGAGCCCGAAGAAAAAGCGCGGCTGGTCGAGGCCATCCACCGCCCCTACGGGATGGTGCTGGTCACCGGCCCTACTGGCTCGGGCAAGACGGTGTCGCTCTACACCTGCCTGAACATCCTCAACCAGCCAGGCGTCAACATCTCGACGGTTGAAGACCCGGCTGAAATCAACTTGCCCGGCATCAACCAGGTCAATGTGAATGACCGCGCCGGCATGAACTTCGCTGCCGCCCTCAAAGCCTTCCTGCGGCAAGATCCCGACGTCATCATGGTCGGCGAAATCCGCGACCTGGAAACCGCCGACATCGCCATCAAGGCGGCCCAGACGGGGCACATGGTGATGTCCACTCTGCACACCAACGATGCGCCAACAACCCTGACCCGGTTGATGAACATGGGCGTGCCGGTGTTCAACATCGCCTCCAGCGTGATCCTGATCACCGCGCAGCGTCTGGTGCGCCGCCTGTGTGAGAACTGCAAGTCCCCGACCGAATACCCTCGTGATGCCATGCTCAAGGCAGGTTTCACCGAGGAGCAGCTCGATGGCATCTGGAAACCCTATAAGGCGGTGGGCTGTAATGGCTGCACGAATGGTTACAAAGGCCGTGTTGGCCTGTACCAAGTCATGCCCATCACGGACGAAATTCAGCGCATCATCTTGCAGCAAGGCACGGCCATGGACATTGCCAAGCAGGCGCAGATCGAAGGTGTGCGTGATTTGCGGCAATCTGGGCTGGTCAAGGTCAAGCTCGGCGTGACCACCCTCGAAGAAGTTTTATCGGCGACCAACGAATGATCGCATCCACAAATAGACCGCTACGGAGACCCCGATGGCTGTAAGCGCTGCAAAAAGACCCCAGGAGTTCGTCTACGAATGGGAAGGCAAGGACCGGTCCGGCAAGATCGTCAAGGGCGAAATGAGGGCGGGCGGCGAGGCCGTGGTCAGCGCCAGCTTGCGTCGCCAAGGCGTGCTGGTCAACAAAGTCAAGAAGCGCCGCACCAGTGGTGGCTCTGCCGTCAAGCCCAAGGACATTTCGATATTCACGCGGCAACTGGCCACCATGATGCGTGCCGGGGTGCCG
>CANBUA010000397.1 GCA_947372535.1 Burkholderiales bacterium
GCCTTCCTGGTGGACCTGATCGTCAACCGCGTACCTGCTGGTGTGGACGATGCAGCCAAGGTCAAGGCCTCCTACCTGGCCGCCGTGGCCCACGGCACGGAGCCATCGACCCTGATCAGCCGCGAAAAAGCCACTGAACTGCTGGGCACCATGCTCGGCGGCTACAACATCCACCCCCTGGTCGAACTGCTGGACGACGCCGTGGTCGGTGGCATTGCCGCCGAAGGCCTCAAGAAGACCCTGCTGATGTTCGACGCCTTCCATGATGTGAAGGAAAAGGCCGACAAGGGCAATGCCCACGCCAAGGGCGTGCTGCAAAGCTGGGCCGATGCCGAATGGTTCACCAGCCGCCCCGAAGTGCCGCAAAGCATCACGGTCAGCATCCTGAAGGTGACTGGCGAGACCAACACCGACGACCTGTCACCCGCCCCAGACGCCTGGAGCCGCCCCGACATCCCGCTGCACGCCCTGGCCATGCTGAAAAACGCTCGCCCCGGCATCACGCCTGAAGAAGACGGCAAGCGCGGCCCCGTCAAGTTCCTCGAGACCCTGCGCGAAAAGGGCCACTTGGTGGCCTACGTCGGCGACGTGGTCGGCACCGGCTCCTCGCGCAAATCGGCGACCAACAGCGTGCTGTGGTTCACCGGCGAAGACATCCCCTTCGTGCCCAACAAGCGCTTTGGCGGTGTCTGCCTGGGCAGCAAGATCGCCCCCATCTTCTACAACACCATGGAAGATGCCGGCGCCCTGCCCATCGAGCTGGATGTCTCCAAGATGGAGATGGGCGACGTGGTCGAGCTGCTGCCCTACGTAGGCAAGGCCATCAAGAACGGCGAAGTCATCGCCGAGTTCAAGGTCAAGTCCGACGTGCTGTTCGATGAAGTCCGCGCTGGCGGCCGCATCCCATTGATCATCGGCCGTGGCCTGACCGCCAAGGCCCGCGAGGCCCTGGGCCTGCCACCCTCCACCCTGTTCCGCCTGCCGCTGAACCCCGAAGACACCCACAAGGGTTACTCGCTGGCCCAGAAGATGGTCGGCAAGGCCTGCAACCTCCCCGTGATCGATGGCAAGCAGGTCGGCGTGCGCCCCGGCACCTATTGCGAACCCCGGATGACCTCGGTCGGCTCGCAAGACACCACCGGCCCCATGACCCGCGACGAGCTGAAGGACCTGGCCTGCCTGGGTTTCAGCGCCGACCTGGTGATGCAATCGTTCTGCCACACGGCCGCCTACCCCAAGCCCGTGGACGTGAAGATGCACCACGAGCTGCCCGACTTCATCAGCACCCGCGGCGGCGTGTCCCTGCGTCCTGGTGACGGCGTGATCCACAGCTGGCTGAACCGCCTGCTGACGCCCGACACCGTCGGGACCGGTGGCGACTCGCACACCCGTTTCCCCATCGGCATCAGCTTCCCGGCCGGCTCCGGCCTGGTGGCTTTCGCGGCCGCCACGGGCGTGATGCCCCTGGACATGCCCGAATCCGTGCTGGTGCGCTTCAAGGGCACGATGCAACCTGGCATCACCCTGCGTGACCTGGTCAACGCCATCCCGCTGTACGCCATCAAGGCTGGCCTGCTGACCGTGGCCAAGCAAGGCAAGAAGAACATCTTCTCGGGCCGCATCCTCGAAATCGAAGGCCTGCCTGACCTCAAGGTCGAGCAAGCCTTCGAGCTGTCCGACGCTTCGGCCGAGCGCTCCGCCGCTGGCTGCACCGTGCACCTCAACAAAGAGCCGATCGCCGAGTACCTCACCAGCAACATCACGCTGATGAAGAACATGATCGCCAACGGTTATGCCGACGCCCGCACCCTGCAGCGCCGCATCGCCGCCCAGGAAGCCTGGCTGGCCGATCAGCAGCTGATGAAGGGCGATCCGGATGCCGAATACGCCGCCATCATCGAGATCGATCTGGCCAACATCCACGAACCCATCCTGGCCTGCCCGAACGACCCCGATGACGTCAAGACGCTGTCGGACGTGGCCGGTGCCGTGATCGACGAAGTGTTCATCGGTTCGTGCATGACCAACATCGGCCACTTCCGCGCAGCCTCCAAGCTGCTCGAAGGCAAGCGCGACATCCCCGTCAAGCTGTGGGTCGCTCCGCCCACCAAGATGGACGCCCAGCAACTGACCGAAGAAGGCCACTACGGCGTTCTGGGCAGCGCTGGCGCCCGCATGGAAATGCCTGGCTGCTCGCTGTGCATGGGCAACCAGGCACAGGTCAAGGAAGGCGCCACCGTGTTCTCGACCAGCACACGCAATTTCCCCAACCGCCTGGGCAAGAACTCGAACGTGTACTTGGGCTCGGCCGAACTAGCTGCCATCTGCTCACGCTTGGGCCGCATCCCGACCAAGGACGAGTACATGGCCGGTGTCGGCGTGCTGGAAGAATCCAGCAGCCAGATCTACAAGTACCTGAACTTCGACCAGATCACGGAATACGCCGACAAGGCCAAGACCGTCGCTGCTGCGGTCTGAATGACCTGCAGAAGGCCGATTTGAATCGGCCCTCAACAAAGCCCGCCCGGGCAACTGGGCGGGCTTTTTCCTTGTTGCTGGGCTTTGGCTTCGCTTTAGCGCGGCGGTCAGGTCAAAGCATCCAATGGGCTCAGCACCCCTGCCCCGCCAACCTTGAGCACATGGGTGTAGATCATGGTGGTGCTGACATCGCTGTGGCCCAACAACTCCTGCACCGTGCGAATGTCGTAACGCGCTTGGAGCAAATGCGTGGCAAAGGAATGGCGCAAGGTATGCGGTGTGGCAGGCTTGTCGACCTGGGCCTGGGCTACCGCTTTCTTGAAGGCGCGTTGAAACGACTGATCCTGGATGTGGTGCCGACGTTGTGCACCTGTGCGCGGATCCTTTGACAGCTGCGCCATGGGGAACACCCACTGCCACCCCCATGTCAGCCCCGCTTTCGGATTCTTGCGATCCAACGCATCCGGCAGCCAGACCCCGGGCACGCCAACAGCTTGATCCTGTTGCCAGATCAATTTGACATGGCGCAACTGCTCGGTCAGCGGCAAGGCCAGTCGTGCAGGCAGCATCACCGCCCTGTCTTTGCCGCCTTTGCCCTCCCTCACGATGATGGTTTGGTGCTGAAAATCGACATCCTTGACGCGCAAACGCAGCCCTTCCATCAAGCGCATGCCCGTGCCATACAACAGCTGGCCCACCAACCGGTGCTGGGCATCCAGGGCCGCCA
>CANBUA010000398.1 GCA_947372535.1 Burkholderiales bacterium
GAAGCAACGGACGCGGTAGTCCTTGCCTTCCAGCAGCCACTGCAACGAGTCGCGAACGGCCTCGTCGTCGTCAACCACATACACGGTACCTTTTTTAGGGATCAAGCTCATGGGTTATCGGCAAGCAAGTCTTTGGAAGGAGGGGTCGAAGTGTCCGAAGAATCGGTGGCCCCGCCGCCGTCGATCGGCAGGGTGAATGTGAACTTACATCCTGAGACCGTGCTCCCATTGTAGAGGTTCTCGGCCTTGATGCGACCATGGTGTGACTCAATGATGGAACGGCACAGGCTCAGGCCGATTCCCAGGCCTTCCTTCTTGGTGGAATGGAAGGCTTCGAACAGGCGGCTGAGCATCTCGTCCTTCATGCCCGGGCCGCCGTCGCTGACGGTGAACTCGACCACGTGGCCCAGCTCTTCGAGCTCGCGTTGCTGCACGCGCAGCTCGACGATGCGTCGTGACTGGGGCATGTCGGCGTTGTCGATGGCTTCGGCTGCGTTTTTCAGCAGGTTGAGCAGCACCTGCTCGATCAGGATGGGGTCGGCCATCAGGGTGGGCAGGCGCGACGCGATGTTGGCGTTGAGCGTCACCCGGCGGCGTTTCATTTCGAACACAGCCAGTTCCAGCACGGCGTCGGTGATGTCGCGCACCTTGGCGGGCTGGCGCTGGGGTTCGCTGCGCTTCACGAACTGGCGGATGCGGTGGATGATCTGGCCGGCGCGCTGGGCCTGGCGCGAGGTCTTTTCCAGCGCGCCCACCAGCTGTTCGGTGTCGATGTTGCCGCCCTGCACGCGGCTGATCATGCCGCTGCAGTAGTTGGAAATGGCGGCAAGCGGCTGGTTGAGCTCGTGGGCAACGGTCGAGGCCATCTCGCCCATGGTGATCAGGCGGCTGGTGAACTGGGCCTTTTCGGCCTGGCGGGCGGCGGCTTCTTCACCCTCGCGGCGGGCCGTGATGTCGGTGGCGATCAGCATCTGGGCCAGGTGGCCGTCGGTCCATTGCACGTAGCGGGCGCGGACGTCGAACCACTTCTGGACGGCGTCCATGAAGACTTCGCGCGTGTCGCTGCCAGCGTTGGTGAGCGCCTGGGTGGGCAGGCCGCCGAAGTGGTCGACCGATTCGTCGCCATCCAGAATCTCGTCTGGCGTGATCTCGCCCCCGGTCAGCTGAGCGTGGGCGTCGGGGTTGGCGCCAAACCACAGTCGGTAGGATCGGTTGGCGAACAGCAGCTCGCCGCGTTGCACCGACACCACCGACACGGCGGCGTCCAGCCCTTCCAGCACGGTGGTGAAGCGCTCGTGGGCGGCGGTGAGCTGGTCGCGCACGCGCTTGGCTTCGGTGATGTTGGTCACGGAGGTCATCCAGCCGGTCTGGTCGCCTTGGGCGTCGATCAGGGGCGACACGTAAAGGCGGGCGTCGAACTGGCTGCCGTCGCGCCGCTGCATCACCACCTCGATGCCGCCCATGGGGCTGCGGCCCAGCAGCTCTTGCTGGAACATGCGGTTGAACTCGTCCAGCCGGTCTTTGGGCCAGTAGGGGTAGGGCGGCACGCAACCGATCAGCTCTTCTTCCGAAAAACCGGTCATGGCGCAAAAGGCCGGGTTCACATAGGTGATGCGGCCTTCCAGGTCGATGGTCCGCATGCCGGTGAGCATGGAGTTTTCCATGGCGCGCCGGAAATTGGTTTCCTGGACCAGGGTCTTTTGAATCTGCGAGCGGCGGCGCATGTGCTGCAGCGTGCCCATCAGGGTCCACACGGTGAACCCGGACAGGGCCACCACCATCCAGAACAGGGTGTTTCCCACCAGATTGGAACTGGTGCGGAAACCCATGCCGCGCAGCAGCAGGCCGTTGCCCACCGGTGTGACCACCACGTCATGGACAAACGTGGGTTTGGCGGACGATTCGGTGGCGCTGCCCACGGTGGAAGTGAGCATTTCGCCCTGGCCTTGAACCAAACTGAGCGCGTGGCGGCTGGCGATTTCGCGCGGCACCAGGTAACGCATCAGCGATTCCAGTGAATATTCCGCGATCAGCGAGCCGATGAAGCCCGTGCGGTCCATCAAGGGCACATGGACCTGGATCACCTTCAACCCGTTGGGGTTGGCGTAGGGCAGGGAATAGGTGGGCTGGTTGCGCTCGCGGGCGGCCTGGAAGGCAGCCTGGGGTTCGCGGCCATCGTGCACCGGGTCGTAGGTGCTGGCGCGCGGGTCCAGCAGATCGGGGTTGACGGATTCGGTGGGCGACAGGGGCAGGCTCAAGGCGGTGCGGGAGGCCTTGACCGAGGCGTCGGCCTGCACCCAGGAAACGCCGATCACCTCCGGCCGGGCGCGCACGAAATCGGCGGCCTGGCGCATGAACTGCTCGGGGTTGACGGCCTTGATGCTGATTTCGCGGGCCATCCGCAGCAATTGCTCCTGGTTTTCAATCAGGCGGATGCGGATTTGTTGCTGAACGACCTCGGTGTCGCGTTTGACCGACTCTTGCTCGCGCTCGATTTCTTCGTTGCGCAAGTACCAGAAGGCCGCAATGATGGCGGCCAGAAACAACAACACGGACACCAGCGGCCCGAGGGTCGCGTAGCGGTCTTGCGTGCTGGGGGACTGTTTGCGCCACCAGCGCCAGAACAACTTGTTGGCCTGCCCTGGGCTGGTCATCGGGGTGGTCTGCGGCGCACTGGGCGGCGTTGTAGCGGGAAACACCATTCGGGGATTATCGGTGTGGACTTCCACATTTTGAGTTTTTCCGGTGGCTCTTATAGTGAACAGGCGGCCCCGGGTCTTCTCATCCGAAGACCCACAGGGCCCTGTGGTTTGCACCGCTTATCCGCGGGCGCATCTCTGGCCTGCCCCAGATACTCGGGGGCAGGCTGCCTATCAGGAGACAAAACGCATGTCTGCGCACGACCCTTTGCCGTCGGTGTTGCCTTCGGCCACCATGGACCTCGACCCCCAGGAGACCCGCGAATGGCTGGACGCCCTGAGCGGCGTGATCGAGACGGAAGGGCGCGGGCGCGCCCACGACCTGCTGGAGACGCTGCTGGACCACGCGCGCCAAGCGGGCATCGACATGCCCTTCTCGGCCACCACGGCGTACGTCAACACCATCGCCCCGGAAGACGAGGCCCACTGCCCCGGCAACCTGGAGATCGAAGAGCGCCTGCGCGCCTACATGCGCTGGAACGCCATGGCCATGGTGGTGCGCGC
>CANBUA010000399.1 GCA_947372535.1 Burkholderiales bacterium
TTGTGGTCGACATGAAGCAGGCCGCCAACGCGCTGAACTGGGCCGTGGGCGAGATGGAGCGCCGCTACAAGCTCATGTCCAAGATGGGCGTGCGCAACCTGGCCGGCTACAACAAGAAGATGGACGAGGCCAAGGCCCGGGGCGAGCTCGTCCCCAACCCCTTCAGCCTGACGCCCGACGAGCCCGAGCCACTCGACCGCCTGCCGCATGTGGTCATCGTGATCGACGAACTGGCCGACCTGATGATGGTGGTGGGCAAGAAGATCGAAGAGCTGATCGCCCGCCTGGCGCAGAAGGCCCGCGCCGCCGGGGTGCACCTGATCCTCGCCACGCAGCGGCCGTCGGTGGATGTGATCACCGGCCTGATCAAGGCCAACATCCCGACGCGCATCTCCTTCCAGGTCAGCAGCAAGATCGACAGCCGCACCATCCTCGACCAGATGGGCGCCGAAGCCTTGCTGGGGCAGGGCGACATGCTTTACCTGGCGCCGGGCACGGGCCTGCCCGTGCGGGTGCACGGTGCCTTTGTCAGCGACGACGAGGTCCACCGCGTTGTGCAGTATCTGAAGACACAAGGCGCCCCCAACTACATTGAAGGCATCCTCGAAGGTGGCAACCTCAGCGACGAAGGCAGCAACCTGGATGGTTCACCCATCGGTGGCGGCGACGGCGAGAAGGACCCGATGTACGACAACGCCGTGTCCATCGTGCTGCAGCACCGCAAGGCCTCGATCTCGCTGGTGCAGCGCCACCTGCGCATCGGCTACAACCGGGCTGCGCGCCTTCTCGACCAGATGGAGCAGTCGGGCCTGGTGTCGGCCATGTCGACCAATGGCAACCGCGACATCATCGTGCCCTCGCGCAGCGGTGATGGCGGGGCCACGGCGGCGCCCTGGGACGACGCTTGAACACTTTGCCACCAAGGGCATCCATGACATTGTTTGATGCGAAGGCCGCACTGCGGCCCCTGACCCTGCCGGTATTGGGTACGGCCCTGGCCCTGAGTCTGTTGGCCACGGCCGCCCACGCCGATGCGGTCGACACCCTGCGGCACTTCGTCAAGGACGTGCAATCCGGGCGCGGCAGCTTCACCCAGATCGTCACCTCGCCCGACGGCAAGAAGAGCCGTGCTTCGCAAGGCAACCTGGAGTTCCTGCGGCCCAACCGTTTCCGTTTCAGCTACAGCAGCCCCACCGAGCAGCTCATCGTGGGCGATGGCAAACAGGTCTGGCTGTACGACGCCGACCTGAACCAGGTCACCGTGCGCCCCATGAGTGCGGCGCTGGGCGCCACGCCGGCGGCCCTGTTGTCGGGCGGATCGCTGGACCAGGATTTCGGCCTCAAGGCCGCAGCCACCACGGGCGCAGGCGCCGAAGCCATCGAATGGGTTGACGCCACACCCCGGCAGAAGGAAGGCCAGTTCCAGTCCGTGCGCGTGGGTTTCCAGCAAGGGCAACTGTCCGTGCTGGAGGTGCTCGACAGCTTTGGCCAGCGATCGCGTCTGAACTTCAAGCAGTTCGAGGCCAAGGCCAACATCCCGGCCACGCGTTTTCAGTTCACCCCGCCTGCGGGGGCAGATGTGCTGAAGCAGCCCTGATCGGCCTGAAGCAAGATCGATCAGGCATGAAAAAAGGGGCGCTCGATGCGCCCCTTTTGCTGGGTAGAAGGCCGGCGGCGAACCGCCGATCAATTCACCCGATCAGTCTTCGCGACGGCCAAAGCCACCGCCATTGCGCTTGGCGCCAAAGGCAGGCTTGCCACCGAAGGAGGGCTTGCCGCCGCCACCGAAGGAAGGCTTGCCACCAAAGCCAGCAGGCTTGGCGCCGAAGCCGCCAGGCTTGCCGCCCTTGAAGGCCGGCTTGTCGCCAAACGGGCGGTCGCCACGGTCACCGAAAGGCTTGTCGCCAAAGGGACGGCCATGGGGCTTGTCACCGAAGGCAGGCTTGTTGCCAAAGGGCTTGCCAGCACCGTGTTGCGGGCGGTCGCCATAGGGGCGGTCGCCGAACGGACGGTCACCCTGAGGGCGATCTCCGTAGGGACGATCACCGTAGGGACGGTCGCCTTGCGGGCGATCGCCATAAGGCTTGGCGCCGAAGGGCTTGTGGCCGCCACCAAAGGCCGGCTTGTCGCCAAACGGCTTGCCGCCGCCATGTTGGGGGCGGTCGAACGAGGGACGACCACCGAAATCACCGCCTTGGTCACCACGGCCTTCGAAGCGCGGGGCGCCACGGTCATCGCCGCGGAAACCGCCGCCTTGACCACCGCGCGGGCCGCCAAAGCGGGGGCCGCGATCGTCGCGTTGGCCGTGTCCGGGCATGGGCTTGCCACCGCGGAAGCCACCCTTTTCAGGGGCCAGCTTCGTCTTGGGTTCCAGACCGGCGATCACCGATTCAGGAATGCGTTGGGTGGTGAAACGCTCGATGCGGCGCACCATGGGGATGTCGCGGCGCTCGGCCAGCGTCACCGCCAGGCCGGAGCGACCGGCACGACCCGTACGGCCGATGCGATGGACATAGTCTTCAGGCTTCATCGGCATGCCGTAGTTGATCACGTGGGTGATCGTGGGCACGTCAATGCCGCGGGCGGCCACGTCGGTGGCGACCAGCACGCGCAACTCGCCATGACGCAGACCTTGCAACACCCGGTTGCGGCGGCCCTGAGGCATACCACCGTGCAGTGCTGCAACGGCATGACCCATGTCGGCCAGGCGGTCGGCCAGGATGTCGGCGTCGCGCTGGGTGCTGGTGAACACCACGGCCTGGTCCACTTCCTTCGTGGTCAGCAGGTGATCCAGCAACTCGTTCTTGTGCGACAGCGAGTCGGCCAGGTGCAGGCGCTGCTCGATGTTGTCATGGCTGTCGGTGTGCGACGCCACTTCAATGCTCACCGAGTTGCGGGTCAGGCGCTGAGCCAGTTGGCCCACGTGACCGGCAAAGGTGGCCGAGAACATCAGGGTCTGACGGTTTTCAGGCAGGGCCGAGGCGATGGCTTCGATGTCGTCGATGAAGCCCATGTCCAGCATGCGGTCAGCTTCGTCCAGCACTAGCACTTCGGTGTTGCTCAGGATGGCTGCGCCGGTGTTCAGGTGGTCCAGCAGGCGGCCGGGGGTGGCGATCAGCACATCCAGCGGGCCCTTCAGGGCCTTGAGCTGGTAGCCGTAAGGCACGCCGCCCACGATGGTGGCCACACGCAGACC
>CANBUA010000400.1 GCA_947372535.1 Burkholderiales bacterium
CACGCGTACGGTCACTGGCAAAGCCCGCGAGTGAATCGATCACGTAGTCGTCAAAGAAGGCAATGACCTCTGGATCCTTGAGCGGCTCGTCCCAGGCCTCGCGCAGCAGCTTGTCGAAGCCTATCAGCTTGTGCTTGTCCGACGCCAGGGCGCGTTGGCTATCTTGCAGGAACTGTTGGTCGTAGTTCGCCATGTTCTTGAGCATGCTGCCATCGGTAGAGGGCATGGTGTCGATGGCAGCTTGCATGGGCACCGCTTGCTCGCGCAGGGCCTTGGCTTGCTGGCTGCATCGCTCGGCCTCACGCATGTACGACTCGCGCTCGGTGGTATCAAAGGGCATGTTGGCCACTGCGTTGAGGTACAGCGAGGCTTTGACCTCCAGGCTGGAAGCATCGTGCGCCACCGCGTCCAGCTTGGCTTGTTTGGCTGCGCGCTCCTGGCCCCATTGCGCCTCCATCACCGAGAGCCGCTGGGCCGTGGTGTCCTTCTGCCCGGCCTGTGCCGCCAGCCGCTTACGGCCAATGTCCACGATGCGCCAGCGGAAGTAGAGCTTCATGTGCGCAGAGAACAGCTTGCCAATGGGGGCAGCACCCTGGCCAACAGCCTGCGTGTAGTGGTTGAAGCGGCGGATGAGGGTGTTGCGTATTTTGGCCTCATCAGGCGTACTCGGATGGAAGTCACGATAGACAGGATCTTCTGCACGCCCCAGGACTTCAAGTGACCGAAGGGGGACTCCAGCTCGATACGCGTCGTCATACATGGCCTGCAGTGGAATCGCGCTGAGCATGCCAAACGGGCTTGCTAGCCGCCCGCCTTCACCCGGTCGGTACCCGCCCCCCACATTGGAATGAACGCCTGGATACACCACTTCCACCACATTCGATGGGTAGCGTCCATCTTGCAGTGTCGTGTCCAGGGGGAAGGAGTTGCGGATCTCGTGTGCGGCCACATGGTGAACGCAACGCTCTGCCATGGAGGGAATGCGCATGTCTGAGGCCCAGGAGGCATGCCCATCGGCGCTGGATGCAATCAGGACTGGCAGGAAACCCAGCAAGGGCGCGGCGGCCACCGCTTCTTGCTGGTATTTTCGGGCGGACGTGGGCACGCCCACCGATGCCACAGTGTCGAACAGCCCCATGAAGTAAAGGCGAATGGGGTATTGCCCCTTCGTGAACACCCAGCCGGTGCCCGCCTGCTGACAGGCAGCCTGCAGCTTGACGGCAAACGCACGCGCCAGGGCGGCGCCACGTGAGAACCCGAACACGGCCACATGGATCATGCGGATCTTGTTGACTGGGTTGTTGGCGCGAGCGGCAGCCTTGGCAATCTGTTCTTCGAGCCTGGCCCAGGCCCAATCCAGGCGGGCTTGCCCACCAGCCGCTGTCGCAGCTTTCCAATCGCCGCCTTTGTCGTTGATTTCGCTGAAAGGAGTGCCTATGCCGGGGATGTAAAAGGTTAGCAACCCTGCATCCGGTTTGTCTGTCGGCATCGCCCGGTACAGGCGAGCAACGTTGCTGTGTTCATTGGTAGGTGCATCGATTTTTTCATTGTTGCCCGTGCCGTCGAAGCAGAACGTCAACCATGGCTCTTGCTGACAATCGGCAACCGGCGTTGGCTTCGCATTTGGTTTGGCCACGCTACGGCGGCTAGCTCGCTGAGCATCGGCCTTGATCGATTGCAGGGCACTTTGTGGGCCGCTGGCTGCCGGTGCCTTGACCGTCGGTGCCGATGGGAAGTGAACCGAGGTGACGGTATCTGGCTTGCTCATGGCTTCCTCTTTGGCTGCAGTTCCGACCGTTTGAGGCGAGGCTTGGGATAGTCTGCAGCGACCTCCACCTGCACTGTGTTGTCTGGGTAAAAGTGCACCACAAAGATCGTGGGATCTTTTGGGATTGGCCCTTTCAGGTCGACGTCGGTCTCATGCGATTCGGCGTCCTGCAACTTGATCCCTTTAATGTGGTTCCAGCGCTCACCGTAGGTCCACTCCACGTGCACTTTTACGGGTAACTTGGTATCAGGGCGGAGGAGAATGCAGCAGCTTGTCTTCCCCCCCCCCGCATCATCTTCACTGAGCAATACATTGCTTCCGCCTTGCCCATCCACGCTGAAGCCATCTATGTAGCGGTTGGTGTAGTTGTAGCCTGTGATGCTCAGCATCTTCTGTTCGGCTTGGCAAGCCGTCAGAAGGGTTGCCATCAACAGCAATGTCAGCAGTTTCTTCATCATGTTGGTTGCGCCGTTTTCGGCTTTACGCGCTGAATGCGAGGCTTTGGATAGTCTGCGGCCACCTCGACTTGAACCGAGTTGTCAGGATAAAAGTGCACGACAAAGATGGTGGGGCCCTTCGGGATGGGGCCTTTCAGATCGACGTCGGCCTGATGTGTTTCAGGTTGACGAAAGATCTTGCCAGTCCTGAGATCGCCTTCGACGCCATACGTCCATTCCACATGCACTTTCACGGGTAGTGTTCGATCTGGGCGAAGAAGGATGCAACACGCCTCTCCGGAGCCGTTCGTGTTTGCGCTGAGATTGGTACCGCCTTGCCCATCGACGCTGAAGCCGTCGATGTAGCGGTTGGTGTAGTTGTAGCCCGTGATGCCCAACGTCTTCTGCTCAGCCTGGCAAGCCGTGAACAGCACAGCCAACAGGCCTGCGCAAAACGCCCTGCCTTGGGCCCTCATGACGAGGCCTCCACGGCAGCCAGCAGCGTGCGCCCTTGCGACTTGGCCCCAGCGATCAGGTCCAGCCACTCGGCCTGCTGATGCCAGTCCTGCCCCAGTTCGGCCGCGATGCGCACGGCCAGGGCATGGTCCCTAGGGGCGCTAAAGCCCTCTGCCATGGCCCAGTCGATCTGCCCGCTAGCAAGGGCATGGCGCTGTTCGGGCAAGACCGCATCCAATGCTCCGGGGTAGTGCTCCCGGCAGACGCCCAGCACGGCATCGGCCTCCCCCAGGTCCAACAGGCGATTGAACGTCGTTGCGCCCAGCCTGACTTGGTCGTGCTCGGCCATCGCGCCATCACCGGCATGGGCGTAGGTGCTTACCAGCGCGGCGCCGTCTCTCGACAAGGCATGGCTGGCCGCAAAGGCGGTGAAAAACTCGGCCACCTCAGGGTGTTCAGCCTGCGGTAGTTGGTGAAGCGCCCACCAGATGCGGGCATCCCACCAACGGAACAACATGACATCACCGTC
>CANBUA010000401.1 GCA_947372535.1 Burkholderiales bacterium
CACAGCCGCGACAACGACTTGGTCGTGAACGCCACGCGCACCAAGCAGCTGACCAACTTCCGCGTGTCGGGCAAGGAAGACGCGATCAAGATCACGCCGCCGATCGACCTCACGCTGGAATACGGCGTTGACTTCATCGACGACGACGAACTGGTCGAGATCACGCCCAAGTCGATCCGGGTGCGCAAGCGACACCTGAAGGAAAGCGATCGCAAGCGCGCTTCGCGTGATTCCTGATCCAGGCCTGATGGTCTGAGACCCATGGGCGAAAGCCGTGGGCATGAGAGCCCCGCCGAGTGCGGGGCTTTTTCTTGGCCGCTCCAGGGAAAGCACGAGCCTGCATCGCTCTGGTGAGGCGCCATAGTGCGCACATGCGTGCCACATCCACACCAACGCGGGTTACGGCCCTGGCCACTCTGATCTTCGCCCTGAGCCTGGGCGCCATCACCTCGGCTCACGCTGCCGACGAGGCGCCCTGGAAACACGAAGGCACGAGCGATGGCATCGCCATCTTCACGCGGCAGTTGCCCGGGCAGCCGCTGCGGGATTTCAAGGGCTCCGTGCTGATCGACGCGCCGATGGCCCAGGTGGCCGCCACGCTGGCCGATGTCTCGACCATGCACGAGTGGTTCTACCTGCTGGAGGAAGCCCGCTTCGTGCGGGGTGCCTACACGCAGGATTCGCACATGTACATGGCGATCAAGGGCATCTGGCCGGTCAGCCCGCGCGACATGGTGGCCCATGTGCTGGTGCGGCAAGACCCCGTCACGCAGGCCGTGCACATCGACGCGCAGAGCGAGGACGGCATCCTGCCGCCCCAGCCGGGCCATGTGCGCATCCCCGAGATGCGCTCCTCATGGACCTTGAAGCCCGTCTCGGCCACCCGGACCGAGGTGCAGATTGAAGGCCACGGTCACCCGGGCGGCTGGATCCCGCTGGCGATTGCCAATTTCGCGGTCACCACGCTGCCCCGGCAGTGTCTGGAGAAGCTGCGGGTGCATGTGGCCAAGCCTGAGTACCGGGATGTCGAGAAGATGTATGCCAAGAACCCCGGGCTGCGGGCCTTGATGGGCAAGCTGGTGCTGCCGGGGCCTTGAGCAACTTGTTCTACCTGATTTAGGGATTGCCAGTCAGATGGGTTCGGCAAGAATGGCTGCACACCATCAAACGTGGGGTCGCATGAAGACTGCCAATTCACGCCCGCTTGCCGGTTTGGATGCAAGCCAGCTTCATGAAGCTGCCAAGGCGGCTGCTGACACGTACAGACAGAACCGGGATGAGCACTTCGACACCATTCGGATCGTTCGACAGTTCTGGCCCATTGGTGACTTGATCGCCTGTACGCGGGTGGATTCGGCCACGGACACCGTCCTGGTGGCCATTCGAGGCACCGGTGACATCGGGAACTGGGTGTTCACCAATTTGCAGGGGTTCTACACGCAGCTCTTCATGGTGGACGACTCGCTGAACTGCGCGTCCCTGCGCTTCCAGGGCGGTCTCTTGAAGCAGCCCATCCAAGGGTGCATGCATCAGGGCTTCATCCGGGCGTTTTCCTGGCTTTGGTATGGCACCGAAGCTGTCTATGGTCATCTCAGGGTCACGGCCAAGATCGCTCGGCGGCAGATCTTCAAATACATCGTCATTTTTCTGATGCCCTTCTTGCTCTGGCTCATGGGCAGACAACTCGGGTGGACGGCGATGACGCTGTCGCAGGCCACGCCCATTGCCTTGCTGATCACGATCTTGATCGTCTGCCTGGAATCGGGTTCGATCGAAGGGCTGTTCCTCAAACCCGATTCGCCACCGCCCGATCCAGGCAAGCCAGATCCAGCGGGTGAACCGTTGGGCCGGTTCTGCGAGAGCCTGAACCAACATCAAACGGTCGTGTTCACCGGACATTCGCTCGGCGGCGCCATTGCCTCGGTGTGTTTCGCCGTCTATCGCACCTGGTGTCTGAGCGATCCGGCCAGGCGTGACAACGCTCACCTGGTGACCTTTGGCTCGGCCCGCCTCGGCGACGAAGCTTTTGTCAAATCATTCGAGTCGCAGCACGGCGACCGCATGATCCATTTCCAGCACCCTGGTGACCCTGTGCCGCAAATCCCGCCCAATGGACTTAAAGAGCTGTTGTGGCGGCGCTATCCGATCCGGGGCCTCGGGGGCATGCTGATCAGCGTGGCCTTTCCGTTTTGGACTTGCTACAAGTATGTCTATGGGGTGTCCCGCCCGGCGCGGTGGTCCGATCGATTCGTCCATGACCTCGATGAAAGGGCTCATCGGCGACTGTGTTTCAGCTTTCACAGCATTCGTACCTATCTGCATTTCGCTGAAAAACTGCGTGGCCGCCAGGCACCTTGAAGCAAACCGGCTGGATTGAATGACTGGCGGCCGGCCAGGTTCAGGGCGACAGGCGCCGCCGCATCGACAGTCTGCCGACACAGCCCAGCCCGACCAGCGCCAGTAGCGCCGCATCCGGCTCGGGCACCGCTGCCACGCTGACCGACATCTGATACGGCCCGAAGCTGTCGTTGGCGCTGGTGCCCAAGGCGGCGCTGTGGCTGAACTGCCCCGCCACGCCCAGTGCGCTTGTGTCGTTCGACCAGGACCACGAGACCGCGTTCGGCGTCACCGCGTCGATCTGAACCCAGTAGCGCGTGTTCTGCGCCAGCGTGAACGAGGAGGCCGCGGGCGCGAAGCTGTAAGACGCGAACGAGCCAGCGGCGATGGCTGCGCTGGACAGATCGCCCAGCGACACCAACTCCGCGCCGGGCGTGTTGCTGCCGCTGTCCGCATGCAGGCCGATGTGAATCGTGCCGACCACGCCGGGCCCGTCGTTCTTCAACAGCGCCTTGACGTCGATCAAACGCTGCCCGAGGTCCGCGCCCGTGGTGAAGGAGTCGGCCAGGGGGCCGTAGCTGAAGATCGGGTCGGACCCGTCCTGGCTGGCGGCGAGGTTGTCGTAGACGGCGGTGGCCGCGTTCGCATTGGGCAAGCCCAAGGTGGCGGCCAAGGCCGTGATCATCGTCGCCGAGGCCAGCGTGCGCATGGGTTGGGGCAGGTGTGTCGAGAAAAGCATGTGAACTCCTGATGTCTGCAAGGTGTGGGCGTGGTTCAAAGCAGCGGATCGCTCACGCCATCGGCGCCGGTCTCGACGTGGCCGGCGAACTGGGCGATGAAGCGCGCATC
>CANBUA010000402.1 GCA_947372535.1 Burkholderiales bacterium
GGGCGTCAGGCAGCTTCGAGGACTCTAGAGGCGCGACCTCGTCACGGCCATCATGGAATGTCCGGATTTGCCATGAATTTGGAAACAAGGGGTTAGCTTGCCATCATGGGACACCGTGTCATGGGCATCTGCTGGATCCGACACGTGACATCTCTCGGCGCGAACACGGGTGATGAGGTTCAGATTGCCGACGATGCCCTGGTGGGGTGCATCGCCCGAGTCCTGAACTCGGCGTGCCGAGCTTTGAACTCCATTCACCGAGTTCCGGACTCGGCACGTGATGCTTGGATGGCGGCGCGCCGAGTTCACCAGGCCATGCACCGCGTGTGGGACTCGGCACGCCGAGCTGGGTAGGCCATGCGCCGAGTTCCGGACTCGGCGCATGAACCTTTGTGGGGCGAGCGCCCAGCAAAAAGCCCCGCGTGCGGGGCTTTGGGGGCGGCGCGCCGAGTTCGGAGCGCCAAGTGCCGAGCCTGATGGCCCAGGCGCGCGGTTTCACGCGGCTTCGTCGTCGGTCTTGCTTTTGCGAGGGGCGCTGCTGAATCGGGCGGCGATGCCCTGGCGCAGGGCGTCCAGGCCCGAGCCCTTGCCGAGCACCTTGAGCAAGGCATAGCCTTCCAGCGCGGTGGTCATGACATCGCTACCCAGGGCCATTTCAGAGTCCCGTGCCGGTTGCACGACCTAGCCCACTGTCACCCATCAGCAATATCGCCTGTCAAGGCTTGTTCACAGCCTTTGCGTTCTCTCGGGCCTGCTCTAGGTATTTCTGGTCCATGGGTAGCAGAACTTTCCGGTTCGCCATGTCTTCCATCGCTGCGACGACATGAGTCCAGGTAACGCCGCTCACTGGGAAACTTGTGAGTCTCCACAGCAAAATCCAGACGTCGCGCTGCCAATCGGCGTTCTTGGGGTCAGACGCGGCGAGCTTCTGGCGGATGGCCATGCTGGCCCGAAAGCTCTTGAGAGCACTGCCTTGGTCGCCCAGCGCTTGTTGCGTATCGCCGATCTCCTGATAGCTCATGCTCAGGTCGCGCTGCCACTGAGCGTTGTGGGGGTCGGATGCGGCGAGCTTCTGGCGAATGGCCATGCCGGCCTGGAAGCTCTTGAGTGCACCGCCCAGGTTTCCCTGCGCGCTCTGCGTTTCGCCGATCTTGTTGTAGCTGACGCTCAGGTCACGCTGCCACTCACCGTTCCCGGGGTCAGACGCGACGAGCTTGCGGGCGATGGTCATGAAGGCCTGAAAGCTCTTGAGCGCGCCGTCCAGGTTGCCTTGCGCACGTTGCATGTCGCCGATCCTGTCGTAGCTGGCATTCAGGTCGTGCTGCAACAGGCTATTTCCGGGGTCGGACGCGGCGAGCTTGCGAGTGATGGCCATACCGGCCTGAAAGCTCTCGAGTGCACCGCCCAGGTTGCCCTGCACGTTCTGCGTGTCGCCGATCTTGTTGTAGCGGAAGCTCAGTTCGCGCTGCGCCTTGGCGTTGCTGGGGTCAGATACGGCGAGCTTTTGGAGGATGGCCATGCTGGCTTGAAAGCTCTTAAGCGCGCCGTCCAGGTCACCTTGCGCAAGCTGGATGTCGCCGATCTTGTTGTAGCTGACGCTCAGGTCACGCTGCCACTCAGCTTTGCTGGGGTCGGACGCGGCGAGCTTCTGAGCGATTTCTCGACCCTTGTGATATGCACTAAGGGCGGCGGACGTGCGGCCCTGGATCAGTTCCAGATCCCCGATGTGGTACATGGACCAGAGGTCGTCAGGCTCATAACTGATCGCGCGCTGGTAAGCGGCCAACGCAGCCTTGCTGTCTCGCCCGAAAGCCAAGGCACCTTGTTGCCGCGCCAAGTCCGCGGCCTCACGTCTGGCCTTGATGTCCTTTGGGTCTCGTTGTGCGGCTTCTTCCCGTTGAGCGAGCAGTTCTTCGGTCGGCCGGGTGTCACCTGCTTCCAGTGCTGTGACAGCTTGTTTGTCGGCGGAAGTGGAGTTTGAGGAGCTGGCCCGCGAGACCTGGGCGGCAATCGCCTCGGCGAGTTGTTGCCTCAGCTTGGCGTTTTCTGTGCGCAATGAATCTTCTTGCGCACTGCGCTTGTCCAGGCGCCGAAGGATCTCGAGAACCTTCGGGTCCGACTGATTGACGATGACCCTGTTGTTGTTGCCATTGATGTTGATGGCGACCCCACCATCCCTGGCTTGTGCCTTCTGTTGTGCATGGCTGTCAAATGGCGCTGCCAGCGCTATGCTGAACATCAGAACCCAGGCTACTTGGAAGGCATGCGGGAGTCTGGACATGATCACTTGCCCAGGTTGACTTGATTACCACTTCCGGAGACGTTGATGGCATTGCCGCCCTTTGCGGCCGTCGCGGTCTGCAACTGGGGCGCTGACGCTGGTTTCGGTGCAGTTGCGACCGACATCGAGGCGGCTGTAGCGTGTGCTATCTCGGCAGGTTTTTCGGGTTCCTTCCTCAGTGCCACCACCAAGGCGGTGATGGCACCGATTACAGCAGCAGCACCCGTGAGGATGCCGGGCAAGGTGGCCCAGAAGCTGGATTTTTCAGATACAACAGCAATAGGCTTGGTCTCGGCCATGGATGACCCTCCACGAATGGCGCTAGCGAGGCTCGGAGTGCAACGCTCCGACAGTCGGGTGTGTGCCTCTCAAAGCCCCGCCTGTTCGTCGTGAGAATAATACGAAAGCGGAGGGGAGATCTATGGCTATCCCTAGATGCAACTGCCGGACTCGTGGTGAGGGGAAGATGCCCAAGACAGGGTCGGCGGCTTATGTCGAGTACCAATCGCGATTTAAACGAGCGTCTTGAAGAGGGGGCGTCCGCGTACCGATTACACGACTGTATTTCTCGAATGACGGCAACGGGTCGTTTCCGCCCGGCCACCTCAGGCTGCACCGGCCATTCAGGATTGGGGCGAGGCCGCCAGGCACCCACAGGGCGAGGAGACAGCACCTTCTCGCCGCTGCGCATCCGATCAGCCGATCCGCAGGCCGCCGGCCCCCAGCAGCCCGATCAGACCGATTGCGATCAGGTAGATCGCGACGATGTAGTTGAGCAGCCGCGGCATCACCAAGATGAGGATGCCGGCGAGCAGCGAAATCAGTGGCGTGAGGCTGAGGTGCAGATTCATTGGGCCTTACCAGTTGAGCGGGGCACGATGGCGCCATCGACGATCTTCACGC
>CANBUA010000403.1 GCA_947372535.1 Burkholderiales bacterium
CTGGCGCACGCCATCAAGCGGTCCTGCGAGATCAAGGCCTGGGTGGTGGGCCAAGATGAAAAAGAAGCCGGTCTGCGCGCCATCCTCAACTTTGGCCACACCTTCGGGCATGCGGTCGAAGCGGGCATGGGCTACGGCGCATGGCTGCACGGCGAGGCCGTGGGTTGCGGCATGGTGATGGCGGCCGATCTGTCGAGCCGATTGGGCCTGATCGACCAGGCGACCTTCACGCGCATCCGCACGCTGATCGAGCGCACCGGCCTGCCCATCAAGGGACCGCAACTGGGCGCGGACCGCTACATCGAGCTGATGCAGGTGGACAAGAAGGCCGAGGGCGGCGAGATCCGCTTCGTGGTCATCGACCAGCTCGGCCAGGCCAGCATGCGGCCTGCGCCCGATGCCATGGTGCGCGACGTCATCGCGGCCAACACCTGACATGTGGCTCGCCCCTTACGCCAGTCATCCTGAACGGACCCGGGGCCGCCGCCACCCCGAAACCCCAGCCCCCACGCGCAGCGACTACCAGCGCGACCGCGACCGCATCGTGCACAGCACGGCCTTTCGGCGGCTGGTCTACAAGACGCAGGTCTTCCTCAACCACGAGGGCGATCTGTTCCGCACCCGGCTGACTCACTCGCTGGAGGTGGCGCAACTGGGCCGCTCCATCGCGCGCTCGCTGGGCCTGAACGAGGACCTGGTCGAGGCCATTGCGCTGGCGCACGACCTGGGGCACACGCCTTTTGGGCATGCGGGCCAGGACACGCTCAATGAGTGCATGGCCGCGCACGGCGGCTTCGAGCACAACATGCAGTCGCTGCGGGTGGTCGATGAGCTGGAAGAGCGCTACCCCGCTTTCAATGGCCTGAACCTGAGTTTCGAGACACGCGAGGGCATCCTCAAACATTGCTCGCGCCGCAACGCCGAGGTGCTGGAGGCCAACGAGCCCGGCGGTGTCGGCCGGCGCTTTCTGAATGGCACCCAGCCCAGCCTGGAGGCCCAGTTGTGCAACCTGGCCGACGAGATCGCCTACAACGCCCACGACATCGACGACGGCGTGCGCTCGGGCCTGGTCACGCTGGAGCAGTTCGATTCGGTGCCGCTGTTCGTGCACTTCCGCAACGAGACGCTCAAGGAGTTCCCGCAAGTGCGTGGCCGCCGCCTGCTGTTCGACAGCATCCGCCGCATGCTCTCGCAGCAGGTCTACGACGTGATCGATGCCACGCGCGCCTGCCTGGCCGAGCACATGCCCGTCCATGCCGATGGCGTCCGGGCCTGTCCGCCGCTGGTGCGTTTCTCAGCCGGCATGCGCGAGGCCAGCACCGAGCTCAAGCGCTTCCTGTTCAAGGAGCTCTACCGCCATCCGCAGGTCAACGCGACCACGGCAGACGCCAAGCGCATGATCACCGAGTTGTTCGCGGCCTATGAGGCGCGCCCCTCGGAGATGCAGGCCGATTTCGCCGCGCGCACCGACTTGCACCGGGCCGTGGCCGACTACATCGCGGGCATGACCGACCGCTTCGCCGTGCGTGAGCACGAGCGCTTGACCGGACAAAAAATCTTTGGAGTGTGAACCCATGCACAGCAGCGTCAACCTGGTGATGATCGTGCGCAATGAATCGCGCTGCCTGGCGCGCTGCCTGAGCAGCATCCGCCCCTGGGTGGACGCCATGATCGTGCTGGACACGGGCTCCACCGACGACACCGTGGCGCTGGCCCAGGCGCAAGGCGCGCGCGTGGCGCACGTCGAGTGGGTGGATGACTTTGCCAAGGCGCGCAATGCGGCGCTGGACCTGAGCGATGCCGACTGGAACGTGGTGCTCGATGCCGATGAGTGGCTGACCTCGGGGGGCGAGGTGCTGCAAAGCCTGCGCGGTTTGGCACCTGAGTTCATTGGCAGCA
The DNA here is from genome assembly GCA_947372535.1 of Burkholderiales bacterium. The sequence goes on from CANBUA010000403.1 coordinate 1,900, forward strand.
TCGAGGTGGCCAGCCAGGGCCAGACTGGCTCAGCCCATGCCGCCGACCAAGGCATCACCGTGGCCTCCAGCTGGCTGCCGCGCGTGTTGCCACGCGGTGTGCGCTACGAAGGCCGTGTCCACGAGCAGCCCGTGTTCGACGGGCCTCGCCAGCGCCTGAGCGTGCGCATCGAGCACGACGGCTACATGCCAGCTCAGATGCAGCTCAAGGGCAACCGCAACCGGCGCTTGTTGCAAGACGCCCTGGGCGCCAAGCCCGACGATGCCTACCTGAACTACCAACTGGGCAAGGACTTCGAGGTGCATGATGAATTTGGCAGCGCCTGGCCTTATTACGAGTTGGCGCTGGCTTTGCTGGAGGCCCATGGCGGGCGCATGCCTTCATGGCGGCACGACCTGGTGCTGCGGAGCTTGTTCGTGCTCAAAGCCACCGGCCAGGTGCCGCAGGCCATTCAGTTGGCCGAGGCCGAGATGGCGCAATGGCCCGAATCGCCCGACTTCTTCTTCGTGATGGGTGATGTGCTGCTGGAGCACGCCGTGAGCAACCCGGACGATGCTGAAGCCGTCGTGCCCATGATCGAGGCGGCGTGGCTGCAATGCCTGGCCATCGGCGAGAACCCGGGCCAGGAAGGCGCCGTGCAAGGGCGCGGCAGCTTTTTGGCCGCGCGCAACCTGAGTTCGCTGTATGAGACGCTGGGGCGGGATGCGGACGCGGCGTACTACCGCGCGCTGGCCGAGGCGGCCCCCGTCGTCTCCGAGCCCTGACTCAACGCACGCGCTTGAGGTAACCCGATGGGCACACGGTGATCAGCAGCTTGGACTCGGTGTCCTGGTCGATCTCGAAACTGTCCGTTTCCTTCAAGTACTGACGCACCGCCGTCATCGGGTTGTTGCCCGGGCCCCAAGGGCGGTTGAGGAAGAAGTCCTTGGGCAATTCCTCGACCACGGTGTCCATCACGATGCAATAGCCGCCCTCGCACACCAAGGGCGCATAGGCGCGCAGCTCGGCCAGCACGTGATCGTGGGTGTGGTTGGAATCGAGCACCACCAGGGCGCGCTTGCCCTTGGCCAAGGCATGGACCTCGTCGATGGTGCTTTGCTCGATGGACGACCCTTCGACCAGCGTGATGCGCTTGGCCATGGGGTGCGATTCGATGGCCTCGCGGTTGTGGGCTCGGATGTCGATGTCGATGCCGATGACCTGGCCGTGGCCCATCATCTCCAGCAAAGAGGCGTAGTAGATGATGGAGCCGCCATGGGCCACGCC
>CANBUA010000404.1 GCA_947372535.1 Burkholderiales bacterium
CGCCCCATCCTGCCCGATCCGGTGGTCCAATTCCTGCCCAAGCAGGCCTGAAGTTTTTTTGATTTTTCACAGAGGTGAACCATGTGCGGCATTGTGGGTGTGATCTCCAAGGCGCCTGTCAACCAGCTCATCTATGACGCGCTGCTGCTCTTGCAGCATCGCGGCCAGGATGCAGCGGGCATCGTCACGGCTGGCCCCGGGGCCAACGGTCGCAAGTTCTTCATGCACAAGGCCCGCGGAATGGTGAAAGATGTGTTCCGCACCCGCGACATGCGCGCGCTGCCCGGCACGGTGGGCCTGGGCCAGGTGCGTTACCCCACGGCCGGCAACGCCTTCAACGAAGAAGAGGCCCAGCCCTTCTACGTGAATGCACCTTTCGGCCTGGTGCTGGTCCACAACGGCAACCTGACCAACGCCCACGACCTGCGCAAAGAGCTGTTCGACATCGACCGCCGCCACCTGAACACCGACAGCGACACCGAAGTGCTGCTCAACGTGTTCGCCCACGAACTGGAACTGGCCGGTCGCGAACTGCCCCTGACGCCCGATGCCGTGTTCCAGGCCGTGCGCGCCGTGCACAAGCGCATCAAGGGCTCGTACGCCGTGATCTGCCTGATCGCCGGTTATGGCCTGGTTGCTTTCCGCGATCCGTTTGGCATCCGCCCCATGTGCTACGGCGAAGCCGATCTGCCTGAAGGCCGCGAGGTCATCGTGGCCAGCGAATCGGTGGCCCTGGAAGGCACCGGACACCGTGTTGTGCGCGACGTGGCGCCCGGCGAGGCCCTGTTCATCGACCTTGACGGCGTGGTCCACGCCCGCCAGTGCGCCGAGAAGACCTTGCTTCACCCCTGCATGTTCGAGTTCGTGTACCTGGCCCGCCCGGACTCGGTCATCGATGGCGTGTCGGTCTACCAGGCCCGCCTGGAAATGGGTGAGACCCTGGCCCAGCGCGTGGTGTCCACCATGCCGCCGTCCGAGATCGACGTGGTCATCCCCATCCCTGAATCCAGCCGCCCATCGGCCATGCAACTGGCCCAGAAGCTGGGCAAGCCTTACCGCGAAGGCTTCGTGAAGAACCGCTACGTGGGCCGCACCTTCATCATGCCGGGCCAGGGCGTGCGCAAGAAGTCCGTGCGCCAGAAGCTCAATGCCATCGGCCTGGAGTTCAAGGGCCGCAATGTGCTGCTGGTCGATGATTCCATCGTGCGCGGTACCACCTCCAAAGAGATCGTGCAGATGGCCCGCGAGGCCGGCGCCAACAAGGTCTACCTGGCTTCGGCCGCGCCGCCGGTGCGCTTCCCCAATGTCTATGGCATCGACATGCCCACCAAGAGCGAGCTCGTGGCCCATGGCCGCACGCTGGAAGAGGTGCGCCAGATCATTGGCTGCGATGCCCTGATCTATCAGGATGTGGATGCGATGAAGAACGTGGTGGGCAAGCTCAATCCTTTGATCAAAGGTTTTGAAGCTTCCTGCTTTGATGGCGTCTACATCACGGGCGATGTGAGTGCTTCTGACTTCGCTGCCATTGAATCGCAGCGACTGACCCAGAAGGACGAGGACGTCGCCGTCAACTCGCGCCTGGCGCTGCAGAACCAGGCTGATTGATCCGCTCGCTTCCACCGGGCAGACCCGCAGGGCAGGGCGGCGCACACCGTCCGGCCTGAACGGATTTCACGTACGGAGAGCCCCATGGCCACCGAAGACAAGAAACGACTGCCCCGCAAGGCATTTGCACCGGGCACCCACCTCGACACCCTGGCCGTGCGCGAAGGCCTGCCGGCCTCGCCTTGGGGCGAGAACTCCGAAGCGCTGTACCTGACCAGCAGCTTCAACCACCCCGATGCGGCCACGGCCGCTGCGCGCTTTGCCAACGAGGAAGAAGCCTTCGTCTACTCGCGCTTCACCAACCCCACCACCATGATGTTCGAGCGCCGCCTGGCCGCGCTTGAAGGCACCGAGGCCTGCATCGCCACGTCGACGGGCATGAGCGCCATCCTGCTGCTGGTCATGGGCCTGCTCAAGTCGGGCGACCACGTGGTGTGTTCGCAAAGTGTGTTCGGCTCGACCATCACGCTGCTGCAAACGCAATTCGGCAAGTTCGGCATCGAGACCAGCTTTGTGTCGCAGACCGATGTGCAGCAGTGGCGTGACGCCATGCGGCCCAACACCAGGCTGCTGTTTGCCGAGACGCCCAGCAACCCCATGACCGAGGTGTGCAACATCGCAGCCCTGGCCGAGATCGCCCATGCAGGTGGCGCCTTGCTGGCCGTGGACAACTGCTTCTGTACGCCCGTGCTGCAAAGACCGGTGGAGATGGGCGCCGACCTTGTCATCCATTCCGGTACCAAGTACCTGGACGGCCAGGGCCGTGTGCTGGCCGGTGCCGTGTGTGGCACCGATGCCATCATCAATGGCCCTCTGATGACCACGCTGCGCGGCGCGGGCATGAGCCTGTCGCCCTTCAACGCCTGGGTGGTGCTCAAGGGCCTGGAAACGCTGGGCATCCGCATGGCCGCGCAAAGCGCCAATGCACTCAAGCTGGCCCAGTGGCTCGAGGCCCAGCCTGCGGTGGACAAGGTGTTCTACCCCGGCCTGCCCAGCCACCCGCAGCATGCCCTGGCCATGCGCCAGCAAAGCAACTGCGGTGGTGCCGTGGTGTCCTTCACCACCAAGCCCGCAGCCGGCCCCATCACCGTGCCGGGCAAGAACCTGAGCGACGACGCCATGCGCCTGCGGCAGGCCGCCTTCCATGTGATCGACCACACGCAGCTGTGCTCGATCACCTCGAACCTGGGCGACACCAAGACCCTGATCACCCATCCCTCCAGCACCTCACACGGCCGCTTGCAGGAAACCCAACGCCTGGCCGCCGGCATCACGCAGGGCATGATCCGCGTGGCCGTGGGCCTGGAACACATCGATGACCTCACCGCCGATCTGGCACGGGGTCTGAGCACCTTGAACGTCTGATCCCCATGTCCCAAGTTCGCACCCGCTTTGCACCGTCGCCGACGGGCTTCATCCACCTGGGCAACATCCGCTCGGCCCTGTATCCATGGGCCTTTGCGCGCGCCAACCAGGGTGTGTTCATCCTGCGCATTGAAGACACAGACGAAGAGCGCTCGTCGCAGGAATCGGTGGATGTCATCCTCGAAGGCAT
>CANBUA010000405.1 GCA_947372535.1 Burkholderiales bacterium
GTTGTATACGCCAGTCGATAAAGAGCAGGTGAGCTACTACAAGGAAGACAAGTCCGGCCAGATCCTGCAGGAAGGCATCAACGAGGCCGGGGGCATGAGCTCGTGGATCGCAGCGGCCACGTCCTACTCCACCAACAACCGGGTGATGATCCCGTTCTATGTCTATTACTCGATGTTTGGCCTGCAGCGCATTGGTGACCTGGCCTGGGCTGCGGGCGACATGCAGGCCCGCGGCTTTTTGCTCGGTGGTACATCGGGCCGCACCACGCTCAATGGCGAAGGCCTGCAGCACGAAGACGGCCACAGCCAGCTGGTGGCGGGCACCATCCCCAACTGCCTGAGCTACGACCCGAGCTTCGCGCACGAGGTGGCCGTGATCATCCAGAACGGCTTGAAGCGCATGGTGGAGCAGCAGGAGAACGTCTTCTACTACCTGACGCTGCTCAACGAGAACTACGCGCAGCCTGGCTTGCGCCAAGGGACCGAGGCCGAGATCATTGCGGGCATGTACCGGCTGCAGGATGCGGATGCGTCCGTGGTGGCCAAGGCCAAGCTGGAGGTGAACCTGCTGGGCTCGGGCTCGATCCTGCGCGAATCCGTGGCGGCCAAGGCCTTGCTGGAAGCCGACTGGGGCGTGGGCGCCCACGTGTGGAGCTGCCCGAGCTTCAACCAACTGGCGCGCGATGGGCAGGATGCCGAGCGCCACAACCTGCTTCACCCCACGGGCGAGCAGCGCGTGGCCTTTGTGACGAAGCAGCTGAGCCAGACCACGGGGCCGGTGGTGGCCTCGACCGACTATGTGAAGGCCTTGCCCGAGCAGATCCGGGCCTATGTGCCCAAGGGTCGCGCTTACAAGGTGCTGGGCACCGACGGCTTCGGGCGCAGCGACTTCCGCTGGCGCCTGCGCGAGCACTTCGAGATCAACCGGCACTACATCGTGGTGGCTGCGCTCAAGAGCCTGGCCGAAGAGGGTGCGCTGCCCCTGGCCAAAGTGGCTGAAGCGATCGCGAAGTACGGCATCGATGCCGACAAGATCAACCCGCTGTACGCGTGATGCGATGCAAGCCATAGACAGGCAATACGCACACCACACGCAAGCAAGCAACGGCACAGCGCGGAGAAGACAACATGGCCATCATTGAACTGACCGTCCCGGACATCGGAGACGTGAGCGACGCGGCGGTGATCGAGCTGCTGGTCAAGCCCGGAGACACGATCAAGGCCGAGCAAAGCCTGATCACCATCGAGTCCGACAAGGCCTCGATGGAGGTGCCCTCGAGTGTGGGCGGCGTGGTGAAGGCGCTGCGGGTGAAGCTGGGCGACAAGGTCAGCCAGGGCTCGATCGTGGCGGAGCTGGAGACGGGTGAGGGTGAGGCTGCGGGGGCTGCGCCTGCGCCTGCGGCTGCGGCTGCAACTTCCGTAGCTCCCTCAACGGCAGCGGCGCCGGCTTCAACGGCAGTGCCGGCCCCCGAAGCCAAGCCCTCACCGACCGCCGCGCTGGCCCCCGAGGCCGCGCCAGAGGCGAGCCATGTGGCCCACGCCTCGCCCTCCGTGCGGCGCTTTGCGCGCGAACTGGGCGTGACGCTGGCCCAGGTGGCTGGCACCGGCCCCAAAGGCCGCATCACCCAGCTGGACGTGCAGAACCACGTCAAGGGGGTGATGAGCGGCGCGGTGGCTGCGGCCACTGCATCGGTGGCAGCCCCGACAGGCACGGGCACGGGCTCGGCCGACCTCGGTGGCATGACCCTGCTGCCCTGGCCCAAGGTCGACTTCACGAAGTTCGGCCCCATCGAGCGCCAGCCGCTGTCGCGCATCCAGAAGATCTCGGGCGCCAACCTGCACCGCAACTGGGTGCGCATCCCCCACGTCACCAACAACGACGAGGCCGACATCACCGAGCTCGAAGCCTGGCGCGTGGCGCTCAACACCGAGCACGCCAAGGCCGGCACCAAGTTCACCTTGCTGGCCTTCCTGCTCAAGGCCTGCGCGGTGGCGCTCAAGAAGTTCCCCAAGTTCAATGCGTCGCTGGATGGCGATGACCTGGTGCTCAAAGGTTACGTGCACATCGGCTTTGCGGCCGACACGCCCAATGGCCTGGTGGTGCCGGTGATCCGCGATGTGGACCACAAGAGCCTGGCGCAGCTGGCGCTGGAGACGGCCGCCCTGGCCGCCAAGGCCCGCGAAGGCAAGCTCACGCCGGCCGAGATGAGCGGGGGCAACTTCTCGATCAGCTCGCTGGGCGGCTTTGGCGGCACCACCTTCACGCCCATCATCAACGCGCCCGAGGTGGCCATCCTGGGCGTGTGCCGCGCGGCGATGAAGCCGGTGTGGGACGGCCAGGCCTTCCAGCCGCGCCTGATGCTGCCGTTGAGCCTGAGCTATGACCACCGCGTCATCGACGGGGCCATGGCCGCCAGGTTCAATGCCTTCCTGGCTGCGCTGCTGGCCGATTTGCGCCGCGCGCTGGTTTGAGCCCTGAGCCTGAGCTCTGAGCCGATTTGAGGAACTCCATGAGTCTGATCACCGTTCCCGTGCCCGATCTGGGCGACATCGCCGACGCGGCCATCATCGAGATCCTGGTCAAGGTGGGCGACACCATCGCGCCCGAGCAGAGCCTCATCACGCTGGAGTCGGACAAGGCCTCGATGGAGGTGCCGGCGCCGCAAGGCGGGGTGGTGCGCGAGATCCTGGTCAAGATTGGCGACCGGGTCGGGGAAGGCAAACCGATCCTGATGCTGGAAGCTGCAAGTGGGGTGGCTGGGGCGTCGACTTCTGCGCCTGCAGCCGCCTCTGCCAACGCCGCCCCGGCCAACACCCCCGCCGACACCGACTGCGACCTCCTCGTCCTGGGCGGCGGCCCCGGCGGCTACTCGGCTGCCTTCCGCGCCGCCGATCTGGGCCTCAAGGTCATCCTGGTCGAGCGCTATGCCCAACTCGGCGGCGTGTGCCTCAACGTGGGTTGCATCCCGTCCAAGGCGCTACTGCACGTGGCCGCCGTGATGGACGAAGTGCCCCACCTGGCCGAACTCGGCGTGAGCTTTGGTGCCGCCACGCTCGACTTGCCCAAGCTGCGCGCCCACAAGACGGCGGTCACGGGCAAGCTCACCGGCGGCCTGGCCTTCATGGCCAAGGCGCGCAAGGTGGAGATCGTGCGCGG
>CANBUA010000406.1 GCA_947372535.1 Burkholderiales bacterium
GGTTCAAGTGGTTCGCCACCGGCCTGCTGGACGGTCGCCTGGCCTTTGCGGGCGAGGAAAGCGCGGGCGCCAGCTTCCTGCGGCGCGATGGCAGCGCGTGGACCACCGACAAGGACGGCATCACCGCCGCCTTGCTGTCGGCCGAGATCACCGCCGTGACGGGCCGAGACCTCGGTGCGTTGTACGCGGATCTGGCCGCCACGCTGGCACCAGAGCAGGGCGGCCCGGTGGCGGCATTGACCGAAGCGGCGGCCACCCCGGCACAGCAGCAACGCCTGGCGGCCTTGTCGCCACAGCACCTGAGCGCCACCGAGCTGGCCGGAGACCAGATCAACGCCATCCTCACCCGCGCCCCGGGCAATGGCGCGGTCATCGGTGGCATCAAGGTGTGCGCGGCCGGGGGCTGGTTTGCGGCGCGGCCATCGGGCACCGAGCCGCTGTACAAGGTCTATGCAGAGAGCTTCCGTGGCGCGGCGCACCTGCGGGCCATCCTGCAGGAGGCCCAGGCCATGGTCGATGCCGTGATCGGACCAGCCTGAAGCCACGGCGGCGACGCGCAAGCGCCGACAATCGGGGTTGACCTCCAGGAGAACCCGTGCCAACCGAACCCGTGCTCCAGCCCATGACCGAGGCTGATTTCGCCCGCTTCAAGCAGGCGTCGGTCGAGCGTTACGCGGGCGATCAGGTGCTGACCGGCCTGTGGCCCGCCGAGGCGGCTGTCAACCGCGCCCTGACCGAGTTCGAACTCCTGCTGCCCAAGGGCCTGGCCACGCCGCGGCACCATGTCTTCCACATCATGGACCCATCCTCCGATGCCCAGGTCGGCGTCCTGTGGGTCGGGTTGTCCGAGCGATCCGGCTTGCGCGAGGCCTTCGTCTACGACGTCCATGTCCTCGAGGCCCGCCGCCGCCAGGGCCATGCCCGCCGGGCGCTGGCCTCGTTTGAAGCGCTGGCCGCCGAGTTGGGCGTGCACAGCATCGGCCTGCACGTCTTTGGCCACAACGCGGCCGCGCGGGCCTTGTATGCCTCACTGGGCTTTGCTGTCACCAGCCTGAACCTGCAGAAGGTGCTGTAGCCGGCGCGTCTTGTCACCGCGTGACCAGGTGTTTCCGTGCGCCATGTCACGGCCGGTCGGTATACCAAGGCGTTTGGCCTTCAGGGTCTCAAGCTGCTGCCGTCGCTCACCGAAGAGCCCCCTGATGACGCGACAGGCCATCCCGCGCTGTCTCGTTCATCTGACGCACCTTTTGGGAGCAGTCGATGACGCTCAACGACGTGAAAATTGGAACCCGGCTGGCCGCCATGATCGGCCTGCTCTTGCTGGCGACCCTGGTGGTGGCCGCCACAGGCTGGTATGCGGTCGCGCAAGAGGCGAATCATTCCGAGCTCATCCACGAGGCCTCTGACACCTATGAAACCGCCGTGGACCTGGCCCGCGGTGCGCAAGTTGAATTCAAAGTGCAGGTGCAGGAGTGGAAGAACCTGCTGATCCGGGGCGCCGACCGCGAAGCCTTCGACAAATACAGCAAGGCCTTTGCGAAAGAGGGCGAGGACACGCAGGCCAAGCTGACCCGATTGAAGGCGACCTACGGCCAGTTGAACATGCCCACCGGCGATGTGGACGCCAGCATGGCTGCTTTGGCCGCCCTGACCAGCACGTATCTGCAGGCCTTGGGTCAATATGACCATGCCAACCCCGACAAGAGCGCGCACGATCTGGATGTGAGGGTCAAGGGTTTGGACCGCCCGCCCACCAAGCTGCTGGACGACGTCGTCACCAAGCTGATGAAGGCCTCCGACGACGCACGCACGGCATCGCTGGCGTCATCCAGGGCGCGTGTGGCAGCGGTCAAGGCCGCGATGGCCAGCATCGTGCTGATCACCATCGCGTTCGCGTGTGTCTCCGGCTGGTTTGTCCTGCGCAGCGTGACCGTGCCGCTGCACAACGCCGTCCAGGCCGCACAAGAGGTGGCCGACGGCCGGCTCAACACCCGCCTTCAGGCTGTGGGCCATGACGAGGTCAGCCAGCTCATGGCCGCCATGGGCAGCATGAGCCACAGCCTCAACACGGTGGTTTCGCAGGTGCGCCGCAGCGCAGAAGAGGTGGCCCATGCGTCGGCCGAGATCGAGACGGGCAACATGGACTTGTCCACCCGCACCGAGCACCAGGCATCGAACCTGCAGCAGACGGCCGCGACGATCGAAGAGCTGTCATGCGGCATCAAGAACAGCGCAGACCATGCTGCCCAGGCGCACGCCCTGGCCACCCGTGCCACCGAAGTGGCCGAGCGTGGCGGCGTGGTGGTCGGGCAGGTGGTGCTGACCATGAACGAGATCAATGCCAGCTCAGGCAAGATCTCCGAGATCATTGGCGTGATCGATGGCATCGCATTCCAGACCAACATCCTGGCACTCAACGCGGCCGTGGAAGCCGCACGTGCTGGCGAGCAGGGGCGGGGCTTTGCCGTCGTGGCCTCCGAAGTGCGTGCCCTGGCCCAACGCAGTGCCAACGCCGCCAAGGAAATCAAGTCCCTGATCAACGCCAGCGTGAGCTGTGTGGAGCGCGGGGCCGGCCTGGTCACCGAGGCGGGTGCCACCATCGCCTCCGCGACGGACGCGGTCAAGCGCGTGCGCGACGTGATCTCTGACATCACCGTGTCGACGGGCGAACAAGCCACGGGCATCGGCCATGTGAGCCAGTCGGTCAGCAGCATCGACACCACCATGCAGCAAAATGCAGCGCTGGTCGAACAGGCGGCTGCGGCCGCGTCCTCGCTCAAGCACCAGGCGCAGTCGCTCAACGCGTCCGTGGCCTTCTTCCAGACCTGATGGGGCCAGCCGGCCCTCGGCGGCGCGCCTTGCACGCTTGGCTTGTGCGGTGCCGCCGGGTTTGTCCCAACTCGGTTGCGCCTGCTGTGCCTGGAGACTCTGGCAAATTGCTGGCTCGCTGGAGCCGAACCCCATGCCCTACCAAGCCGCCATCATCGACCTCGACGGTACCCTCGTCGACACCCTGGGTGACTTCCAGATCATCCTGGCCCACACCCTGTCCGACATGGGCTGCCACGCCATCGAGATCGCGCGGGTGGACCGCCATTTCCTCTCGCTCACCGTGGGCAAGGGCTCCGAAGACCTGCTGCGCAAATCCAT
>CANBUA010000407.1 GCA_947372535.1 Burkholderiales bacterium
AGTCGTAGCTGTCTTCGGTCACGTCCACCAGGCGTTCGGTGGTGCTCACACCGGAGTTGTTGATCAGGATGTCGATCGCGCCCACTTCGGTCTCGGCGTGGGCCACGGCAGAGCGGATGCTGTCCATGTCGGTCACGTCCAGCCCCACCACGTGGGCATCGCCACCATTGGCTTCGATCTCGTTGCGCAGGGTCTTCAGGCGCTCCACCCGGCGACCGGCCAGCACCACGGCAGCACCGGCCTTGGCCAGGGTGTGGGCGAATTGGGTGCCCAGGCCGCTGGAGGCGCCGGTGATCAGGGCCACGCGGCCGGACAGGTCAAGGGTGTAACTCATGTGAAATCTCCAAAGGGCTCGCTCATGTCGACAGACGAAAACCTTAGCACGGGTGTCGCCTGTTGATCCGGTTTGGAGGATGTCGACAACAGCACACCTTTGCCTCCCTCAACTGCATGGGTGAATTTTCGAACGGTCGTTCTATTTTTTGCCAGAATCCCCGGGAAGGACCTTAGAATTCGGGACCTGTCACACGCGCCAGCCCGGGTCTTGCCCCGGCTCTGTGCCCCCATACGCCCTGTCCGCCGCGAGGCGGCCTTTCCGTTCAGAAGAAGGAACCACGATGACGCCCCAGGAAATCCTCGCGCAGTTCGGCCCCCGTGAGTCGATGGAATACGACGTCGTGATCGTCGGCGCCGGCCCCGGCGGCCTGGCCACCGCGATCAAGCTCAAGCAACTGGCCGAAAAGGCCGGCAAGGAGATCAACGTCGTCGTGCTGGAAAAGGGCTCCGAAGCGGGTGCGCACATCCTGTCCGGCGCCGTGATGGACCCGCGGTCGATGAGCGAACTCTTCCCCAACTGGAAGGAGCTGGGCGCACCGCTGAACCAGCCCGTCACCGGCGACGAGGTCTATGTGCTGAGCGAAGGCGGCCAGTTCAAGACACCTGACGCCCTGGTGCCCAACTGCATGCACAACGAAGGCAACTACGTCGTCAGCCTGAGCGACGTCTGCCGCTGGCTGGCCCAGCAGGCCGAGAGCCTGGGCGTGGAAATCTTCCCTGGTTTCGCCGCGGCCGAAGTGCTCTACAACGACGATGGCTCGGTCAAGGGCGTGGCCACCGGCAACATGGGCATCGACAAGAACGGCGAACCCACCGGCGACTTCCAGCTGGGCATGGAGCTGCTGGGCAAGTACACCATCTTCGCCGAAGGCGCGCGTGGCCATCTGGGCAAGCAACTGCTGGCCAAGTTCAACCTGGCCGAGGGCAAGGCACCGCAAAGCTTCGGCATCGGCATCAAGGAGCTGTGGGAAATCGACCCGTCCAAGGCCAAGCCCGGCCTGGTGATGCACACCGGCGGCTGGCCCATGGACACGGCCACCTTCGGCGGCGGCTTCCTGTACCACCTGGCCGACAACAAGGTCACCCTGGGTTTCGTGGTCGGCCTCGACTACAAGAATCCCTGGCTGAGCCCGTTTGAAGAAATGCAGCGCTGGAAGACCCACCCGGTCATCAAGAGCTACCTGGAAGGCGCCAAGCGCATCAGCTATGGCGCCCGCGCCATCAACAACGGCGGCCTGCCCAGCCTGCCCAAGACGGTGTTCAAGGGCGGCGCGCTGATCGGCTGCAACGCCGGCTACATGAACGCCGCCCGCATCAAGGGCTCGCACGCCGCCATGAAGTCCGGCATGCTGTGCGCCGAAGCCGCGTTTGAAGCCGTGATGGCTGGCCGTCAGCACGACGAGCTGAGCGCCTACGCTGCCCTGTTCGACAAGAGCTGGTTGAATGAAGAGCTGAAGACTTCGAAGAACTTCAAGACCTGGTTCAAGAAGGGCTTCTACGTCGGCACCATCATGACGGCGGTGGAGCACTGGCTGCTGCCCCGTCTGGGCATCAAGGAAGCCCCGTGGACCCTGCGCAACCCCGCCGCGGACCACACCTTCCTGAAGCCCGCTGCCGAGTGCGCCAAGATCAACTATCCCAAGCCCGATGGCAAGATCACCTTCGATCGCCTGAGCTCGGTGTTCATCTCCAACACCAACCACACCGAACACCAGCCGGCTCACCTGACGCTGAAGAACGCTTCGGTGCCTGTGCAGGTCAACCTGGCCAAGTACGCCGGTCCCGAGGCGCGCTACTGCCCGGCTGGCGTGTACGAGTTCGTCAAGAACGATGACCAGAGCGACCGCCTGGTGATCAATGCCCAGAACTGCGTGCACTGCAAGACCTGCGACATCAAAGACCCGACCCAGAACATCGTCTGGATCACACCGGAAGGCGGCGGTGGCCCGAACTACTCGGGCATGTGATCGCTTGACCTGCCTCTGACATGCGAGGCAGGCAAAAAATAAAATATCCAGGGAATAGCCATGCGTCACCGCGCCGAGATCGACGGGCTGCGCGCCGTTTCGGTCGTGCCCGTCATCCTGTTCCACGCTGGCTTCAAGACTTTCCAGGGTGGCTTTGTCGGGGTCGATGTCTTCTTCGTCATCAGCGGCTTCCTGATCACCAGCCTGATCTGGAGTGATCTGGAACGCGGCCGCTTCAGCATTGCCGATTTCTATGAGCGGCGGGCGCGCCGCATCCTGCCCGCCTTGTTCGTGATGATGCTGGCCAGCGTGGTCGCGGCCTGTTTGTGGATGACGCCATCCGACATGCGCAAGTTCGCGCAGGCCTTGATCTCCGTTCCGCTGTTTGCCTCCAACATCCTGCTGAGCCTGACCAGCGGCTACTTCGACACCAGCAACGAACTCAAGCCGCTCCTGCACACCTGGAGCCTGGCCGTGGAAGAACAGTATTACGTGTTCTTCCCTTTGCTGCTGATGCTGCTTGGGCGCATGGGCAAGAACGGGCTGTCCGCGGTGTTCATCGCACTTGCCGTGGCCAGTCTGACCTTGGCAGAGTGGGGGTTGAAATACAAGCCAGACTACGTGTTCTATTTGCTGCCCACCCGCATCTGGGAATTGCTCATCGGCGCGCTGCTCGCCTTTCAGCTGCCCCTGGCAGAGTCCGCGCCGAAGCAGCTTCGTCAGATCTTGAGCGCGTTCGGGCTGGGCTTGATCCTGCTGGCCACCTTTGCCTTCGACGCCTACACGCCCTTCCCCAGCATCTATGCACTGGTGCCCACCGTGGGCGCTGCGCTGGTCATCGGCTT
>CANBUA010000408.1 GCA_947372535.1 Burkholderiales bacterium
GTTGCACTTGCACACCTCATCTGCCGCCCATGGCCACGTCGACCTCCGCGCCGTCTTGCACGATCTGGCCTCCCAAGGTTGCAATGAGTTGCACGTCGAGGCGGGCGCCCGCCTGAACGCCGCCTTCATCGCCGCCGACCTGGTCGACGAGTACCTGATTTACCTGGCGCCCAAGCTGATCGGCCCCGGCCGCCCGCTGGCCGCACTGGACGAATTGCCCGATCTGGCCGCCGCGCCCACCCTGGTGTTTCACGATGTGCGCATGGTGGGCCCCGATCTGCGCATTCTGGCCAGCCCACCCGGGCGCCTGGATGACCGGACACGGGCCAAACCCTAGGGCGGGCAACTACAATCGCCGGATGCCTATTTCCCCCATCCCCGAGCTGATCGCCGAGCTGGCCGCTGGCCGCATGGTCATCCTGGTCGACGAAGAAGACCGCGAAAACGAAGGTGACCTGGTGCTGGCCTCAGACCACGTCACGCCGGAAGCCATCAACTTCATGGCCAGGTTCGGCCGCGGCCTGATCTGCCTGACGCTGACGCGCGAGCGTTGCGAGCGGCTGCAGCTGCCGCCCATGGCCACGCGCAACGGCACCAAGCATGGCACCGCCTTCACCGTGTCCATCGAGGCCGTGGAAGGCGTGACCACCGGCATTTCGGCCGCCGACCGCGCCCGCACCGTGCAGGCCGCCGTGGCCCGCGATGCCAAGGCCAGCGACCTGGTGCAGCCGGGCCACATCTTCCCGCTGCAGGCCCAGGATGGCGGTGTGCTCATGCGCGCCGGCCACACCGAAGCTGGCTGCGACCTCACAGGCATGGCCGGCCTCACGCCTTCGTCCGTGATCTGCGAGATCATGAACGACGACGGCACCATGGCCCGTCTGCCGGATCTGCAGATCTTCGCCAAGGAACACGGCCTGAAGATCGGCACCATCGCCGACCTGATCCAGTACCGCAGCCGCAACGAGTCGCTGATCGAGCGCGTGGGCGTGCGCACCATGCAGACGCCCGAAGGCGCCTTCCAGGCCCAGGTCTTCAAGGACCGCACCGGCGCGCTGCACCTGGCGCTGACGGTGGGCGAATGGGGCCCGACGGATGACGTGCTGGTGCGCGTGCACGAGCCCTTCACCGCGCTGGACTGGCTGGACGCAGGCAGCAAGCAACATTCCTGGCCTTTGCCCAAGGCCTTGGCCGCCGTGCACGAAGCCGGCCGTGGCGTGGTGGTGCTGCTCAATGCGGGCGACGACCGCGAGCGGCTGCTGGACAAGCTGTTGCCTGCGGCCGATGCCGGCACGCCCAAGACCCCGGTCGACCTGCGCACCTATGGCGTGGGCGCCCAGATCCTGAAGCAACTCGGCGTGAACCGCATGCGCCTGCTGGGCAACCAGCAACGCCTGCCCAGCATGATGGGCTATGGCCTGGAAGTCACCGGCTTCCTTCGGTCCGATGGCACCGCGCTGGCCGCCTTGCCGCCAGCCCCGCCGCCTGCCGCCTGAACCTGATCGGGCTGGCAGGGACCCGCCCTTGGCCTTGTCATCGTCCATCGACACACTCGTTCTTTCCTTTCCACCCCATCGCTCTTTTTTCACGGACACCCTCATGCAAGGCGCAAACCAAGGCCAATCCGGCCGCCTCGATGGCCATGACCTCCGGGTCGGCATCGTGCAAGCCCGCTTCAACGACGACATCACCTCCCGCATGGCCCTGGCCTGCATGGACGAATTGACCAAGCTCGGTGTGCAGGCGAAACACATCCAGCATGTGACCGTGCCTGGCGCCCTGGAAGTGCCTGTGGCCTTGCAGGCCATGGCCGACAGCGAGCGTTTCGACGCCCTGGTGGCCCTGGGTTGCATCATCCGCGGTGAGACCTACCACTTTGAACTGGTGGCCAATGAAAGTGGCGCTGGCGTGACCCGCGTCAGCCTGGACCACCATGTGCCCGTGGCCAACGCCATCCTGACCGTCGAGACCGAGGCGCAAGCCGAGGAACGTGTCGAAGACAAAGCCCGCGACGCTGCCCGTGTGGCGGTCGAAATGGCCAACCTGCTGGACGATCTGCTGTGAGTGAACCGACCGATACCCCCAAGGTCGCGCCCGAAGGCCGACCCGCCCGCAAGACCACGGCCGGCGGCCCACCGCGTGACCGCGCCAAGTCGGCGCGCCGCCGTGCCCGTGAACTGGCCCTGCAAGGCCTGTACATGTGGCAGATCAACCGGGACGAGCCCGGCGTGATTGACGCCCACATGCGCGAGCAGGATGATTTCGCCAAGAGCGACCATGCGCACTTTGACGCACTGCTGCATGGGTGCATCGACCAGCGCGCCCAACTGGACGAGACCTTGCTCAAGTTCCTGGACCGCCCGGTCGAAGAACTGTCGCCGGTGGAGCATGCCGTGCTGTGGATCGGTGTGTATGAGCTGACCCACTGCCTGGATGTGCCCTACAAGGTGGCGATCAATGAGGCGGTGGAGCTGGCCAAGAGCTTTGGCGGCACCGATGGCCACAAGTACGTCAATGGCGTGCTGGATCACCTGGCGCCCGGCTTGAGGCCGGACGAAGTCAAAGCCGCACGCCCAGGTCGCTGAGGTGTGCATCGGGAGTGCCTGATCCGTGTCCACGCCTGACACCCAACCCGCTGTCACCCAGCCCTACGAGGAAGACCTGGCCGAGCGCCTGGCCGACCCGCTGGGGGAGGAGGACCTGGACACGGTGCTGGACACGCGGCCCTTGCCCGACACCGAGATGTCCGGGCCCAGCCAGGGGCGCCCGGAACTGCTGCCCAGCATCGGCCACATTGGCCGCTACGCGCTGAAGTACGTGATCGGCGAGGGCGGCCTGGGCACGGTGTACGCGGCCCACGACCCGTTGCTGGCCCGCCTCATCGCCATCAAGACGCTGAACGTGGACCTGCCGGCCGATGGCCGCGAGCAGTTCAACGCCCTGTTCCAGAACGAGGCCAAGGCGGCCGGCAGCCTGAGCCATCCGCACATCGTCACCACCTTCGATGCGGGCACCAGCGAGCAGGGCGCCTACATCGCCATGGAGTTGCTGCGCGGCAAGGACTTGCGCCAGCTGCTGGCCCTGGGCTGGCGGCCCACGCCGGCACAGGCCGCGTTGATCGTGCGCCG
>CANBUA010000409.1 GCA_947372535.1 Burkholderiales bacterium
AAAGCCTGAACAGGACTCAGCGTGGCCACCTCTCCCACTCAACTGGCTCAAAGCGGCAAGTTCGGCGACCTTCAACGTCGCCTGACTTTCCTGCTGTTGGCGCTGGTCGTCTACCGCGTTGGCGCGCATATTCCCGTGCCCGGTATCGATCCTGCCCAGCTGCAACAGTTGTTCAAGGGGCAGCAGGGTGGCATCCTGAGCCTGTTCAACATGTTCTCCGGCGGCGCGCTCTCCCGTTTCACGGTGTTCGCCCTGGGGATCATGCCCTACATCTCTTCGTCCATCATCATCCAGATGATGGGCTACGTGATTCCCCAGCTCGAACAGCTGAAGAAGGAAGGCGAAGCCGGCCGCCGCAAGACCACGCAGTACACGCGTTATGCGACCGTGGGTCTGGCCGTCTTCCAATCTTTCGGCATTGCTGTGGCGCTCGAAGGCACGGCAGGTCTGGTGATCAGTCCGGGCTTCGGTTTCCGCATGACCACGGTGATCAGCCTCACGGCCGGCACCATGTTCCTGATGTGGCTGGGTGAACAGATCACGGAACGGGGTCTCGGCAACGGCATCTCTATCCTGATTTTCGGCGGTATCGCTGCCGGCCTGCCCAACGCCATGGGCGGCCTGTTCGAGTTGATCCGTACCGGTGCGATGAGCATCCCTGCTGCGATCTTCATCATGGCCCTCGTTGGCGCCGTCACCTACCTGGTGGTGTTCGTCGAACGTGGTCAACGCAAGATCCTGGTGAACTATGCCAAGCGGCAAGTGGGCAACCGTGTCTACGGTGGTCAGTCTTCTCACTTGCCCCTGAAGATCAACATGGCTGGCGTGATCCCCCCGATCTTCGCGTCGTCGATCATCCTGCTGCCGACCACTGCCGTGGGTTGGTTTGCAACGGGCGATTCGATGCGCTGGTTGAAGGACATGGCCGGCATGCTGTCCCCGGGTCAGCCGATCTACGTGATCCTGTATTCGGTGGCGATCGTATTCTTCTGCTTCTTCTACACGGCCCTGGTGTTCAACAGCCGTGAGACCGCAGACAACCTGAAGAAGAGCGGCGCCTTCGTTCCCGGGATCCGTCCTGGTGAGAACACCGCTCGCTACATCGACAAGATTCTGGCCCGCCTGACTTTGGTTGGTGCCGTGTACATCACCGCCGTGTGCCTGCTGCCCGAGTTCCTCGTGCTCAAGTACAACGTGCCGTTCTATTTCGGTGGGACTTCCCTGCTCATCATCGTCGTTGTCACGATGGATTTTTGGGCCCAGGTGCAGTCTTACCTCATGTCTCATCAGTACGAATCACTGCTGAAGAAGGCGAATTTCAAGACCAGCTGATTCAGCGGGTCTGGGCTGTAGCGCTCAGCGCACTTTTCGGGCACAATGCTAGGTTTTCCGCGGCGTGTCTGGTTGTTGGTGCATTGGGTGTCCAGCCATGATTTGAGTCGTGCTCGCATCGAGTTCCGGGCGAAGTGAGCTGTAGTTTATTGACCCCGGAAGCGTGGGCGAATTTCCGTTGAGAGATCAACGGTTCAGGAGAAGACCATGAAAGTCTCGGCATCCGTCAAGAAGATGTGCCGCAATTGCAAAATCATCCGCCGCAAGGGCGTGGTTCGCGTGATCTGCACCGACCCGCGTCACAAGCAGCGTCAAGGCTGATCGCCTGACCTGGCGACGACACACTGGTTCAGAGGACAGTTATGGCACGTATTGCTGGCATCAACATTCCGCCGCACAAGCACACCGAAATCGGTCTGACTTCGATCTACGGCATTGGTCGCACCACCGCGCAGAAAATCTGCGCGGCTGCAGGCATCGCTTTCAACAAGAAAGTGAAAGACCTGAACGACGCTGATCTTGAAAAGATCCGTGACGAAGTGGGCCGACTCACGATCGAGGGTGACCTGCGTCGTGAGATCTCCATGAACATCAAGCGATTGATGGACTTGGGTTGCTACCGTGGTTTCCGTCATCGCCGCGGTCTGCCGATGCGTGGTCAACGCACCCGCACGAACGCCCGCACCCGCAAGGGACCGCGCAAGGCGATCGCCGGCAAGAAGTGATCATCACTTCTTCCAGAATCTAAGAGAAGGTAACTATGGCTAAAGCACCTGCCAACAACGCGGCGCGTCGTGTGAGCAAGAAGATCCGCAAGAACATTGCGGATGGCATTGCCCACGTGCATGCCTCGTTCAACAACACCATCATCACCATCACGGACCGTCAGGGCAATGCTCTGTCCTGGGCTTCGTCGGGTGGTCAGGGTTTCAAGGGCTCGCGCAAGTCCACGCCTTTCGCTGCCCAGGTGGCTGCTGAAGTCGCAGGCCGCGCTGCTCAAGAACAAGGCATCAAGAACCTGGACGTCGAGATCAAGGGCCCTGGTCCTGGTCGTGAATCGTCGGTGCGCGCTCTGGCTTCGCTGGGCATCCGCATCAATTCGATTTCCGACGTGACGCCGGTGCCGCACAACGGCTGCCGCCCTCAGAAGCGTCGCCGCATCTGATGCGACTGCTCTTCGGCGCCACAAGGTGCTGATGGGCCTGTTGTGCATTGATTCGGGCGGCGGGCGTTGAGCTTGTTGCCCAAAGGTTCCTGCACCTGGTGCAGGAGCCGCAAGGCCCCGTGATCCACCTTCTCCTGGTGTGCGGGGCCTTGGCGTTGTCAGAACTTGACAGGGCTGAGTGGTCAGTCCGGGAAAAGACATCCAAAGCTTGCTATAATCGATGGTTCGATTGTGGGCAGGCTGTCTTTGCTTGGCAAGATTTGCTCTGACGTGGGTGAAGTGGGTTGGGCGTTGCAGCCGGGCCCTGCATGAGATTGAACGCGTTTCCGGGCGCGGGCGTCAAGTGCGGTCTTCACGAACCGAGGCCCCAAGGCTGGCATGGCCAGAACCGATGGCGGGTGCGCCCGCCGATTGTTGAAGCCCACCGTTCACCCCGCACATCGGGATGGACTCGCGTCGGGTGGTCTCAAGGCCACTGACGTCAGACATACACAAGGACACGAAAAGTGGCACGTTACCTCGGACCCAAGGCCAAACTGGCCCGCCGCGAAGGCACCGACCTGTTCCTCAAGAGCGCCCGCCGCCCCATCAGCGACAAGGCCAAGTTCGACACCAAGCCCGGTC
>CANBUA010000410.1 GCA_947372535.1 Burkholderiales bacterium
CATGTGGTGCTGGCCCTGGGCCACAGCGCGCGCGACACCTTCACGATGCTGCACGAGCGCGGCGTGTTCATGGAAGCCAAGCCGTTTTCGATCGGCTACCGCATCGAGCACCCGCAAAGCCTCATCGACCAGGCCCGCTTCGGGCCGAATGCCGGCAACGCCATCCTGGGTGCGGCCGACTACAAGCTGGTGCACCACGCGGGCAATGGCCGTTCGGTCTACAGCTTCTGCATGTGCCCGGGCGGCACGGTGGTGGCGGCCACCTCGGAGCTGGAGCGCGTGGTGACCAACGGCATGAGCCAGTACTCGCGCAACGAGCGCAACGCCAATGCCGGCATCGTGGTGGGCATCTCGCCGCAGGATTATCGCCAGGACAAGGAGAGCAGCGGCCCGGTCAGCCCGCTCGATGGCATGGCCTTCCAGCGCTTCTGGGAGTCGCGTGCTTTCGAGCTGGGCGAGGGCGGCTACAAGGCGCCTGGGGCGCTGGTGGGCGATTTCATCAAGCGCCAGCGCAGCAGCGTGCTGGGCAATGTCGAGCCCTCGTACAAGCCGGGCGTTCATTTGACAGACCTGGCGCAAAAGGGCCGAGGCAGCCTGCCCGAGTATTGCCTGGATGCGATCCGCGAAGCCTTGCCGGCGTTCGAGAAGCAGATCAAGGGCTTTTCGATGGCGGATGCCGTGTTGACGGGGGTGGAGACACGCACGTCCTCGCCCTTGCGGATCACGCGCGGCAAGGACTTCCAGAGCCTGAACGTGAAGGGGCTGTACCCGGCTGGCGAGGGTGCGGGCTATGCCGGCGGCATCATGTCGGCAGGCGTGGACGGCATCGAGGTGGCCGAGGCGCTGGGGGCCAACATGCTGGGTGTTTGAGGTCTGGCCCCGCCGAACCGAACCGAACCGAACCGAACCGAACCGAACCGAACGTTAGGCCTTGGGGCGTGTCAGGTCTGTGGGGTTCAACAAGACCTGGGCATCGCAGGTGAACGAGCCCAGGGTGCTCACGAGTTGCTGGCGCAGGGTCTGCAGGCGCTCGATTTGCTGATCCAGCGCAGACAGCTTGGCTTGCATGCGCTGCTGCACTTCGGCCAGAGGCAGGCTGCCTTGTGTCAACGCGGGCATCACGTCGCCGATCTCTTGCAATGAGAAACCCAGTTCCTGCGCGGTTTTGAGGAAGGCCACTTGCGTGGCGGTGGCGGGCGCGTATTGGCGATAGCCCGATTCGGTGCGGCTTGCGGCTTGGATCAAGCCTTTCGCCTCATAGAAGCGCAGGGCGTCCACGCTCACACCGGTGAGTTTGGACAGCGCACCAATTTTCATGCTTGACTCTGGAGTTAGGTCCAGACTTTAACCTGAGCCCGATTCAACTTTGAACGGGCCTCAGGGCATGGACCAACATCGTCATCATCATTCTTCTTCGACCCATCCGGTGCTCTTGTTGACGGGGGCGACTGGCCAGATCGGTCGCCTGGTGCTGAGGGCCTGGCTGGAGGCCGGCCATGAGGTGGTCTTGACGCTGAGAGACCCCGATCGGCAGTGGCCCGAGCTGAGGCGATGGCTCCAGGCGCATGGCGCGCCAACGGCCCAGGTCACTTGCGTGAGCACCGACTTTGGCAAGCCTGACCTGGGTTGGGACGCTCAGGCGCTGGCGCAGCTCGCTCGCGTCACCTGTGTGGCGCATTGGGCTGCCATGTGGGGTTGGAGCCTGCCTTGGCGTGAGGCCGAGGCCGTCAATGTGCAGGGCACTTTGCGCTTGTACGAGTGGGCGGTGTCGCAAGGGATCAAGGGCCCCTTCATCGGCGTGTGTGGGTTCAAGAGCCAGATCCCGGGCAGCCTGGCCAGGCTGGGCATGTTGGGGCCAGACGTGGACTGGGCCGATGCGGCCAGGCGTCTGGGCAGCTACGAGGCTTCGAAAATCTGCGCATATCAAGGCTTGAAAGCTGCGCAGGCGCGGGCCCCAGGTCTGCCCGTGACCTGGGTGCATCCGGCCACGGTGATTGGCGATGACTGGGTGGCCGAGGTGCCGCCGCAGTCGGCCATGGCGGGCATCCTGCAAGCCATTCGAGGGGGACGCATGCGGCTGGTGCCGGGTTCGCCCGAGCACATGGTGCCTTGGGTGACCGGGCGCTACGTGGCGCAGTACGTGGTGGCCTTGCTCTTGGCGCAGGCGCCGATCGCATCCGAGCATGTCTTGCTGGATCCGGCCTCACCGACTTTGAGGGCGTCGGTGGAGGTGTTGGCCAGGGGCATGCGTGGGCCCAGGCCGCTGGGGCATGTGCCCAAATCCTGGCTGGCCTGGGCACTGAAATGGCCCTGGGTCTCGCAACGCATGGGGGCGTCTGCCGAGTCGCTGGGCTTCATCGTGAAGGCGCCGCCTGATGCGGCGGCGTCAGTTCAGTGGGGGGAAAGCCATGGGGTGCGCCATCCCGACGTCAGGGCTTCATTGGCCGAGACGGCGAGATGCTGGCGCGAGGTGCGTCAGGCCTGAATCAGGCCTGAATTGGCTGCCCCAGTTGCCGCAGCAGATCGCGCACGTACTGGGCGCGGTCTTTCGGGTCGCTCAGGGCCTTTTCGATGCGCAGCTTGTCGTTGCCGGCCAGCTTGATGTGCTTGTTCTTTTGCACCAGCTCGATGATGCGCAAGGGCTCGACGGGAGGGTTGGGCTTGAAGGTGACGTTGATGATGCCTGGCGCGGCGTCGATCTTGATCACGCCGTAAGGCTTGGCCTGCACGCGCAGCTTGTGGGTGTCGAACAGGGCCTGGGCCTGAGGCGGCAACTTGCCAAAGCGGTCCACGATCTCCTCCAGCATCTTCTCGATCTTGTCGAGGGAGTCTGCCGTGGCAATGCGCTTGTACAGGCTCAGGCGCACATGCACATCACCGCAATAGGCATCAGGCAGCAGGGCCGGAGCGTGCAGGTTGATGTCGGTGTTGGCGGCGAACAGGCCCAGGGGCGACAGCAGATCCGGTTCCTTGCCCGCCTTCAGCGAGCGCACGGCTTCGCCCAGCATCTCGTTGTACAGCTGGAAGCCCACTTCCATCATGTTGCCGCTCTGGTTGTCGCCCAGCACCTCGCCGGCGCCGCGGATCTCCAGGTCGTGCATGGCCAGGTAGAAGCC
>CANBUA010000411.1 GCA_947372535.1 Burkholderiales bacterium
GGCATTGGTCGGGCTTACGGCCGCGCTTCGGGCGACGTGAACCCCATCCACATGTTCGCGATCACCGCCAAGTTCCTGGGCTTCAAGAAGGCCATCGCCCACGGCATGTGGACCAAGGCCAAGGCCTTGTCGCTGCTGATGCCGCGCGAAGACGTCGAGAAGGCCGAAGTCGTTGTCGAGTTCAAGACGCCACTGTTCCTGCCCGCACGCGCTTCGCTGTGGTCAGCTCGCGTGGACGATGGCGCGCTCTTCGAAGTCCGCAACGCCAAGGGCGACAAACCACACCTCAAAGGCAGGGTCACGTACTGACCCTCCGTGGTCCCACGTCATCTGAGCCATCACCCTGCTGAACCTTTTTCTTTCAGGATCGATTCATGAATACCACCGTCCGTCGTGCTGCCATCATTGGTGGCAACCGCATCCCCTTCGCCCGTTCCAACACGGTCTACTCGAACGTGTCCAACCAGGAAATGCTGACCGCCACGTTGCAAGGCCTGATCGATCGCTTCAACCTGCATGGCAAGCGCCTGGGCGATGTCGCCGCCGGCGCCGTGATGAAGCACTCGCGTGACTTCAACCTGGTCCGCGAATGCGTGCTGTCGACCACCCTGTCGCCCGAAACCCCGGCTTATGACCTGCAACAGGCTTGCGGTACCGGCCTCGAAGCCATCATGCTGGTGGCCAACAAGATCGCACTGGGCCACATCGAGTGCGGCATCGGCGGCGGCGTGGACACCACTTCCGACGCGCCCATTGGCATCAACGAAAAGATGCGCAAGATCCTGATGGAAGCCAACCGTGCCAAGGGCACCATGGCCCAGCTGAAGGTGATGAGCCAGATCCGCCCCAGCATGTTGCTCAAGCCCGCCATCCCCAAGAACGGCGAGCCGCGCACCGGTTTCTCCATGGGCGAGCACGCCGAGCTGATGGCCCGTGAATGGGCCATCCCTCGCGAGGAGCAAGACCAGTTGGCCGTGAACAGCCACGCCAACATGGCCCGTGCCTACAAGGATGGCTTCTTCGCTGACCTGATCACCCCGTTCAAGGGCGTGAGCAAGGACAACAACCTGCGCGAAGGCATCACCATCGAGAAGCTGCGCACCTTGAAGCCTTGCTTCGACAAAAAGGTCGCTCCCGGCCAGGGCACGCTCACGCCCGCCAACTCCACCCCGCTGACCGACGGCGCTTCCGCCGTGCTGCTGGGCTCTGAAGAATGGGCCAAGGCGAACAACCTGCCGGTGCTGGCTTACATCACCTTCAGCGAAGTGGCCGCGGTGGACTTCTTCAACAAGAAGGAAGGCCTGCTGATGGCACCGGCCTACGCTGTGCCCCGCATGCTGGCCCGCGCCGGCATCAGCCTGCAGGATTTCGACTTCTATGAAATCCACGAAGCCTTTGCCGCCCAGGTGCTGTGCACGCTGAAGGCCTGGGAAGATCCGAAGTACTGCAAGGAAAAGCTGGGCCTGGACAAGCCGCTGGGTTCGATCGACCGCAGCAAGCTCAACGTCAATGGCTCATCGCTGGCCGCGGGTCACCCGTTTGCCGCCACCGGTGGCCGCATCGTGGCCAGCCTGGCCAAGATGCTGAACCAGAAGGGCTCCGGCCGTGGTTTGATCTCGATCTGCTGCGCTGGTGGCCAGGGCGTGGTCGCGATCATCGAGCGCTGATCTGCTCGTTCGATCATCGAGTGGCAAACCCTGAGGATGGCGCGCAACGCCCCTCAGGGTTGTTACACTTGCAGACCAGCCAGGCGGACGGGTAGGGCGCTGTACGACCCACCTGATTCGCCACCTGCCGGGTGGCCCGGCGGGATCAAGAGGAGACACGAATGAGCACTTCAGCCGCCGCGGCCGCACAGCCCGCGCAGTCCATTGTCAATGCCGATGGCACGACCAACCGCATCTGGTTGTCGCAGTACGTCAAAGGTGTTGCGCATGACATCGACCTGAACAAGTACCAGTCGCTCAACGACTATTTCGACGAATGCGTCAACAAGTACCGGGAGCGCCCGGGATTTGTGAGCATCGGTACCGAAATGTCGAACGACCTGTTCGACCGTCGCGTCAAGGCCTTCGCGGGTTACCTGCAAAGCGTCGGCGTGAAGAAGGGCGATCGTGTCGCCATCATGTTGCCGAACACGCTGCAGTACCCGATCACGCTGTTTGCCGTGCTTCGCCTGGGCGCAGTCGTGGTCAACGTGAACCCGCTGTACACCGCACGTGAACTCAACCACACGCTGCACGACTCCGGCGCCGAAGTCATCATCGTGATGGAGACCTTCGCCAAGACCTTGCAGGAAGCCAAGCAAGGCACGAAGGTCAAGCATGTGGTGCTGACCCAGATCGGCGACCTGCTGGCCGAAGGCTGGTTCAACCCCAAGGGCTGGGCACTGAATTTCATCCTGCGCAAGGTGCAGAAGATGGTGCCGGCCTACAGCCTGCCGGAAGCCCTCTGGTACCGCGAGGCACTGGACACCGGCGCCAAGGTGGCCCTCAAGCCCGTGAAGGTGGAGCAGCAGGATCTGGCTTTCCTGCAGTACACCGGTGGCACCACCGGCGTGGCCAAGGGTGCCATGCTCACCCACCTCAACGTGCTGGCCAACTGTCAGCAGGCCCTGGCGTTTGCCGAAGGCCAGTTGACGGGTGAGACCGAGACCGTGGTCACGCTCATCCCGATGTACCACATCTTTTCGCTCACCGTGAACGGCCTGATCTTCATGGCGCTCGGCGGTCGCAACATCCTGATCGCCAACCCGCGCGACACCAAGCGCGTGATGATGATCCTGAAGAACGAGAAGTTCTCGGGCATCACCGGCGTGAACACCCTGTTCTCGTCCTTCCTGGACGACCCGGATTTCGCCAAGCTGGATTTTTCCAAGCTCAAGCTGTCGATCGCTGGCGGCATGGCGCTGCAACGCAGCGTGGCCGAGCGCTGGAAGGCCGTCACCAAGACGTCCATCGTCGAAGGCTATGGCCTGACCGAATGCTCGCCCATTGTGACCCAGGCTCCGGTGGACATCTCGGTGGAAGCGCCCACCTTCACCGGCTCGATCGGCGTGCCCATCCCCAGCACGGAAGTACGCTGCCGCCGCGATGACGGCACCTGGGC
>CANBUA010000412.1 GCA_947372535.1 Burkholderiales bacterium
TCGTTGTTGGTGCCTTCGCGCTCGATCAGGTAGGGGATGGCATCCAGGCGGAAGCCGTCCACGCCCATGTCCAGCCAGAAGCGCATGGTCTTGAAGATGGCCTCCAGCACCTTGGGATTGTCGAAATTGAGGTCGGGCTGATGGCTGAAAAAACGGTGCCAGAAGTAGGCCTTGGCGACTGGGTCCCAGGTCCAGTTCGACGTTTCCGTGTCGGTGAAGATGATGCGCGTGCCTTGGTACTTCTGGTCGGTGTCGCTCCAGACGTAGAAATCGCGCTCGGGCGAGCCGGGCGGCGCCTTGCGCGCGGCCTGGAACCAGGGGTGCAGGTCCGAGGTGTGGTTGATGACCAGCTCGGTGATGACCTTGAGGTCGCGCTTGTGGGCCTCGGCCAGCATGAACTTGAAGTCGTCCAGCGTGCCGTATTGCGGGTGGATGTCGTCGTAGCCGGAGATGTCGTAGCCATCGTCACGCAGGGGCGATGGGTAGAAAGGCATCAGCCAGATGGTGTTGACGCCCAGGTCCTTGACGTAATCGAGCTTGGCGGCAACGCCTTTGAAATCGCCCACGCCATCGTCGTTGGTGTCGAAGAAGGCCTTGACGTTGAGTTGGTAGATGACCGCGTCCTTGTACCAAAGGGCGGCATCGGTCACGGGTTTGGTGGCGCCTTGTTCGGCTTCTTGCAGGTGCGGCGTGCGCGGTGCGTTCATCGTCGCGGCCCTCAGGTGGATTGGTCGATGTCGGGCGTTGCTGGGGCGGGCCCTTGCAGACGCAGGATGTGGGCGGGCGCCTGGGCTGGATCGAGTATGACGAAATTGCGAAGTCCCTGCCAGGTGAAGCGCTGATCGCTCAGCAGGTCGTGGACTTCATAGGTGGCGTTTTCCTCAGAGGTCAAGGTGGTGGCATCCAGAGTGATCCAGCCCGATTGCGGATGATGCGGGTCCAGGTTGACGATGGTGAGCAGGGTGTCGTCGCCTCGTGGAGACTGCTTGATGTAGGCGATGAGCTGCTCGTTGTCCGTGTTCACGAAGCGCAGGCTGGCGTTGGACTGCAGGGCGCTGTGGCTTCGGCGCATGGCGTTGACTTTGGCAATCAGAGGCGCCAGGCTGCCCGGGCGGTTCACGGACCAATCTCCCCAGTCACGCACTTGGTATTTCTCGGAATCAAGGTATTCCTCGCTGCCTGGGCTTCTAGGGCGGTTCTCGATGAGCTCATAGGCCGGGCCATAGATGCCGTAACTCGATGACAAAGTGGCGGCCAGCACCAGGCGCAGGGCGAAGACCGACTGGCCCCTGTGGTGCAAGTGCTCATTGAGGATGTCCGGCGTGTTGGGCCAGACGTTGGGGCGGAAGTAGTCACTGCCAGGACCTTGAGAGAGCTCGGTGAAGTACTCGGTCAACTCCTGCTTGGTGTTGCGCCAGGTGAAGTAGGTGTAGGACTGCGAATACCCCAGCTTGGCCAGGCGGTGCATGACCTTGGGGCGCGTGAAGGCCTCGGCCAGGAAAAGCACCTCGGGGTGTTCACGCTTGATGGCGTTGATCGCCCATTCCCAGAACGGGAAGGCTTTGGTGTGCGGGTTGTCGACGCGGAAGATCTTCACGCCCACTTCGATCCAATGGTCGAAGATGCTTTTGAGCTCCTGCCAGAGCGCGCGCCAGTCTTCGGTCTCGAAGTTGAAGGGGTAGATGTCCTGGTACTTCTTGGGCGGGTTCTCGGCGTATTGAACGGTGCCATCGGGGCGCCAGCGGAACCACTGCGGGTGAGCCTTGACGTAGGGGTGATCGGGTGCGCACTGGAAGGCGATGTCCATGGCGATGTCGATGCCCATGGACCGGGCCTTGCCTACCAGCGAGCGGAAGTCATCTTCCGTGCCGAGTTCGGGCAGCACGGCCTTGTGGCCACCTTCATCAGCACCAATGGCCCATGGGCTGCCGACATCACCGGGCTCGGCGCTCAAGGCGTTGTTGCGACCTTTGCGCTTGACCCGGCCTATCGGGTGGATGGGCGGGAAGTACAGCACGTCAAAGCCCATCTCCGCCACATAAGGCAGGCGCTGCTCGACGTCCTTGAAGGTGCCGTGATGGCGGTAGGGTTCGGGCGAGGCAGAGCGTGGGAAGAGTTCGTACCAAGTGCTGAACCGAGCACGCGCCGGATCGGCCACCAGGGGCAACTCGATGGGGAAGCGCGTCGCAAACTGAAGGTCTGGAAAGCGCCGGACCAACTCAGCCTGGGACTCGTCCAGCGCCAGTGCCTTGAGCGCCTGCGTGTCATCGCTGGCAGGCTTGCGCAGTTGTTTGGCCCAGGCCTTCAAGGCGGTTTTGTCATCGCCCTTGGCGCGCCGGGCTGCGGCATCAATCAGGTCTGCGCCGACCAAGCCGGCGATGCGGATGTCCTCAGGCTCCACGCGTCGCGTCAACTCGAGGCGCCAAGACTCGAAGTGATCGACCCAGGCCATGACCGTGTACAGGTAACGACCGGGCTCAAGCGGCGTGAACTCGGCGAACCACTCGTCGTTGATGCCGCCTTGCATCTCCACCTCTTGCCCGACGGCGTCCTGCTCGGCGCGCCAACGCAGGCGCACGCGCAAGACATCGTGGCCATCGGTGAAGGCATTGACCTGGATGCGCACCGGCTCGCCCGCAATGGTCTTGACCGCAAAGCGGCCGGCATCGACCACGGGCAACACGGCATCGATGACGGCGCGCTGGCGGCCCTCGTCGCCTTCAGGGATCTGTTCTGTGGCCTTCGGCCGTGTTTTATGGGGTGTCCGAGTGGTGGCCATGTGCCTCCAGCTTGAGGATGATGGTGGACAAGGGCGGCAAGATCAGTTGCAGCGAGTGCGGCCGGCCATGTGAGGACTCGGGCCGGGTGTCCGCGCCGCCCAGATTGCCCCAGCCGGAGCCGCCAAATTCTTTGGCATCGCTGTTGAGGATCTCGCGCCAGTGGCCACTGAAAGGCACGCCCACGCGATAGTGCTCACGCGGCAGGGGCGTGAGGTTCACCGCGACCAGCAAGGGCGCCTCGCCGGGCTCACCTTTGCGCAGGAAAGCCACCACGGTGGCGCTGACGTCATTGCCCTCGATCCACTCAAAGCCTGCTTCGCT
>CANBUA010000413.1 GCA_947372535.1 Burkholderiales bacterium
ACCAGCAAGCCGATGCAATGGGGCTTGATGCTGGACGCCGCCTGGCGTGCCTGGGCCTATTGCCTGCATCCCCGCGTGATTTACCTTTCTTTGCTGCCCTTGTTGCTGGCGGTCGTCAGCCTGGGTTTGTTGAGCTGGCTGGGCTGGTCGGACGGCGTCGCCGCAGTGCGCCAACTGCTCGACGACTGGGGCATCAGTCATGCGTTACTGGGTTGGCTGGACCGTGCCGGTTTAAGCGCTTTGCGCGCGGCACTGGTGCCTTTGCTGCTGGTGATCATCGCTGTGCCGCTGGTCCTCATGATCTGCCTGCTGCTGGTCGCGGGCTTGATGACGCCAGCCTTGGTCAAGCTGGTTCGGGCGCGGCGCTTCCCTGATCTGCAAGCCTTGCCATCAACGCCTTGGTGGCGGTCGCTGCTGTGGTCGCTGGGTGCGTCGGGTGCCGCGATCCTGATGCTGCTGGTGAGCCTGCCCTTGTGGTTGTTCCCACTGATGGCCATCATCTTGCCGCCCTTGATCTGGGGCTGGTTGACTTACCGCGTGCTGGCTTTCGACACGCTGGCCGATCTGGCCACGCCCACCGAGCGCCAGAGTGTGCTCAAGCAACATCGCACCACCTTGCTGACCATGGGCGTGGTGTGCGGCTATATCGGCGCGGCACCGGCGGCCTTGTGGGCCTTGGGCGCCTGGACGGTGTTGCTCGCCCCTTTGCTCATCGTGGCTTCGGTTTGGCTCTACACACTGGTCTTCGCGTTTTCAAGCCTCTGGTTCGCGCACTACTTGCTGCCCGTTTTGCAAGCGTCGCGGCATGAGCCAGCCAGCCCAACAGCCCTGCAGGACAAGACATGATCGGCATCATCATCATCGGCGACGAGATCCTCAGCGGCCGCCGTGAAGACAAGCATCTGGCCAAGGCCATCGAACTGCTGTCAGCGCGCGGCATGGCCGTGTCCTGGGTTCGCTACGTCGGCGACGAGCCCGAGCGCATCACGGCCGACCTGAAGCACGCTTTTGACAGCGGCGATGTGGTTTTCTCGTTCGGCGGCATCGGTGCCACGCCTGACGACCACACCCGGGCCTGTGCGGCCCAAGCGCTGGGTCGTGAACTGGTGCTGCACCCGCAGGCCAAACCCCTGATCCTGGAGCGCGGCAGGCAGATGGCCGAGCAGGCAGGTGAGCCCTTCGACCCAGAATCAGAAAACAGCCAGCACCGCTTGCAGATGGGCATGTTCCCGCAAGGCGCTGACATCATCCCCAACCCGTACAACCAGATCCCGGGGTTCACGATGTTCGGTCGCGTGCATTTCGTGCCCGGCTTTCCTGTCATGGCCTGGCCGATGATGGCCTGGGTGCTCGATACCTTGCACGCCGATTTGCACAACACGGCCAAGGTGCAAGAAAAATCCATCGTGGTGTACGGGGGCCTCGAATCGGTGCTGACGCCGCTCATGCACGACATCGAAAACCACTTCGCACCGGTCAAGGTGTTCAGTCTGCCCAGCGAGGATCACCCGGTGTATGGGCGCCACATCGACCTGGGCGTCAAAGGCGAGCCAACGCAGGTCGAACAGGCGTTTGAAGCACTCCTGCAAGGCTTGAACAAAGTTGGTGCATCCATTGGCCCAATTTCGGTGCGAAACTGAAGTCAGGTATCAATTGGCACCTAAGTGGTGCATTTGTGGATGGCGCGATGCCATCTCGCTTTCATTTCTATTTCGTTATCCGCAAGTTGGCACCTTCGGGTGCACATCTTGGTGTCTGAAATGACTCGCTTCGGTGCGATTTTGGCCAGCAAAGCACCGTGCTTTCCCAGTGTGCACGACGCAAAGCTTGGTCTGCCCAGGCTGTGAGGCACGCTTTCTGCTATTACACTGCGCGCTGTTTCTGATCTGGAAACAGAGTCAAATTCTCTTCTCGCATTCAATTAAGCCTCTTGCTAGGAGCACCTGATGGCCAACAAGACCGTCGCCGACGTGATGAAGTTGGTGAAGGACAACGAAGTCAAATTCGTTGATTTCCGTTTCACCGATACCCGCGGCAAAGAACAGCACGTGACCGTGCCTGTGTCTCACTTTGACGAAGACAAATTCACGTCGGGCCATGCCTTTGACGGTTCGTCCATCGCTGGTTGGAAGGGCATCGAAGCCTCCGACATGCAGCTGATGCCTGACCCCAGCACGGCCAACATCGACCCTTTCTTCGAAGAGCCGACCCTGATCCTGACCTGCGACGTCATCGATCCAACGGACGGCAAGGCCTATGAGCGTGATCCACGCTCGCTGGCCAAGCGCGCAGAAGCCTATCTGAAGTCGTCCGGCCTGGGCGACACCGCCTACTTCGGTCCTGAGCCCGAATTCTTCGTGTTCGACTCGGTTCGCTGGGGCAACGAGATGTCCGGCAGCTTCTTCAAGATCGATTCTGAAGAAGGTGCTTGGTCCACATCCAAGGAATACGAGCACGGCAACAGCGGCTACCGCCCAACCGTGAAGGGTGGCTACTTCCCAGTGCCTCCAGTTGACAGCTTCCAGGACATGCGCTCAGAAATGAGCCTGATCCTCGAATCGGTCGGCATCCCCGTCGAAGTGCACCACCACGAAGTGGCCAACGCCGGTCAGATGGAAATCGGTACGCGTTTCAGCACGCTGACACAGCGCGCCGACTGGCTGCAACTGCAAAAATACGTGATCGTGAACGTGGCCCATGCCTATGGCAAGACCGCCACCTTCATGCCCAAGCCCATCGTTGGTGACAACGGTTCCGGCATGCACGTGCACCAGTCGATCTGGAAGGACGGCAAGAACCTGTTCGCAGGCGAAGGCTATGCTGGCCTGAGCGAATTCGCGCTGTACTACATCGGCGGCATCATCAAGCACGCTCGTGCCCTGAATGCCATCACGAACCCCGGCACCAACAGCTACAAGCGCTTGGTCCCTGGCTTCGAAGCCCCTGTGAAGCTGGCTTACTCGGCCAAGAATCGCTCGGCCTCGATCCGTATTCCGTACGTTGCCAACCCCAAGGGTCGCCGCATCGAAGCGCGTTTCCCCGATCCATCGGCCAACCCATACCTGGCCTTCTCGGCCTTGATGATGGCTG
>CANBUA010000414.1 GCA_947372535.1 Burkholderiales bacterium
ATGTTGATGTCTTCGATGCCGTTGATCAGCACGATGTTGCCAGGACCGGCTTCGGTCACTTGCACGCGGTCCAGACCGTGGAAGGTCAGCACCTGGTTGACACGGCCTTTGATGGTCTTGCCATCAGGGCCTTCCATCACGACCACGTCCATGCTGGGCCTGATCGTGCCTTGGCTGATGCGGCCCACGCCGATGCGGCCCACGAAGGTGGAGAAGTCCAGCGCCGAAATTTGCAGTTGCAGGGGAGCTTTGGGGTCGCCGCTCTGCGCAGGCACGTGCTTGAGCACGGTGTTGAACAGGGCCGACATGTCTTCGCCCCACTTCTCACCAGGCGCGCCTTCGGTCAGCGAAGTCCAGCCGTTGATGCCCGAGGCGTACACCACGGGGAAGTCGAGCTGCTCGTCGGTGGCGCCCAGCTTGTCGAACAGGTCGAACGCGGCATTGACCACGGCATCGGGCTTGGCACCGGGCTTGTCCACCTTGTTGACCACGACGATGGGCTTGAGGCCCAAGGCCAGCGCCTTCTTGGTCACGAAGCGCGTTTGCGGCATCGGGCCTTCTTGCGCGTCGATCAGCAGCACCACGCCGTCAACCATGGACAGAGCACGTTCCACTTCGCCGCCGAAGTCGGCGTGGCCCGGGGTGTCGACGATGTTGATGTGCGTGCCTTCCCAGCTCACGGCGCAGTTCTTGGCCAAGATGGTGATGCCGCGTTCACGTTCGATGGCGTTGTTGTCCATCACGGTGTCGACGACTTTTTCGTGCTCGGCGAAGGTGCCTGATTGACGCAGCAGTTGGTCAACCATCGTGGTCTTGCCATGGTCCACGTGGGCGATGATGGCGATGTTGCGAATTGGAGTACTCATGGGAGGCTCTTTGCTTGAAAACTGTCTAAATCTGAAAAAGGCGCGATGACTGAAGATCAGGCCGTCACGAAGGTGGCGCCTGAGCGGCGCCTGCAAGCGTCAGCAAACCCTGCACCTCGAGGGGGCTGAGCAAACGTGACGGTATCAATTCACCGGCCGTGATATGGCCACTGCCCACGAAAACCTCGGCGCTGGAGGCGCCCTGGCTCACGGGGTTGGGGCCATACACACGCACGGCATCGGCATCGGGATGGGACACACGGCGGCGCAGGCCGGTGAGGAAACGCGTGGCGTCTTCCTCCGCCAGCGAAACGGCCGGCCAGTGCGACACCAGCAAATCGGGTGGCTGCAACAGCGCATCGCGCTCAGACTCGGTCATGGCTTGCAGCGCTTCCAGCGTCACGGCCTTGTCCAGCGTGACCTGACCGCTGCCTGTGCGGCGCAAGGCGGACAAGTAGGCGCCGCAGCCAAGCTGCTCGCCGATGTCCTGGGCCAGGGTGCGGATGTAGGTGCCTTTGGAGCATTGCACGTCGATCACGAGC
The DNA here is from genome assembly GCA_947372535.1 of Burkholderiales bacterium. Next base: position 1,409 of record CANBUA010000414.1, read on the forward strand.
AGGTCATCCTGCCACTGCTCGATGTCAATGGCGTGAATGGTGATGCGGCGCGCCTGGCGCTCGACTTCGACACCTTCGCGGGCGTATTCGTAGAGCGCCCTGCCCTCATGTTTGAGTGCCGAGTGCATGGGCGGCATTTGGTCGATCTCGCCGACCATGGCGGTGCAGGCCTGGGCGATGTCCTCAGGCGTGAGGCCGGTGACCTCACCGCCTTGGCTAATCTCGCCTTCGCCATCGCCCGTCGTGCTGCGTTGCCCCAGCTTGAGGGTGGCCAGGTAGCGCTTGTCGGCGTCCAACGCCACTTGCGAAAACTTGGTTGCCGCACCAAAACAAAGCGGCAGCAGGCCAGTGGCCAGGGGGTCGAGCGTGCCGGTGTGGCCGGCTTTTTCCGCCCTGAACAGGCGCTTGACCTTCTGCAAAGCATCGTTGCTGGACCAACCCAAAGGCTTGTCCAGCAGCACCACGCCATGCAGGGCCCGGCGCGGCAAGCGCGCAGGCCTGGCCGCCGGTGCGCTGGCAGCGCTCACGGGGGCATGGGGTTGATGGGTGTCGGCGTTCATGAAAAGGTCGGTCGTCTTATCGCGTTCAGTCTTTGGCCTTGTCGGCCACGGCCTGAGTGATCAGGGCGCTCATCTCGGCGGCACGTTCGGTGGTGCGGTCGAAGTGGAAATGCAAGGTCGGCACGGTGTGGATCTGCAAACGCTTGAACAAGCCGTTGCGCAAGAAACCTGCCGCCTCGTTCAGGCCGATTTCGCAAGCGGCCGAATCACCGACCAGGATCGAAAAGTACACCTTGGCGTGCGCGTAGTCGGGCGTCACTTCGACGGCATTGATCGTGACCATGCCGATGCGAGGGTCCTTGAGCTCACGGATGAGCTCGGCCACATCACGCTGGATCTGGTCGGAGACGCGGTTGCCGCGGTTGGGGGTAGAGCGTTTATGGCGCATGGTGAATTCCTGGCGTCGTGGTCCACCGTGCTTTTGAAGCACAAACCCCGCCTGGGCTCAGGCGGGGTTGGGGGGTGGACGGACGGATCGGCTTTTTACAGCGTACGGGCGATTTCCTTGATTTCGAAGAACTCGAGGATGTCGCCTTCCTTGATGTCGTTGTAGCCCTTGATGTTGAGGCCGCACTCGAAACCTTCGCGCACTTCCTTGGCATCGTCCTTGAAGCGCTTGAGGCCTTCGAGTTCGCCGGTGTAGATGACGACGTTTTCGCGCAGCAGACGCAGACGCGCACTGCGGCGGACCACGCCGGACAACACCATACAACCTGCGATCGTGCCGATCTTGGAGGCGATGAACACCTGGCGGATCTCGGCAGAACCGATGACTTCTTCGCGCTGCTCGGGCGCCAGCATGCCGGACATGGCTGCTTTGACCTCATCCACGGCGTCATAGATGATGTTGTAGTAGCGCAGGTCGACACCGTTGTGCTCGGCCAATTTGCGGGCGCCGGAGTCTGCACGGGTGTTGAAGCCGATGATGACCGCCTTGGAGGCGATCGCCAGGTTGACGTCCGACTCGCTGATGCCACCGACGGCGGCATGAACGATCTGCACCTTGATCTCGTCGGTCGAGAGCTTGAGCAGCGACTGAGCCAGGGCTTCTTGCGAACCTTGCACGTCGGCCTTGATGATCAGGCCCAGGGTCTGGGT
>CANBUA010000415.1 GCA_947372535.1 Burkholderiales bacterium
TCCCGTGTGACATCAATCCAAGGGGACGCCAACATCGCGGGTGAAAACAACAACGTCACCATCGGATCGGTGCACCTGAAGAAGCGCTAACCGAACAAATAACAGCAGTGGGGGCTACCCGTGAGCAGTACCAGGGAGACGTGCGACAAAGGCTCAGATGCCCCGCACAACACAAACCAAGTCGATGGCAGCGGCAACGTCGTCGGCAAGAACCACACAGTGGCCAACGCCAACGTGCCCATCCATGTGCACGTCTACACGGCCGGCTCACAGTCAGCTCAAGACAGCTTCACTGCCGCAGAACGTGAGCTGATCCACATCGTCAGAGGGCTGGCCATCGACGGCCAGCTGCAGATTTACAAAGCGGCCAAGGCCGCATCCACCAAGCGAACCAAGCGGGCTCGCGGCGCCATTTAGATGAGGGACCTATGCAAGAGCTGATCGACTACTTTTTCAAGGCTTTGCCGATCTCGGCAGCCATTGGTTTGATCGTCAACTGGGGGCCATTTGTGCGGAGCTTTAGAAGCAATGGCCCCGACCCTGAGAAGCCATTGGCTGCGGTTGGCATTTGGGCCGTGGCAGGCCCCATGAGCTTTTATGTGTGGGTGTCCTGCATGCCTGGGTTTGTCGTGCGTGCGGGGTCTTTCGTGCCGTACTGCACCTTGCTTCTAGGCGCAATTTTGACCCTGTACTTCTGGTCGCGTTTCGAGGCTGGCAACCTGGAGATAAATGGCGACAACTGGAACTCGCTGAGCCCGAAAGAGCAGGCATTCAAGATGCGATTCTTCATGGTCTTTGCGCTTCTGGCCATAGCGTTCATTTGCAGGGTGATGGGCCCGACACTTCAGCCGGCCTGAGTCCTCCAGTGGTGAACCGTTTCACCACGACGATATAGGCGCGATTCCCGAGACTGAGGGCTACCGAGTTGTAGCCCTCAAGTCCATCTGGGAGTCGCCATGTCCAAACGTCCACCTCGCCTCGGCGAATCACTGCCCCGTCTCCTTGAGGCCCTGTTGGCCTCGGTGCTCCTGTTCATCCTCGCGCAGCTGGCCGCCAGCTACTGGCCCACCAGCCACGTGGCCGTCAGTCTCTACAAGCTGCACCTGTGCAGCCTGGCCGCCTGGGCCGGCTACTGGATCGACCGGTCCCTGTTCCCCTACAGCCGGCCGCACGAGCTGTTCGAACGCATCGACGATGCCCTCGACCACGGCTCACCCATCGTCGCGGCCGGTGAAGACAACATCGAGGGCCAGCTCTGCGGCACCCTCGACTCCGCAGAAGCCGCCATGTACCGACGAGCCCTCATCGTCGTCGGTTGCCTGATCTGCGTCGGCCTGGGGGCCTGACATGAGCGGCCTCCGCGCCTTCGAGCGCCGCTACGCCTGGTGGATACGCCTGCGCCAGGTCATGACCTGGAAGGCCTACACCAGCGCACAACAGCAGGCCCACCGCAAAGCCGCAATCGGCTTCCTGGCTGGCTTCGGCACGGCCATGCTCATCGCCCTCGTGGCCATCATCGCGGCCAGCTGCACAGCCCACGCCCAGGTGCCCACAGACGCCGCCCGTTACCGCCTCACCCTCACCCGTGAAGCCCGTGCCGTCTGGGGCCTCAACGCCCCCGTTGCCAGCTTCGCCGCCCAGATCCACCAAGAGTCCCGCTGGAACCCAGAAGCCACCAGCCCCGTGGGCGCCCAAGGCCTGGCCCAGTTCATGCCCAGCACCGCCACCTGGATCTCTGGCCTCTACCCCAGCTTGGCCGACCGCGCACCGCGCAACCCCACATGGGCCATCCGTGCCCTGGTCACCTACGACGCCCAGCTGTTCACCCAGGTCCGCCAGGCCGTTGACGACTGCCAGCGCTTCGCCTTCGCCTTGTCGGCCTACAACGGCGGCATTGGCTGGGTCCACCGCCGCCAGGCCAAGGCCACCCAACCCGGCATCTGCTTCGACCAGGCCTGCGTCATCAACCCCGGCGTCACCCCTTCGGCACAGGCAGAAAACCAAGCCTACCCACGCCACATCCTGCTGCGCCACCAGGCCATCTACAGCAGCTGGGGCGAAGGCATCTGCCCATGAACAAGCTGCGCACCCTCATCGCAGCCGCGTGGCAGCACCTCGGCCCCACCAAGGGCCTTGAGCAAGCCATGCATGCCGTGCTCTCCATCGTCATGGTCGTGGCCCTCATCGTCGTCTTCTGGGCCGTGCGCCGCATCCCTGAGCACTACAAGGCCCAGGGCCGTACTGAGTGCCAACAGGCCGTCACCCGCAAGACCCTGCAGGTGGTCACCGATGGCGCCTCAGCCGTGGCCACCAAGGCCAGCAAAGACATCACCCACGCCCAAGCCGTGGGCAACAAATTCGAACGGGCCCGCGCCCGCATCGACACCCACTTCCAACGCCTGGAAACAGAGTCCCGCCATGCGCCCCCTACGCCTGTTGATCAGTGCGAGCTGCCTCCTGCTCGCCTCAGCCTGTGGCAGTCCGCCAACGATGGTCGCGGTGCAAGCGCCAGCGCCCATCAAGGTGCCACCGCCCCCCAGCCTGCAGCAGCCGCCTCCGCCGCTGCCCCAGCCAGCGTCTGGCCGCATGCCGGACCTGGAGGCCAACCACCGCGAAGTGGCCAAGGCCTATCACCAACTGGCGGCGCAGCTCTGCGCGCTGCTGACCTTCCTGGAGTCAGCCCCTGATGACTGTGACCGTTACCTTGCCGACCGAGCAACCCAAGCGCCTGACCTACGCCACCGCCCGTGACCAGATCAAGACCGGCGACCTCATTGCCGTGCGCGGTGGCAAAGGCCTGGCCGCGTGGCTCATCCGCACCATCACGCGCTCGCCCTACACCCACACGGGCGTGGCCTTCTGGCTGGCGCATCGCCTGCTGATCGCAGAGACACAGCAAGGCCCGGCATCGCTCGTTCCCGTCAGCCAATACGCCGGCTACGACTTCGACGTGTTCGCCGCTCCGGTGGCCCCGGGCGTGGCCTGCTTTGCGCGCGGCTACGTCTTCCAGGTACTGGGTGCACGCATCAACTACGCCTGGTCAGACCTGATCCGCATCTGGCTGC
>CANBUA010000416.1 GCA_947372535.1 Burkholderiales bacterium
CCAGGTCATCGGTCTCCACCCATTGCTGGATGACAGAGGCGACCTGAACGCGGATGTCGGCCAGGGCGTAGCTGCTGGAGCCGTCGACGCCTTCGGATTCGACCGAGTCCAGGATGGCCTTGCCGGCCGGACCCTGGGGCTGGGTGGCCGTGGATTTCTGGGGCACGCCAACAGCCCCCATGGTCTTGAGGATTTTGGCGGCGATGTGGTTCGAAAACATGGGGGCTCCTTGATCAGTGAGCGGTGAATTACTTGCTCAGCACTTGCTGCAGCACAACCTGGCGGGCGACACCGTCATAGCTCAGCCAATAGGTGACCAGGACCAGATCGGCCGGGCGCACGCTGCTGGGCACCACGCTGAAGTCGAATGCCGCGTTGTTGGGCAAAGTCTTCGACTCCACCAACCAGTCACTGGACTCAGCGCCTTCAAACAGGTCTTCCAGGAAGGCGTTCATCTTCTTGATGTACTTCTTCATGGGGAGCATCAAGCACTCGTTGGAGAACATCGACACCCAGTTGTCGATGGATGCCGACATCTCGGCCACCGTGGCCAGCTTCTTGTAGCTGACAGTGGACTTGGCACCCGTCAGGCAGTCGGTGAAGACATAGCGGCCACCACCGTTGAAGGTCTGGAAGATGACGGGGTTGACCTGCACCTTGGCCAGGTCAGACAGCTCCTGTTCGCTGGGCTTGTAGGTCTGGACCACACCGGTGCGGTTGAGCGGGTAGGCCCTGCCGGCCACCGGCTCGTTCTTGGGGGCGAAGCCTTTGGCGTTCACACGGGCGTTGCGCGCGCAGGAGAAGCCCACGTTCAGGCCTGCGGAGCCCCAGCGCTGCTTGCCGCCGTTCATCGGGTCATCGGCCAGCAGGGGCGCCCAGAAGGCCTGGGTGTAGTGGGTGTCGAGGTTCAGCGCAGCCACGAACGTGATCACCGCCGAAGGCGTCAGGTTGCCAGGCACATCCCACTTCAGGGGGGTGTTGATCTCGACAGCGAACGCGGCCAGCTTGCCCAGCAGCGTGGTCACCTGGGTGCCACCGCTGATCAGGTAGCCGAAAGGCAGCGTGGTGGAGCGCAGCAAGTCGATGCAGCGGTCATAGTCGGTGGTGGCGTAGGTGGTACCGCCTTCGCTGAAGCACGTCAGCACCGAAGAGGTGACCCACTTGTCCTTGCCGTCGGTACCGCGACCGTAGGCGTCCGAGGTGGTCAGCACGCCAGCGGCGCCCGTGGCCACCGTGACTTCGATGTTGTCGGTCTGCGAAGCCACCAGGTCGGGCAGGTAGGCAGACTGGCCGAAGTCATCTTTGGCGGCCGGATCCAGGGAACCCGTGAACTCGTAACGGATATTGCCCAGGGCGTCCATGACGCGCAGGGTCAGCACCTTGTTGGCCACGGCCGTGCCGCCCACAGGGGTGGCGTCGGAGTGCACAGCCAGCTTGATGCCGTCGTTGAAGCACTCATGGTCCAGCACGGCCAGGTGGTAGCCGCTGCCCGGGATGGCCGCGCCCACCGTGAAGGCCGTCACTGCCGTGCTCAGGTCGATCATGGCGTAGGACTTCGCTGCAGCCACAGGCGTCAGGCGAGAGATCACGCATTGATAGCCGCCGTTGTTCAGGCCCTCATAGACCTGCAGCTTGGGTTCGTTGAGCGCATTGGTACGGATGGATTCCGCTGGGCCTGTTTTGGCCATCAAGTTGGAGCGATCGACCGCAAAGGCGCGGTCGATGCGTCCACGAGTGAACCGCCCCACCACCGCAAGCACCTGGTCGGAGTTGTCCGGCACAGCGCCGTCGGTGTTGTCCAGCAAGGGATTGAGTTGATTCCCGGGCTGGGCGCCCAGTTGTCGGGTGAAGGGGCGGAAGCCGCTCATGGATTACTCGCTTTCTTGGGGTGCGCGCTTGTGGACTTCAAGAGCCACCATCCAGTCATCCAGCATCATGTGCTTGCGGATGTCGGCCAGGTTGCTCAGGAAGCGGGAGGCATGCGCTTCGTCGTGAAGAGTGACCTCTTCACTGCCGCCGGCCTGCACCAGTTTTCCGGTGACGGCCTCAGTGAACGGGTGCCCGCCGTGGTTGCGCAGGGTGCCCGTGACGGGGAACTCCAGGCCAGCGAGCGGGCCCAGATCGACGTTGGCCACCAGATCCAGCGCTTGGGATGCGCCTGGCTCAGGGGTGGTGCCCGTGCCGCCCGTGCCCGTGGTGTCGCCGGCGTCCGACTCACCCGATGCGGGCAAGGCCGCAATGGTGGCCAGGACGTCGGCAGCGCTCAGTGCACGGGCAGTGGCAATCGAAGTGCCGTCGGCATTGGTGTCGACGGTGGTGGCACCGGCATCTGCGCCGGTGATGGTGGTGTCGTTGGTATCGGCCCCGGCGTCGCCGTTGGCTGCACCACCCGCTTGATCTGCGGGCGGTGCGCCTTCAGCGGCAGCAGAGCCAGACACGCCCGAACCCACCGCAGCGGCGTTAGCCGCCTTGGTTTGTTTGGCCATGGCTGCTCAGCTCCTATCAGGCCAGGTTGGTCACGCTGATGCGTGCCGCGCCCAGGGCCGACGGTTGGTGGGGGTTGACCACGGTGAAGTCGCGGCCGTAGACGGCAGCGTTTTGCACCATGTCAGAGTTCAGCGCGAGCTGCATCATGGTCGGAGCCACGGCGTCGCCCAGCACCACCGGGTTGCGCGCAACCTGGGTGGAGCGGCCCACAGCCACCAGTTCAGCCGTCTGCAGGTTGCCTGCCTGGCTGGCAATCTTGGGATCGTAGTAGATCTCGTACTTGCCGAACAGCTTGCCCACGCGGTAGATGGATGGACGGGTTTCGATGCCCGACGGGGTGAACAGCTCGGCCGGCAGGCTTTGGCACTGCGCCGAGATGAAGCCCGGCACATACATGTGCGTGATGCCGTGGTCCATGGTCAGGTTGGCCATGGTCTGGTCGGCGTTGCCGAGCACAGATGCGAAGTCCTGCCAGATCTGGGCGCGGGTCTTCTGGGCGATCTGCGTGCTGTAACCGAAGTCGTAGGGAACCTGGTTGTTCTTGCCGATGTTGTAGGCATGGCGCAGGGC
>CANBUA010000417.1 GCA_947372535.1 Burkholderiales bacterium
TCATCGACACCGCCTGGGACGACCGCGCCAACCTGTCAGTGGCCAATGCGCCCGCCGAGGTGCGTGAGGCCGTCAACCACATCATCGACCAACTGGACGGCGGCAAGCTGCGCGTGGCCGAGAAGATCGACGGTGAGTGGGTGACCCACCAGTGGCTCAAGAAGGCCGTGCTGCTGAGCTTTCGCCTGAACGACAACGTGCCCATGGGCGATGGCCCCCTGCAGTTCTTCGACAAGGTGCCCACCAAATACGCCGGCTGGACCGACGAGCAACTGCGTGCCAGCGGCGTGCGCGTGGTGCCACCCGCTGTGGCCCGCCGTGGCAGCTTCCAGGCCCGCAATGTGATCCTGATGCCCTCCTACGTGAACATCGGCGCTTATGTCGATGAAGGCACCATGGTCGACACCTGGGCCACGGTCGGCTCCTGCGCGCAAATCGGCAAGAACGTGCACTTGTCCGGCGGTGTTGGCATCGGCGGCGTGCTGGAGCCCTTGCAAGCCAACCCCACCATCATCGAAGACAACTGCTTCATTGGCGCCCGCTCCGAAGTGGTCGAAGGCGTGATCGTGGAAGAGAACTCGGTGATCTCCATGGGTGTGTACATCGGCCAGAGCACCAAGATCTATGACCGCGCCACGGGCGAAGTCACCTACGGCCGCATTCCTGCCGGCTCCGTCGTGGTCAGCGGGAATCTGCCCAGCGCCGATGGCAAGTATTCGCTGTACTGTGCGGTGATCGTCAAGCGCGTGGACGCGCAAACGCGCTCCAAGACCAGCATCAACGATCTGCTGCGCGCCTGACTTTTGTCTGGCTGCTGACCAGATCCATACATCACCGGAGAACCAGATGAGCGATGGGAACCTCGAGCGCGTGTTGCGCATCATGGCGGAGAAGAAGGCCTCGGACGTCTTCCTCTCTGCCAACACGCCCATCCTCATCAAAATCAATGGCCAGATCCTGCAACTGACGGATCAAATCCTCACGCCAGGGCAGCCCAAGCAGTTGCTGGCCGAGATGCTCACGCCCAGCCAGATCGAAGAGCTGGATGAGACGGGCGAGCTCAACGTGGGCCTGACCATCCGCGGCGTGGCCATCTACCGCTTGAGCGCCTTCAAGCAGCGTGGCTCGATCGCTGCCGTGTTCCGTTACATCCCCTCGGACATCCCTGCGCTGGACACCTTGCATGTGCCCGAAGTGCTGTCCTCGCTGATTCTGGAAAAGCGCGGCCTGATTCTGCTGGCCGGCGCGACCGGCACGGGCAAGAGCACCACGCTGGCCTCGATGATCGAGCACCGCAACCAGCGCATCACCGGCCACATCCTGACCATCGAAGACCCGATGGAGTTTTTGTTCTCGAACAAGAAATCCATCGTGAACCAGCGCGAAATCGGGCGTGACACCAGCTCGCTGCAAGTGGGCCTGCGCAATGCGCTGCGCCAGGCGCCCGATTGCATCCTGATCGGCGAAATCCGCGACCGCGAAACCATGACGGCCGCCATCTCCTACGCGCTGTCGGGCCACCTGGTGCTCTCGACCCTGCACGCCAACAACAGCTATCACGCCCTGGGCCGGATCCTGTCCTTCTACACGCCGGAAGCGCGCCCTGCGTTGCTGAGCGACTTGTCCTCGGGCCTCAAGGCCATCGTCTCGCAACGCCTGCTGCGCAGCACCACGGGGGGGCGCGTGCCGGCCGCCGAAGTGCTGCTCAACACCCAGCTGGTGGCCGAGATGATCCACAAGAGCGACTTCTCCGGCGTCAAGGAAGCGATGGAGAAATCCATGGCCGAGGGTTCGCAGACCTTCGAGCAGGACATCGCCCGACTGATCAACGAAGGCCTGGTCACGCGTGATGAAGGCATGGCCTATTCCGACTCGCCGACCAACCTGATGTGGCGCCTCCAGAACGACCACAGCGGCGTCTCCAAGCAGACCGCCAAGGTCGAGGAGGTCGATGACGGCCCTTCGTTCACCGAGATCACGCTGGACGTGCACGGCCACCGCTGATCCTTTGCCTTTTTTGCCCTGACATGACAGACACCCTGCGCCTCACCGAGGCCCTGATCGCACGCCCTTCGGTGACCCCCCTGGACGGCGGCTGTCAGGCGATGATGACCGAGCGCCTGCATGCCATCGGTTTCGAGTGCACCACCTTGACCTTCGGGCCAGAAGATGCGCCCGTGACCAACCTGTGGGCCATCAAGCGCGGCCTGGGCCATGCATCGGGTGCGCCCACGCTGGCTTTTGCTGGCCACACCGACGTGGTGCCCACCGGCCCGCTCGACCAATGGAACAGCCCGCCCTTCGTGCCCACGCACCGTGATGGCTTTTTGTTCGGGCGCGGCGCGGCCGATATGAAAACCTCGCTGGCGGCCATGGTCGTGGCGAGCGAAGAGTTCGTGACCGCCTGTCCGAAGCACCAGGGCAGCATCGCCTTCCTGATCACCAGCGATGAAGAAGGCCCCTCGGTCGATGGCACCGTGAAAATCTGCGAATGGCTGCAAGAACAAGGCGAGCGGCTGGACGCCTGCATCGTCGGCGAGCCGACCTCCGTGAAAGCCGTGGGCGACATGATCAAAAACGGTCGGCGCGGTTCGCTCTCGGGCAAGCTGCGGGTGCAAGGCATCCAGGGCCACATCGCCTATCCGCAACTGGCGCGCAACCCCATCCACCAGGCCGCGCCCGTGCTGGCGGCACTGACAGCCCTCGAGTGGGACCAGGGCAACGACCACTTCCCGCCCACGAGCTGGCAGATGTCCAACGTCCACGCAGGCACGGGCGCCAACAACGTCATCCCAGGCGAGTTGGTCATCGACTTCAACTTCCGGTTTTCAACCGAATCGACGCCCGATGGCCTGAAGGCCCGGGTGCACGAGCTGCTCGACCAGCACGGCCTGACCTACATGATCGACTGGACGCTGGGCGGGCGCCCCTTCCTCACGCGCCCCGGCAGCCTGATCGAGGCCATGCGCGGTGCGATCAAAGCCGTGACTGGCATCGAGACCGAGCTGTCCACCACAGGCGGCACCTCGGATGGTCGCTTCATCGCCCAGA
>CANBUA010000418.1 GCA_947372535.1 Burkholderiales bacterium
GGCGAAAAAATTAAAGTAGAACAGATTGCTGCGGAAGTTGGCCAAGAGATCGTGATCGACCAGGTTCTGGCCGTCGGAAACGGCGCGGAACTGAATGTCGGCACGCCCTTGGTGGCTGGCGCAACCGTCAAAGCAACTGTTTTGTCGCAAGGTAGGCACGACAAAGTGCGCATCTTCAAGATGCGTCGTCGCAAGCACTATCAAAAGCGCCAAGGTCATCGTCAGAACTACACCGAGCTGGAAATCAGCTCCGTGAACGGCTGATCCGACGACCTTCGTCTGCTCTGATCTCTATCCAACAGCCTAGCCCCCGAGGAGCTACACCATGGCACAGAAAAAAGGCGGCGGTTCCACACGGAACGGCCGCGATTCCCAACCGAAAATGCTCGGCGTCAAGGTCTACGGCGGTCAAGTCGTGCCCGCTGGCTCGATCATTGTCCGTCAACGTGGCACCCGCTTCCATGCAGGTCCCAACGTTGGCATGGGCCGCGACCACAGCCTGTTCGCGCTGGTCGATGGCACCGTGTCCTACACCGTCAAGGGTTCCATGAACCGCAAGACGGTGCTGGTCACGCCGGTCTGATCGACGGCAGAACCAGCCGCGCCAGTGCCTTCACGGGCTGGCGTCTGGCGTGAAGCCCCGGCATGCCGGGGCTTTTTGCATTGAAGATTTCGGGTCGCGCTGACACAGCGCCGGCCTTGTTCGCGACGGATCGCAGAAAGACAGCACCACCATGAAATTTGTCGATGAAGCCACCATTGAAGTGGCCGCAGGCGATGGCGGCAGCGGGTGCATCAGCTTCCGTCGCGAAAAATTCATCCCCTTTGGCGGTCCCAACGGCGGCAATGGCGGCCGAGGCGGTCATGTCTACGTCGAGGCCGACCGCAACATCAACACCTTGATCGACTACCGCTACGCGCGCAAACATTTCGCGCGCAACGGTGAGCAGGGCCGTGGCTCCGACCAGTTCGGTGCGGCTGGCGAGGACATCGTCCTGCGCATGCCCGTGGGCACCATCATCCGCGACTTCGAAACCGGTGAAGTGCTGATGGAGCTGCTTGAGCACGCCGAAAAGCGCCTGCTGGTCAAGGGCGGCGACGGTGGTTTCGGCAACTTGCACTTCAAGACCGCCACCAACCGTGCGCCCCGCAAGAAGACCCCCGGCTGGCCCGGCGAGGCTTACAAGCTCAAGATGGAATTGCGCGTGCTGGCCGACGTCGGCCTGCTGGGCATGCCCAACGCCGGCAAGTCCACGCTGATCACCGCGATCTCGAACGCGCGCCCCAAGATCGCGGACTATCCTTTCACGACGCTGCACCCCAACCTGGGCGTGGTGCGTGTGGGCCCCGAAAAGAGCTTCGTGGTGGCCGACATCCCGGGCCTGATCGAAGGCGCCTCCGAAGGCGCCGGCCTGGGGCATTTGTTCCTGCGCCATTTGCAGCGCACCCGCGTGCTGCTGCACGTGGTGGACCTGGCGCCCTTCGATGAAGGCGTGGACCCGGTCAAGCAGGCCAAGGCCATCGTCAATGAACTGAAGATTTATGACCAGACGCTGTACGACAAGCCGCGCTGGCTGGTGCTCAACAAACTGGACATGATTCCGGCTGAAGAGCGTGTGGCCAAGGTGGTGAACTTCGTCAAGCGCTATGGCTGGAAGGGGCCGGTGTTTCAGATTTCGGCGCTCACGCGTGAGGGTTGCGAGCACCTGGTCCAGACCATTTACAAGCACGTCTCGAGCATGCAGGAGCACCACGAAGAGATCGACATCCGCTTCGAGGCCGATGGTGGCGAGTTGACGCCTGGCGAGGTCCAGCCCAAGAAGGCGGCTGGCAAGGCCTCGGCGCGTGAGAACGCTGATTTTCAGGCGCTGGTGCCGGTGAAGGCTGAGGCCAAGCCGGTTGCCAAGAAGGCCTCGACCAAAGCGTCGAAAAAGCCTGTGGCTGACGCGGTGACGATCAAGGTGGCTGCCAAGAAAGTCGCCGCTAAAAAGGCTGTCGCCAAAAAAACCGTGAGCAAACCTGTTGCGGTGGACAAGCGTGTAGCCACCAAGGTGGCTGCCAAGAAGGCAGTGGTCAAAACGACGACCAAAACGGCCGTGAAGCCTGCGGCCAAGGCAGCCAAATCAGCCAAAGCTGTGGTGGTGCCCGCCAAGAAGGCCGTGGCCGTCAAGGCGCCGGCCAAAAAAGTCGTCGCTGCTAAAAAGGTCGTGCCCGCGAAGAAGGTCATCGCCAAAAAATCAGCCAAGTCCAAGGAGGCCGACGCCAAGGCCTATGTGCCGGATGTGGACGATCCACGCTTCCGCTGAAACGCTTCGTCCGCCAAGTCATCATCACCCCGCCACACCTCGCACCTCCCTTGATCCTGCACAAAGAGCGCCCATGAACGAAGTGTTGAAAAACGCCCGCCGCATCGTCGTCAAGGTGGGGTCCAGCCTGGTGACCAACGAGGGCAAGGGCGTTGATGCCGAGGCCATCGGCACTTGGTGCCGCCAGATGGCCGCGTTGGCCGCCGATGGGCGCGAGGTGATCATGGTCTCCAGTGGCGCCATCGCCGAGGGCATGAAGCGCCTGGGCTGGTCCACGCGGCCGCACCAGATCCACGAGTTGCAAGCGGCTGCGGCCGTGGGCCAGATGGGCCTGGTGCAGATGTACGAGACCAAGCTGCGCGAGCAAGGCATGGGCAGCGCCCAGGTGCTGCTCACGCATGCCGACCTGGCCGACCGCGAGCGCTACCTCAATGCGCGCTCGACCTTGCTGACGCTGCTCTCGCATCAGGTCGTGCCCGTCATCAACGAGAACGACACGGTGGTGACCGACGAGATCAAGTTCGGCGACAACGACACCCTGGGTGCGCTGGTGGCCAACTTGGTCGAGGCCGATCTGCTGGTCATCCTGACCGACCAGAAGGGCTTGTACAGCGCCGATCCGCGCAAAGATCCAGATGCCCGCTTCATCGACGTGGCGACCGCAGGGGACCCAGCGCTGGAGCTCATGGCCGGCGGCGCGGGCTCACGCGTGGGCACGGGCGGCATGATCACCAAGGTG
>CANBUA010000419.1 GCA_947372535.1 Burkholderiales bacterium
GACCTGGCGCGGCTCGACCTTTCAAGCCTGCCAGACCATGAGCGTCAAGGGCGGCTGGACGACACCATCGACCGCATCGTGGACCATGTGTTCGATCTGGGCACCGCGTCGCCCTTGGTGGCCTGCCTCATCCAGCTCGGGCCGCAGGAGTACGTCCTGGCAGCCTGCCTGCACCACATCGCCTCCGATGCCGGGTCCAACCCCGTGTTCGCCGCCGACCTCGTCGAGGCCTACCGCCAAGCCCTGGCATCGTCCGGCCCGGTGGTCCTGCCGACGCTGGCGCTGCAATACACGGACTACGCCGCCTGGCAACGCCGTGGCCTGGCCGAAGGCCGCCTGCTGCGTGACCTGGCGCATTGGAATGCCTACCTCGGCCCGGTCGTGCCCGCCCTGAACCTTCCGACCGATGGCGTCCGACCAGACCGCCAGACCTTCGCGGGCGCAGCCTGCCAGTTCGAGTTGCCCCGTGCCTCCTTCGATGCGCTCAAGGCCTTCTGCCGCCAGGAGAAGTGCACGCCCTTCGTGGCCCTGCTGGCCGCCTGGCAGGCCTTGTTGTCGCGCTACAGTGGCCAGGATGACTTCGCGGTCGGTGTGCCCAATGCTGGCCGGCACCGCGATGAACTGCAGGGCCTGCTCGGCTTTTTTGTCGTCACGCAAGTCTTCTGTGCCAGGCTGAGCGCCGCGATGACAATGCGCCAAGTCTGCCGGCAGGTGAGGGCCGATTCACTGTCCGCCCTGGCGCATGCGGACTTGCCGCTGGAGGTGTTGCTCCAGCACCGGCAGGAGGTCCGTGATCCGGCGCGCAGCCCGCTGTTCCAGGTGATGTTCGGCCTGCAGATGGCCGACGATGCCAGTGAACTCGCTTTGGAAGGCGTCACCGCCCATGCCATCGACTTCGAAGAAAGTGGGGCCAAGTTCGAGCTGTCCCTCGATGTGTCCATCGGACAGCAGGGCATCCGCGGTCGGCTCGAGTACAACACCGACCTGTTCGAGCCAGGCACGGCGCAGGGGCTGGTCGATCACTACCTGCGCGTGGTGGACCTGCTGGTCAGCCGGCCCGATGCCGTGCTGGGCGAGATCGTTTTGCCGGGCCGGCTTGAGTTGGCCCAGCTCAGGCAATGGGGCTGCAACGAGCGCCGCCATGCCGACGAGGTGCCTGTTCATCGGCTGATCGAGGCGCAGGCCGCGCAGGACCCACAAGCCATTGCCTTGATCCTCGACGATGAGGTGCTCAGCCGTGGCGAGTTGAACCGCCGCGCCAATCGCCTGGCGCGCCGCCTGGTCGAGCTGGGCGTGGGGCTGGAGTCGCGGGTGGGCATCGCGTTGGAGCGCTCGCCCGCCATGATCGTCGGCCTGCTGGCGGTCCTCAAGGCGGGCGCCTGCTATGTACCGCTTGACCCCGGCTACCCGAGCGAGCGCCTGACCCGCATGATCGAGGACAGCGGCGTGAAGTGGCTGCTGACCCAAAGCCACCTCACGCCGCTGCTGGATCCTGCCGGGCGTCTGGTCGCCCTTGAACTGGACCGCCTCGACCTGGGCCAGGGGCCTGCGCACGACCTGGACCTGCCGGTCCACCCGGGTAATCTGGCCTACATGATCTACACCTCGGGCTCGACCGGGGTGCCCAAGGGCATTGGCATCGCCCACCACGCCTTGTCCGAGCACACCCACGTGGCCATCGGCATGTTCGGCCTGGGGCCGAGTGACCGCATGCTGCAGTTCTCGACGCTGAACTTCGATGGCTGCATCGAGCAGATCTACCCTGCCTTGTGTGCCGGCGCTGCCCTCGTGCTGCGCGGCCCCGAGCTGTGGGACGGCGAGACCTTCCACCGCCAGGTGATCCGGCATGGCATCACCGTGGCCGACCTGACCACGGCCTACTGGTTCCTGTTGGTGCAAGACTTCGCACGCCAGGGACCGCGCGACCATGGCCGGCTCAGGCAGGTCCATGCCGGTGGCGAAGCCATGCCGCCCGAAGGCATCAAGGCCTGGCGCGAAGCCGGCATGTCGCACATCCGCCTGCTCAACACCTACGGGCCGACCGAGGCCACCGTCACGGCCACGGTGCTCGATTGCGCTCCCCTGGTCGAAGGCCGGCAGGCATTGCCCGGCCAGATGTCCATTGGCGCGCCGCTGCCGGGCCGCCACCTGCACGTGGTCGATGCCGACCTCAATCCGGTGCCGCTTGGCCTGCCCGGCGAGCTGTGCATCGGCGGGCCCTTGCTGGCCCGTGGCTATGCCCAGCGCGCCTCATTGACGGCCGAGCGTTTTGTGGCCGACCCGTTCGATGCACAAGGCGGCCGCCTCTACCGCACCGGCGACCTGGTGCGTTGGCAGCAGGACGGCCAGTTGCAGTACCTGGGACGCATCGACCACCAGGTCAAGGTGCGGGGATTTCGCATCGAGCTCGGTGAGGTCGAGGCGCAGCTGCTCGAGCAGCCCGGTGTGCGCCAGGCGGTGGTGCTGGCGCGCGCGGCCCATGGCGGTCAGCGGCTGGCGGCGTATGTCAGTGCGCAGCCCGGGGTGTCCTTGTCCACGGTGGACTTGCGCGAGCGGCTGAGCGGTGTGCTGCCCGACTACATGGTGCCTTCGGTGATCGTGGTGTTGCCGGCGCTGCCCCTCAATCCCAACGGCAAAGTGGACCGCGCCGCCTTGCCGCAGGCCGATGACATGCCTGTGGCGGCCCACGACGTTCAGGACGAACCGCAGGGCGAAATCGAAACCACCCTGGCCCAGGTGTGGGCCGGGGTGCTGGGCCGCGAGCGCATCGGCCGCCATGACAATTTCTTCGAGCTGGGCGGCGATTCCATCCTCAGCCTGCAGATCATCTCCCGCCTGCGTCAGGCCGGCTGGCGGGTGACACCGCGCCAGGTGTTCGAACGGCAGACCGTGGCCGCGCTGGCCGGTGTCGCCACGGCGTTGGAGGCGACATCGAGCAGCACGGCACAGGCGCCAGCGCAAGGCCAGACCGACTGGCCGCTGCTGCCCATCCAATCAGGCTTCTTCGCGCAGGACTTGCCGGCGCCCGA
>CANBUA010000420.1 GCA_947372535.1 Burkholderiales bacterium
GCAGGACGAACAGCGCCGCTACACCAGCGACCTGGTGGCCATCACGGCCCAGCTCAAGGGCGATGTGGAGCGCTTGCGCGTCGACGTGGCCAAGCAGAAGAAGGACATCGACGCCTTCCAGGATGGCCTGGTGCCCGCGCGTGACATGCACACCCTGCTGCAGACCGTGCTGGCGAGGCACGACGACGTGCGACTGGTCAGCATGAAGACCCTGAGCGCCGACGACGTGCGCAAGCTCTCGCCCGGCACCAAGGACATGCCAGGCCTGTACCGCCATGGCCTGGAGTTGAAGCTGCAGGGCCGCTTTGCCAACCTGCTGGAGTGGTTGACGGCGGTCGAGAGCTGGCCGCGCAAAGTGCTGTGGTCCGGTTTGCGCCTGGACGTCGATGACAAGCAGCAGCTCTCCCTGACGGTGACCTTGTTCACCCTCAGCCCCGATGCCGAACCGCTGGAGATTGCCGCACCATGAAGCGACTTCTGTACATCTCCCCGATCATCGCGTCGATCGTGGTCACCATGGCCAGCGCGCTGGAAATAGCGGATCCGACGCGACCGCCGACGGCGCGAACCACGAACGTCACGCCGCAAGGTGCTGCCGAAGGAGCCGGTGGGGCCAGCGGCGCTGCGACCTCCGAGGCGGCGCGTGTATCCCCTCCGATCACGCGGGCTCGCCTCACGGCCATCATGATGGCCGATGCGCCAGGTCGCCCAGCTGCGGTGATCGACGGTCGCGTGCGGTCCGTTGGTGACGAGGTGCCCGGCGGTGTGGTGGCGCAAGTTGATGCCAATGGCGTGACGCTGCGAATGGCCAACGGTCGCATGGAGCGGCTCAGCGTCTATGACCGCCCAGCCGAACCTGATCCAGCGGACGACCTTCGTGACGTCAAGCCTTCGCCGAAGGTCCCCGACCTACCCCCACCGAATGTGCCCACCGCCAATGCCATTCTCGATTTTCTCTCTCAAGGGGCTTCGTCCCCAGGCAAGGAAAAACCATGAAGTCGTCCACCGTCATGATGGGGCTGAGTGCCCTGACCATGGTATGGCCTGGAATGGTCGACGCCAAGCGTCTCCGTGAGCCTGCGGTTGATAAGGTTTCGTCTGCTTCCACGGCACAGCCCGATGCGGATTTCGCCAAGCTCGATCTCAATCAGCTGCCGCCTCCCGGGCTGGGGACGGAGTCGAATGTCGGCGCGCAGAATGCCAGCGGCAGTGCATCCAGCAGCGGCATGAGCACGCAGTTGAGCTGGCCGCGTGGTGACCGCATTGCATCTCCCGAACTGCGGTCGAGCACTTTGCCCGCCACTCAGGCCAGCGTGTCAGCAGATTGGCGTGACGTGCGCCCGATTGGCCAGGGCCCGCGCTTTGATCTGGTGGTCAATAACGCGCCCGCTTCACAGGTCTTTTTGCAGATGGGGGCGGGGGCAGGGGTCAATGTCATGGTGCCACCGGAGGTCAAGGGCAACGTGTCACTCAACCTGCGCGCTGTCACCCTGACGGAAGCCATGGAGGCGTTCCGCGAACTGTTCGGCTACGACTTCAAGGTATCAGGCAATCGGGTCTACGTCTATCCCAACACGATCCAGACCCGCATCTACCAAGTCAACTATCTGGCGGGCAAGCGCGAAGGCCAGTCCGTGCTCAAGGTCAATAGCCCGGGGCGAGGCGGGCAAAACGCGGGCGGCTCGTCCGGTTCGTCCGGCGCGTCGTCGGGGAGCGGCACATCTGCACCGGCCTCGGCCAGCACAGGCTCAACAGGCACCATTGGTGCCTCGTCGGGTGGCTCAGCCGGCACGGGCTCCTTTGGTGAAGCGACCCGTGTGCAGACGTCCATCAGTGCGGACTTCTGGGGCGACATGGCGTCTTCACTCAAGGACATTGTTGGCACGGACAAGGATCACTCGGTCAGCGTCAACCCTGCGTCGGGGGTGCTGGTCGTGCGTGCTTCACCCGCAGAGCACCGGCAGGTCAATGAATACCTGAAGGCCATACGGTTGACCGTCGAGCGGCAGGTCATGCTGGAGGCCAAGATCGTCGAGGTCACGCTCAGCACCGATACGCAAAATGGCGTCAACTGGTCGCTGTTCCGTTCGTATTCCAGTGGGAACAAGCAGCTCGGGCTGAACGTGATGGCGCCAGGCTCGACGCTGACCAATTCTGGTGTCAATATCCGAAGCACCAATGTCAATGCACAGCCCTCGACGGGGGCGTTGGTGTCAACCGACATCACACTCAACCCTGGCGGTGTACTGAACACGCTCAAGACAGGAGTGGGCTTTTACGGCCTGGCCTTGCAGGCGGGCAATTTTTCTGCGCTGTTGAACTTTCTGCAGTCTCAGGGTGATGTGCAGGTGCTGTCGAGCCCCCGAATTGCCACGTTGAACAACCAGAAGGCCGTGCTCAAAGTGGGGCAGGACGCGTACTACCCGATCAACCTGCCGACCCCAAATTTCTCCACGACGACAACGGGGACGCAGATCAACGTCACGCCGCCGCAGGTGGACACCATCTTCAGCGGCATCGTGCTGGACGTGACGCCGCGCATCGATGCCAATGGCGCGATCCTGCTGCATGTGCACCCGATCATCAGCTCGATCACCACGGACACGTTGACCTACACCTATAACAACATTGTGGGGACTGGTGACCTGCCCAAGATCGCCGTCAATGAGACCGACAGCATCGTGCGTGTGCAGGACAGGCAGATCGTGGCCATCGGCGGGCTGATGCGCACACAGCAAATCAAGAGCAAGTCAGGATTCAGTGGGCTCAGTGAACTGCCGATCATCGGCGCGTTGTTCCGACAAAGCCAGTTCCAGACCGTGAAGCAGGAGCTGGTTGTGTTGATCAAGCCTACGGTCATCAGCGAAGACGGCGAGGGCTTTGACCGCGAAGAGCCCAAGACGACCGCTGCCGAGTGAGCACAGGCAGGAGCCCCGACCATGACACGCCCGACCAAATTCAGACTCGGTGACCTGCTGGTGCAGGACGCGCTGATCAGCAACGATCAGCTCACCGA
>CANBUA010000421.1 GCA_947372535.1 Burkholderiales bacterium
CAACCTGATCATCGGGGCGGGCGGTGGACGGGCCTGAGCCCGCCCTGGGCCGACCAAGGCTTCGGGGCCTCAGCGCTGAAGGTCACAGAAGGTCTTCTGGCGGCAGGGCAAACTCCTGCGCCGATTCGGGCACATGTGACCAGGTGACAGCCCCTTCACCATAAAGAGCCCCGAGCGTTGCCATCGGGTGCCCGTGGCATCCCGGTTGCGAATGCCCTGCCGCCAACGCGCAGCCACGCCCATCAGCAAATGCAAGCCGGCAAAGTGCATCAGCCGGGCTTCACCCAGGCCCCACTGGGCGTACAGCGTCCGCGGCGAGCCGCGCACCAGATGCAAGGTGCCCAGGCCTCCGACCTTGGTGGTCCATGGCCTGGTGACGGCGTTGTCTCCGTGGCTCACCACAAAGGTGGCCACGTCGGGATGTGCGGGCGCCCAGGCTCGCAATTGCCTGACCGCGTGTTCGGCGAAGGGGCAACCCACATGGCGCAGGAAAGCCACCAACCTGTAAGTTTGGTGGCTTTCCAAAGATGGAGAGTTGGGTGCCCTTTGCCCCGTTAAGGGGCGCGCCAGAACGGTGGGGCGGGGCAGGCGAGAGAGGCCAATGAATGGCATGCGGCCTGCCCGTTTCAATTCAGATGCCGAGGCCCTTCAATGCGCCCAACAAGCCGCCCAGGGCGTTGCCCTCGGGCACTGTACCGCCAGGGGTGACCTGATCCACCACCTGGGGCAGCAGGTTGGCCAGATGGCTGGAGATGTCTTGCGTGGACAAGCCCAGTTTCTGAGCGATGGCTTGCACCTGCTCGTTGCCCAGCACCGATTGCAACTGATCGGCGGAGATGGGGAGGTTTTGTCCGGTGCCGACCCACGAGGCCACGATGTGGCCCAGGCCGTTTTGCTCGAAGGTCGTGATCAAGCCCGAAATGCCACCCGGGTGATTGTTCAAGAGGCCACCGACAACGTCCATCAACCCACCGGGCGCTGCATTGCTTGCGCCGCCGTTGCCCAGTGAGCCCAGAACCTGGCCAGCAATCGAATCCAGAAGTCCCATGGTCATTCCTTCCTTGTGGTCACGGTCACCGCCACGCCCCTGTGGCGCGCGGTGCCGATGCGCCAGTTTCTCATGAGCGCTTCGCAAGGTGATGGGGGCAACTGGCGCTCAGCGACAAAATGAGCTGCCATCGTCGTGTGCGACGTCAATGTCCCAGGGATTCCGGACTTGGTCGGCATGCCTGACCTACTGGCCGGACGCCTCGGCTTCCTTGTGAGGCTCAGCGTCGAGCGGGGCTGCAGGCGCATCGGAGGCCATTGACTTGCGTTGGGCTTTTTCAGCCTTCTTCTTCTTCTTGTCCTGTTCGCGCTGGCGCTTTTCGAACTGGTAATTGGGCTTGGCCATGTCAAACATCCTTTCGTAGTCGGCTCACGATACATCAGTTGTGGGCCAACGCCGCGAGACATGGCTGTGCTGGCACCACATGTTCGGTGGATCAGGCGATCTTGGCATTGGCCACGAAAGGCTGCCGGACGATGGTCTTCCACTTCGAAGGATCGGCTCTGCGGATGTCCGACAGGTAGATTTCATGGTGCTTGCCTGTCAACATGCCCTGCTGGCCGATGTGCTCATGCACGCGCTCGATGGTGGGGCCTTCGGCAGAAAACGGCCCAACATGCAGCAATTGCGCGCAGAGCCCTTCTTCGAAACATTCGAACCGAAGGCGGGTCAAGGCCGGCAAGTGTTTTTTTGCTGCCGATTCCGCGATGGCGCGTTCGATCAACTCTGCCGACACCACCTCTGGCTGCATGACCATCGCGGTCCACAGCCAGTTGGACTTGTCCTGGGTGGAAAAGCGGGACATGTCATCGACCCACCACAGGCCTTCCAGCGGCATCACCCCATAGTCGATGCCTGCCGGGCCCTTCTTGAGCAAGAACTTGGCCGCGTAGGACACGGCGAACAACGCCTCAATGGCTTCCGTGTAGGCGGGAGTGGTGTTGGGGTCTCCCTCGCCATCAATCATGAGAAAATTCATGGCGGGCACGTTCACGGTCGTCACGCCTTTGGCAGACGCCTGGTACAAATCCTTGAGCGTGAGCTTGAAGTCCAACTTGGTCATGGCTTGATCGACAGGCGGTTGGGCTTGCCAGCCTCGCCGACTTCCCGTGGTCAGAGTGCGCTTTTGTCAGGCCAGGGTGCTTGCCTTGCATCAATCTAAGCGGGCCCCTTGCACGATTTGGGTGAACCGTGCTGTACAGGTGAGCGCGAACGCTTGAAGCTGCGGCGACATGTTCGCGTTCAGCCACGAACCTTGTTCAACACGTGTCGGGCGAAATTGTCCAGGATGGCTTGCCAGCCCGCGCGCTGTTGTTCTTCGGAATGTGTGGGCTCGGCGTCAAAGGTCTCGCGCACGGTGACGCCCTTGGGCCCCGCAATGAACGCCACCTTCATCGTGCGTTCGCCGAAAGCACATGTGATCAATTGATGTGGCTGAACTGCGGTGTACGTGCCGGCGAAATCGAAGCCCATGCTGCCATCCTTGGCTTCCATGCGGGACGAAAAATGTCCGCCCACGCGCAGATCGACCGAGGCTTGCGTGGTGTGCCAATCACTGGATGCCGCGTTCCATTGCTTGATGTCTTCCGGCGTGGTCCAGGCTTGCCAGATGAGCTCGATGGGGGCCTGGACGGTGGTTTCAACGGTGATTTGCATGGCGGATCCTGTGCGAATTCCAATTCGAGTGAGATGAGTGCGGTGTTTGCAAGAAGCTGGTGTGCCTGAAATTTGCCATGGCCATTGGGGATGTCAAGTAGAAGCAATCAGAAATTTTTCAGAATGCCTGGGCGTGTGATGCCCATCGGTTCGGCCAGAAGGGGGATTGTCCGGGGCTGGTATGGCGCCTTCATTGGGCTCTGAAGTGGGCAGCCAGGACAACGCACGGGCTGAGGCCATCAACGGGTTGTTCTGGCCCATGCTTCAACCGCCATCCTCGTCAAGGCACAGGTCAGTCTGGGATCGTCTGACTTGAAGCAACCGGACTTCGTGACCCCCGTCGGGATTCAGCGTGTTCTCATAGCCCAGTCCAGTTTGCACGATTGCGGAACAATGTGGCCTAGGCACAAAGGTTGGCCAAGGCGACACATAAAAGGCTGAGAGATACCCATGCTTCACGAAGAACTCATGCTGTGCCAAGGTGGGCGTCACAGCGAAGCGCATCCAGCGTGGCGACTGGCAGGATGTCATGGACCGAGTATCAGAAGGCGCGTCGCATGCGTGTCTCCACTGGTCAGCGACGATGCATGAGCATCGAAGCAAGTGGACGGGATGGCAGACACCACATGCGAGTACTGTTAATTCATCCAAGCAGCAACATGGCCAAGGCAATCACTGCTGGAAGGCCTTGGATGAAAAATATATTTCTGCTGACGGTTGCGGCGCCATAGATGCCCGCAACAAGCACGCAGCCTAAAAAGAATATCTTGATTTGCATGCCTGCGACGCCAAGATAAATGCCCCAATACAGCCCTGCAGCAATGAATCCATTGTACAAGCCCTGGTTGGCAGCCAAAACTTTGGTGGATTCCGCTTGTTCTTGGGTTAGCTTGAAGGCTTTTCTGCCTGCTGGCTTTGTCCATAAGAACATCTCCAGGATCATGAAGTAGGTGTGCAGAATCGCAACCAGGGCTGTGGCTATGCTTGACGCGATAATCATGTGGATTGTCTTTCTTGTTGAGGCCTGACGAATGGGTTGGGGGCGGATTTGCGAAGCATTGATTCAGGCTGGAATGCCAGATTTTTTGCTTGCGGAACTGGATATGGTCAACCAGGGGCACACTGACTTGTTGTACATGGGGGCAGTTCGATTCATGCACTGGATGAAGCCATGCTGTCGGAGTTTGGCATTGAAAACAAGTGCTGCGTACTCAATGCCCCGGTCTGCATGGCCCGCGGATTGACATCCGAAGTGCAACACCTGAATTGAATGGGGGTGAGGCGGTGATACTTGAGCTTCCTCTCTCCGGCAAGATTGGGGTTGCACACATGGGATATCACCACCTCACTGAAGCAGAACGATACTTCATTTTCAGGCGAATGCGTAGCGGAGAGACGCTGCGCAGCGTTGCTTTGGAGATGGGCAGAAGTGCCTCGACGTTGAGTCGGGAGTTGCGCAGAAACTCGACGACGCACGATGGCGCGTACCGTCCGTCGAAGGCGCAGGACTACGCTGTGGCACGAAGGCGAAGATGCCGCCGAGGCAGCAGATTTCGGGAGGAAATCTGGAGCTGGGTGAGGGTGCTGCTGTCGCGCAAGTGGAGCCCCGAGCAGATCGCATGGGGGCTGCAGGCCAGCGGTGCGTCGAAGTGTCAGTGGTCGTCCAATAATCCCCACTTGTGGCATTTGAATTTTCCCCACCCATCTCATGCAAGGAGCATCAGATGGAGCAGGAACAGCAATGCTTGAACGTCAGAGATGACGCAGTTGCCCGGCAGGGCCCGAGGGCCCTGCCGGG
>CANBUA010000422.1 GCA_947372535.1 Burkholderiales bacterium
TTGTCGGTGGAGCCCAGGAAATCCAGCGTACCGACATGGATCCCCGTGCTGGAATTGGACTGATACCCGGTGCCGCCGGCATAGTTTTGAGGGTAGGCCGGCGTCCCGATGAGGTGGTCAAAATTGATGGTCTGAGACACCGCGACCGCGGCCAGGAAGTCGGCCTTGTTGGTGTACACCGTGGCCTGGGCCATGCCCGTGCAGGCCAGGGCAGCAGCCACAGCCAGGTGCTTGCCCCTGCGCCTGGCAGGCCACCACAAGGCCATCACCCCGCTGGCGAGCAGGGCCATGGAGGCGGGCTCCGGCACCGGGCTGATGCCAGCGGCCTGCGCCATGGCCTGGCCCAGTATCTGCTGGGCATGCGCCGTCAAATGCCCATTGGTGTCCCAGGTCACGTGGTCTTGCGGGTTGGTGCAGGTCGTGCCGGTGGTGCCAGCCAGGTTGCCGGTGTAGCAAGGCGATGCGGCCGAGGTGACGGTGAAGCCGTAGGGGTTGCCTGCGGCACGCATCTGGGCCACCACAGCGGCCGCGTCAAACAAGACGATGTTTGTGCCTGCGGCCTTGAGCCCTTGCGCCTCGGTGGCCAGCAAGGCGTTGAAGCTTTGCGCGCCCGCGTTGCTGCCGTAGTTGTTGACCAGCATGAAGTGCTGCGCGCCCAAGGACGACAGCCTGGCCATGGCCTGGTCGAGCTTGCCGGTGATGGCGCTCAACTGGCTCAGATTGCAAGCGGCGCCGCCGCATTGGCTCAGGTCGTTGGCGCCGCTCCAGATGAAATACAGGGCGTTGGCGTCGGCCCCCACGCCGGCTTGCAGGTTCTGATCGGCAAAAGACTGAACCTGGTCCAGCAGCCCGGTTGGGGCCAGCACGTTATTGCGCGAGGTGTCGACATTGCCCGTGCCGCTCAAGGCCCCACCCACCGCGAAATCGGTGGCCTGCGGGCCCGTGGCCACCAGCGACTGGCCCAGGGCGGCCGCAAGGTATTCCACCGCCAAGGGCCCGTTCGAGTGCCGCCCCTGGAAGTAGGGCGACGCGGGGATGCCCTCTAGTGCCAGCCGGCGGCCGACATCGGCATTGGAGTCGCCGAACACCAGGACCTGGTCATAGGGCTGGAGGGCGGGCGTGGCCATCGCGGCCGGCGTATGAAGCGCCATCATGGCCGTCAACGTCGTCAGCAAGGCGCGCCCGAATGAGATGAAGGGGTGTTGCATGGTTTGCTCCATGAAGGGTGATCAGGGCCTGGCCTGTTGCTGGCCCCGCACGAGGCGCGCCAGCGCCAGGCATCCGGCCAGCGTGGCGAAGTTGTTGATGCCGTTGCTGGCCACCTCAAAACTGAGGCTGTAGGTGCCTGCGGTGGCAACTGCGAACTGTTCGGTGACGGCTTTCCAGGCGGGCGAGGGCAGGGTGGTCGTCAAACCGTCGAACTTCATGCCCACTTCTTGCACGCTCAGCAAGCTGCCCGTGGCGCCGCTGACCAAGACATCGAGGGTGGGCTGATAGGTCTGGTTCGTCAGGGCCCAACCGCCTATTGCAAAGGTGAGCGTGTACAGCCCCGGTGTCAGCGACACACCCTGGATGATCCGCGTGCCACCGATGCCGCCGTTGCTCAGGTACAGGTACTGCAGGCCATCGGCCGGGCCCAGCGGGGTCTGCACGCCGTCGATCAGGTAGGCGTTGCCCTTGAGCAAAATGGGGCCACCGTCCAGGGCATCGACTTGCCAGCCGCCTCCGGGCAAGGTGCCCAGCTTGTTGATGAGCTCGGCTGTGCCGTTTGGCACGGCGGTGGTGGCCGGGTGGGCTTCAAAGCTGCCATCGGTCAGCAGGTCGGATGCGGCCAAGGCAGGGGTGCCCAGCATGGACATCAGGGTGGTGACCGCCAAGGCCGGTGGCAGGTGCTGGGTTGCCTTGCGTCCGTTCTGTTTGACTGACATGTGTGAACTCCTGGGGATGATGATTGGGCCGGAGGATCGCACCGGGCGGCTGCTGGCACATCGTGCAAATGAAGGAGATGGGAAGGAGATCGGAAAGAGATCGCTGGCGACAGGGCACCCACATGCAGGGGTTGTCAGGTCCGGTGTGGCACCGAGTGCCCCAAGGCCGCCAGCAGGCTCACCAGGTCTGCCTGGCGGGCGGCGCCTGTCTTGTTCAACACGGACTGGGTTTGCGTTCTGACGGTGGTTCGGGACACCCCAAAAGCCTGTGCCATGGCCTCGGTGGTCAAACCTTGCGCCAGGCCACAGGCCACACGGGATTCCGCAGGGGTCAGGCCCCAGGCCGCGGCCACCAGCCCGGGGTCAACCTTCACGCGCAGGTTCAGGTCATGGACCGTCACCATGGCCAGGGCCTGGTCAGCGAACGACGCCAACGTGGCTTCGGGGCGCACGGCCTGCATCACCACCAGATGTGGGTGTTGAAGCCGGCCGTCCAGGCGCAGCACCACGCGCGCAGCCGTGGTGCCGGGCAACACAGCCTGCTCGGTGCCGTGCAGGCCCAGGCCCCGCAGTGCCGCGGTCAGCCTCGTGTCGTCTTGCGTGGTGACCGCCACCAGCATGCCGCCCCGGTTGCACAGTGCGTTGGACGCGGCCAGTGAGGCCTGTGCGGCTTCATTGGCGTACACGATGTAGCGCCACGAGTCCACCAGCAGTACTGGCTGAGGCAGCCTGGCCAGCAGCTCCAGCCCCGTCCGCACCTGCCGGCCCTGTGTGCGGCTTTGAACGTAGATCTGGGTGGCCTTGGCCAGGTGCCCCGACAGGCGTTTGAGCAAACCCAGTTCGAAAGTGTTGAACGGCCGGCGGCCGGCGCCCCGGTGAATGCCCCAGATCACGGCCAACTGGTCGTCTTGGTACAGCTTGGTGCCGCTGGCGTATCGCCCGCCATGGGGGATGAGGAAGTCCTGGTAGAACGGGCTGCCGGCCACGAAATCCTCATCGAAGTGCTCGTGGCAATTGACCCACTCGCCTGGCCCGAGGTTCATCAGCAGGGCCGACCTGGGGTCCGTCAGGTGGTAGTGGCACAGGTAGTCAAGCCCCGCCTGCGCTGGCAGGGCGCCGACCTCGAAGCTGAAGGCCATCTGGCCCCGGTTGCGCTGCACGCCCATGAGCTGCACACACCAGGAGTCGAACATGCCAGC
Organism: Burkholderiales bacterium; assembly: GCA_947372535.1. Next base: position 3,128 of record CANBUA010000422.1, read on the forward strand.
GACCTGGGTCAGTGGCGCATCCCAGGGGCTCCGTTCTGCGGCGGCTTCATAAAAGCCAGCCACCACGGTGTCGAAATCGACCTCATTCATGTCACCTCCCTTGAGTCGATGGCCTGCGTCACGACGTTTTGCGGTGTCAATTCTGGCCAGGGCAGCCAACGCACTCAAGAGGCCGGATGTCTCGCCACACGTCCGGGGCAGAGGCCCCGCCATAAGCCATTGGCTGGCCACAGGTTTAGGGGCAAACGCGGTGCCCCCATCTATCATGGTTGACCAGGGCGCCCGCCTTCAGCCTCGGGTGCGGTGCGGCTTCAACCAGCGATGTGCGCCAACCATGCATGCCTCGATGATGGACGATCACTTCTTTTGCCGTGAGGGTGTGGCGGCCTGGCTGCTGGCGACGCACGTGCCGCTGTGCCACAGCACAGGAGCCGAGCCGTGAATGGCACGCAAGTGCCTGCGGCGCCTCACTTGACCTCGCCGTCGGTGGACGAGCAGGAGATCAAGGGGGAGCAAATTCGCTTGGCCATGGCGGCCATGCCCAAAATCGCCCTCTATGGCAGCTGCGCCATCACGGTGGTCGCTTCGCTCCTGGTGCATCAGGCTGCGCGTGCATC